>JBQCJM010000089.1:0-5897 GCA_051952715.1 Flavisolibacter sp.
CAGTCAACCAGTAAACCAATCAACAAATCAACTAAACAAAACACATCCAATTGCTCCGAACAAACGGAGTGTAGGAGGAAAATAAACATGGTAACAGATCCTATTGCAGATTTTTTGACAAGAATTCGTAATGCGCAAATGGCCGGTCATAGAATCGTTGAGATTCCTGCTTCTAACCTGAAAAAGCGCATGACTGAGATCTTGTACAACCAGGGTTATATTTTGAAATATAAGTTTGAGGATGATAACAAGCAAGGCTTGATTAAAATAGCCTTGAAGTATGATGCTCAAACCAAACAACCTGCTATTCAAAGCTTAGAAAGAGTAAGCCGTCCAGGTTTACGCCATTATTCTAAACCAGGCGATTTCCGTCGTGTAAAAAATGGTTTGGGCGTGGCTATCATCTCTACTTCAAAAGGAGTATTGACTGATAAAGAAGCTAAGGCTCAGAATGTAGGTGGCGAGGTTCTTTGCTACGTATATTAATCAGCAAAAAATACTGATACATTAAGCCGAAACATACTTAGGCTGACCGGTCAGAATAAGAAATCAAAATCGTAAATCGTAAAACAAAAATTGTATGTCTCGTATAGGTAAAGCTCCCATTACAGTGCCCAGCGGTGTAACAGTTACTGTTGGCAACGATAACGTGGTTACTGTAAAAGGCCCAAAAGGCGAATTAAAGCAACCCATTGATCGTGATATTAAAGTGGAAGTGAAAGATGGCGTGATCAGTGTTACCCGTCCTACAGATCAGATTCGTCACCGTGCATTGCATGGTTTATCAAGAGCTTTGGTAAGCAACCTTGTTAAAGGTGTTACTGATGGCTATACAAAAAAACTGGAACTGATTGGTGTGGGTTTTAAAGCTGCTAATACCGGAAACGTATTAGACCTTGCTTTAGGTTATTCTCACAACATCATTTTCGAAGTTCCGAAAGAATTAAAAGTAGCTACTGAACAATTAAAAGGTCAGAACCCAACTATTACTTTAGATGGTACCGACCGTCAATTGATTGGCCAGGTTGCAGCTAAAATTCGCAGCCTCCGTAAACCAGAACCTTACAAAGGAAAAGGTGTTCGTTATTCTGGCGAAGTGGTTCGTAAGAAAGCTGGTAAAGCAGCTGGTAAATAAGGTTTGAGGTTGGAAGGTTGAGATTTAGTTTCCTCGACATCGAACGTCAAATTTCAAACATCAAACAAAACATCCCTGGCAGTATCAGGGAGATAAATAAAAGAAAATGAGAACAAGCGCAAAAACAACAAGAAGGCAAAACATTCGCTATCGCATCCGCGCTAAGGTTGCCGGTACAGCGCAAAAGCCACGTCTTTCTGTTTTCCGTAGCAATGCAGAAATTTATGTTCAATTAATTGATGATGATAATGCCGCTACTTTGGCTGCTGCTTCATCAAGAGATAAAGATATTGCTGCTCAAAACGGAACAAAATCAGAAAAAAGCAAGCTGGTAGGACAAGCTATTGCACGCAAGGCAAAAGACCTCGGTATTGAAAAGGTAGTTTTTGACCGTGGCGGCAATTTGTACCATGGCCGTGTAAAACAACTGGCCGAAGGCGCAAGAGAAGGCGGTTTGGTATTCTAAAACAGCTTTGAGTTATGAGCTATGAGCTATGAATGAAATGGCTTACAGCAAAAACCTCACAGCTTCTTAATTAAACAAGTAATTACTAAGTAATATAAAATGGCAAAAGCAATTTTAAACAGAGTAAAAGCAGGCGACCTTGAATTGAAAGAAAAGGTAGTTGCCATCAATCGCGTAGTAAAAACTACCAAAGGTGGTCGTACGTTCAGCTTCTCTGCATTAGTGGTGGTTGGTAATGAGCAGGGTGTAGTTGGTCATGGTTTGGGTAAAGCCAAAGAAGTACAAGAGGCTATTACAAAAGGGATTGAAGATGCAAAGAAAAATCTGATCAAAGTGCCTGTAATGCATGGTACCATTCCTCACGATCAATTGGCCAAAGTAGGCGCAGCAAAAGTTTTAATTAAGCCTGCTGCACATGGTACTGGTGTAATTGCCGGAGGTTCTATGCGTGCCGTATTGGAAAGCGCAGGTGTTACCGATGTATTGGCAAAATCCCTGGGTTCTGCTAATCCGCACAACGTGGTAAAGGCAACCTTCGAGGCCCTGGCTTTATTACGTGAACCAATTTCTGTTTCTAAAACAAGAAGAATCGGTTTAAAGAAAGTATTTAATGGATAAATCAGTTTCTGGTTTTTCGTTTGAGGTTTCTGGTTTAGGAAACCCAACAAGAAACAATGAACTATAAACAAGAAACTAAAAATGAAAAAGATAAAAATCACTTTAGTAAAAAGCCCGATTGACAGACCTGAGCGTCAAAAGCAAACATTAAAGGCTTTAGGTTTGAACAAATTGAATGCTGCTAAAGAAGTTGAAGCGACCCCACAAATCCTTGGTATGGTTCGCAAGGTAGAACACATGGTGAGTGTGGAAGAAATTTAATGTCCACGGTTCGATGCACAAGGTTTAAATGGCCTTACAGCAAATATCGAACATCAAACGTCAAATAATTTTTAAGCGAGGGGAGATGCCCCGTAAGTAAAAATCAAAAACATGCAACTACACAATTTACGTCCTGCAAAAGGCGCTGTTCACAAAGAAAAAAGATTAGGCCGTGGTGAAGGTTCCGGTCATGGTGGCACTTCTACAAAAGGTAACAAAGGTGGCCAGAGCCGTGCCGGTTACAAGCGCAAGCGTGCACACGAAGGTGGCCAGATGCCTATTCAACGCCGCGTTCCAAAACGTGGATTTAAAAATCCAAACCGTATTGAATACAAAGTTTTCAACTTAGGCCAGATTGAGCAATTAGTTGAAAAATACGGCATCCAGGAATTTACTTTAGAGAATCTATATACAAACGGTTTGATCAATCAAACTGATAGAGTTAAAATTTTAGGAAACGGAGAATTAAAAACTAAGCTGAGCTTCAAAGTAAATGCTATCAGCGAAAAAGCAAAGCAGTCTATCGAAACCGCTGGTGGTTCTGTTGAAATAGTGAAGTAATTTTCAGTAAATTGCAAGGCGCTGCAAGGCGTCTTTTTTTGTTTAGGACCGTAAACTTGAATTTTCCGTGAAAAATTTAATTAAGACTTTAAAAAATATCTGGAGCATCGAGGAACTGCGCAACAAAATTCTGTATACACTGCTCCTTATTTTCATTTACCGTGTGGGTACGCATATTGTGTTGCCGGGTATTGATCCGACAGGATTAAGCCAGGTGGCTAAGCAAGCAAGCGGTGGTATTCTTGGTTTGATTGATACATTCGCAGGTGGTGCCTTTTCACAGGCTTCCATTTTTGCGTTAGGTATCATGCCTTACATTTCTGCATCCATCTTTATTCAATTGATGACGGTTTTGGTTCCCCAATTTCAGAAAATGCAGAAAGAAGGGGAAAGCGGTCGTAAAAAAATCAACCAGTGGACGCGGTATCTTACAGTTGCCGTAACCATCGTACAGGCTTCAGCTTATGTGGCCTATCTAAAACAAATTACTGCGCAAAGTGGTGGTGTGATGCCTGGCTATGCCGATTACTTTTGGTTATCGACAGTAATTATTTTAACCGCGGGCTGTTTGTTTGTAATGTGGCTTGGAGAAAAAATTACAGATAAAGGTTTAGGAAACGGTACTTCACTGATCATCATGATCGGTATTCTTGCCCGTTTGCCTCAATCATTTCTGCAAGAGTTGACAAACAAATCTGTACGTTCTGGTCAAATCCTCGTCTTCATTATTGAGATTGCAGTTTTAATTGCTATTATCCTTGGATGTATTTTACTTGTTCAGGGCACACGCAAAATACCTGTAAACTATGCCAAGCAAATTGTGGGTAATCGCCAGTTCGGTGGTGCCCGGCAGTTTTTGCCTATTAAGGTAAACAGCGCTGGTGTAATGCCTATCATCTTTGCTCAGGCCATTATGTTCCTGCCTACATTGTTTAACCTAACAAGTCTTGCACAAACAGAAACAGGCCAAGGTATCAATAGAATTTTTACTGACCATACCAATACATGGTATATGATTATTTATGCTGTTGTGGTTATTGGTTTTACATTTTTGTACACAGCTTTGATTTTTAATCCCAAGCAGATTTCTGATAATCTGAAACAGAACAATGGTTTCATTCCGGGTGTAAAGCCAGGCCAGCCAACAGCAGATTATATCGGTGCCATCATGGACAAGGTTACATTGCCTGGTGCTATTTTATTGGCATTGGTAGGTATCCTTCCGGGCATTGCGCAACTAATGGGCGTAACAGCAAGTTTCTCTACTTTCTATGGTGGTACTTCTTTGCTGATTATGGTTGCAGTAATTTTGGATACATTGCAACAAATAGAAACACAACTGCTAATGCGTGAGTATGACGGTTTGATGAAAAGCGGACGCATCCAGGGACGAACAGTAACTCAAGCTTTGTATTAATTGCTGGGCAGAAGTTAAAATTTCGAAATAATTATAAAACCTGGTAAGCGAACTTGCCAGGTTTTTGTTTTAAAAATATAGCTGCACGTAAGCGCCAAATCCAAAATTGTAGCTTGCAGCTTGGAGCTTTATATGATTTATTATAAAAACAGACAGGAAATAGAACTAATGCGGGAAAGCGCATTACTCGTAAGCAAAACGCTTTCTGAAGTTGCTAAAATTTTAAAGCCGGGTATTACTACCATTTTCATTGATGATTTTATCGCTGAATTTATCCGCGATAACAAAGGTGTGCCCTCATTTTTAAATTATCACGGTTATCCATACAATTCTTGCATTTCTGTAAATGATGTAGTGGTGCACGGCTTTCCCGGTAAAAATGAATTAAAGGAAGGCGATATCATTTCTGTTGATATAGGTATTTATAAAAATGGTTTTCATGGCGACCATGCTTATACTTTCATGATTGGCAAACCGTCTGAAGAGGTAATAAAACTCGTAAAGATCACAAAGGAATCGTTATACAAAGGCATTGAAAAAGCGGTTGTTGGTAACCGTTTAGGGGATATATCTTTTGCAATTCAGGACTATACAGAAAAGAAAAATGGTTACGGTGTGGTGAGAGAATTAGTAGGTCATGGTTTGGGGAAAAGCATGCATGAAGATCCGCAAGTGCCTAATTATGGCAAACGTGGTTCGGGGCCCGTGTTGAAAGAAGGATTAGTGATTGCCATTGAACCAATGATCAATTTGGGTAAGAAAGATGTTTTTACTGACGACGATGGCTGGACGGTGAGAACAAAAGATGGAAAACCCTCCGTGCATTTCGAACATGATGTTTGTGTAATGAAAGGCAAAGCCGATGTGCTTTCTGATTACACGCCGATTGAAGCGGCTGAAAAAGCGAACAGTAATTTATTCTCCGACTATTAAAGGAGTTCCTCAGTTCACAAGTTCATGGGTTCACGAGTTATCAGCCCAACTTGTGAACTTTGGAGCTTGTAAACTTGTGAACTGAATTTTGTCCCGCAAAAAGCTTATAGTGATTGGTGGCGGCGCAGCCGGATTTTTTTGTGCGGTGAATGCGGCACGAATGAATCGCAATTTGGAGGTGGTGATTCTTGAAAAAACAAGCAAGCTACTTTCAAAAGTAAGAATATCCGGTGGCGGACGATGCAATGTTACGCATGCCTTATTTGACATTGCAGAGATGAGTAAACGTTACCCCCGTGGACAAAACTTTGTCAAGAAAATCTTCCATCAATTCTTTACTACCGACACCATTAAATGGTTTGAAGAAAGAGGTGTGCGACTGAAAGTTGAGAAAGATGGCCGTATGTTTCCTGTTACAGATACTTCGCAAACCATTATCGACTGCTTAATGAAAGAAGCAAACAGTTCTGGTGTGGAAATACGAATGAATGCTGACGTGAAAGAGT
>JBQCJM010000090.1:0-2083 GCA_051952715.1 Flavisolibacter sp.
GCTTGTTACATTTTTGCGGTTAAGCTATTGTTAAACTGGAAATGCGGCGGATGAACGGCATTGAAAGCGCTGCGCTGTAAGCATGAAATCGAAGAATATACTTCGTTGGGAAGCCCATTAATTGAAATTGTTCAACTGTGTAACCTGCGATTGCCAAAATCGTGTTGCCTGCCTCTATCTTTGCACCTTAAATGTAATGATATGAAGCTTGGAACTAAATTTATACATGCAGGTGTAGAGCCCGATCCTTCAACCGGCGCTATCATGACGCCGATCTATCAAACGTCAACTTATGTACAGGAAGGTCCGGCACAGAACAAAGGATACGAATATGCACGCAGTCAAAATCCTACAAGGACGGCTCTGGAAGCAGCTTTTGCAGCCATCGAAAATGGCAAACACGGACTTGCTTTCAGTAGCGGTGTAGCCGCTACTGACGCCGTGATTAAATTATTGCAGCCGGGAGACGAAGTAATAACTGGTAACGATTTATATGGGGGCACTTATCGTTTGTTTACAAAGGTGTTTGAAAAGTTTGGTATTAAGTTTCATTACATCAATATGCAAGATGCTAACAACATCAGGCAATATGTAAACGACAAAACAAAATTGATTTGGATCGAAACACCAACCAATCCGTTAATGAACATTACAGATATTGGTGCGGTGGCAGCTATTGCCAAAGAAGCAAAAGCATTGCTTTGCGTTGATAATACTTTTGCTTCTCCGTACTTGCAAAACCCGTTGGATTTGGGTGCAGACATTGTAATGCATTCTGCCACGAAATATTTGGGTGGTCACAGCGATGTGATACAAGGCGGTTTGATGATGAATGATACGGCGCTGAGAGATCAATTGTATTTTATACAAAAAAGTTGTGGAGCTGTTCCCGGACCGCAGGATTGCTTTTTGGTTTTAAGAGGTATAAAAACTCTGCATGTGCGCATGCAACGCCACTGTGAGAACGGAGAAAAAATAGCGCATTTCTTACGTAATCATCCCAAGGTAGGCAAAGTATATTGGTGCGGCTTTGAAGATCATCCCAACTACGCCATTGCCAAAAAACAAATGCGGGGCTTTGGTGGCATGATGAGCTTTGAACTAAAAGATAACAGTATGGAGGCGGCTAAAAAGCTGCTTACCTCTACCAAAATATTTGCTTTGGCAGAAAGCCTTGGCGGTGTAGAATCTTTGATCAATCACCCGGCTTCTATGACGCATGCTTCTATACCAAGGGAAGAAAGAATAAAAAATGGATTGACGGATTCATTGATCCGCTTGAGTGTGGGAATTGAAGATGCAGAAGATTTAATTGATGATTTAAATCAGGCCATTGGTTAATGACAGAAAAAAAATTGCAAGCTTTTTTAGACAAGAAGGCCGGTGAATACAACCGGCCTTCTTTTATTGCTTCTGATCCTGTTTGCATTCCACATTTGTTTGCTAAAAAGCAGGACATAGAGATCGCAGGATTCTTTGCTTCCATTTTTGCCTGGGGCAATCGTACTATCATCATCAATAAAACAAAAGAGCTCATGCAGATGATGGATGGTGAGCCATACAAATTTTGTTTGAATCCTCACACTGAAGGCTTAAAGCAACTTACTACTTTCAAGCACCGCACATTTAACGCTACCGATCTTTTATATTTTGTTGAGTTTTTGCATCATCATTATTCTAAACACCAATCGCTGGAAACGGCGTTCAGCCAATGGATGCAACCGGGTGATGAAACCATTGAAAATGCTTTGACAGGATTTCATGATTATTTTTTCTCTTTGCCCGATGCCCCCGCACGGACAAAAAAACATATTGCCACACCCCAAAGAAATTCTACCTGTAAGCGGCTGAACATGTTTTTGCGCTGGATGGTCAGAAACGATGACAAAGGTGTTGACTTTGGCATTTGGAAAAATATTTCGCCTGCACAATTAGTTTGTCCGATAGATGTACACGTGGCAAGAGTGGCCAGGCGGTTTGATCTGATTTCCCGTAAACAAACAGATTGGTTAACTGCTTTGGAACTCACCAACAAACTAAAACAGTTTGATCCAAACGATCCCGCCAAATACGATTTTGCACT
>JBQCJM010000091.1:0-11010 GCA_051952715.1 Flavisolibacter sp.
ATTTTCAACAGCTTTCCTTTCGATTCTGTTTTTACAAAAATGTAATCGTCTTCTTCGGTATCTTTTTCATCTCCTTTTTCTCTCAAATCATTTACTGCTTTTTGTACAGCACTTAAAAACCGGGGCAGCCGGATGGGCTTCAACAGGTAATCTACCACGTCCAGTTCATAGCTTTCCAAAGCAAATTCGCTGTAAGCCGTTGTTAAGATTACTTTTGCCGAACCATTAAGGGCTTTTACAAAATCAATACCCGAAAGCTCAGGCATCTGTATGTCCAAAAAAACAAGGTCTACATTTTGCGTGTGCACCAATTGCAGCGCTTCTATTGGATTAGTGGTAGTGCCTGCCAGGTGCAAGTGCGGCGTTTGACTTACATAGTGCACCAAAATGTCAATAGCATGTTGTTCGTCATCTACAATAAGGCAATTGATCATAGCTGTGTAATGGTTAATTCGGTAGTGTACATTTCGGCTTCATCTTTTACATTGAAGCTATAATGTTTTCCATATGCAAGGTCGAGACGTTTTTTGATATTGTCTAATCCAATGCCGGTTGAAAGTTCTTTTGGCCCGGTTTTCTTTTTATTGCGGCAATAAAAACACAACTGATCTTTTTCTATTTTCAGCTTGATGACAATGGGATATTCATTGCTTTTCAGATCGCCGTGCTTAAAGGCATTTTCCACCAGCGTAATTAAAATAAAAGGAATGATGGTAGCGCCGTTTACCACGCCATCTACATCAAATTGTACGTTCAGGTTATTGCTGAACCGGAGCTGGTTGATCTTAATAACATTGCGTACATGTTCAATTTCATCTTTCAAAGGCGCCTTGCCATCCTTTACATTGCCTTCGCTTAAGGCGTAGCGCATAATATCGCTAAGCGTTAAAATGCCTTCTGATAATTCAGGCGAGTAAGGCAAAGATTTAGCATATAAAAAATTAAGTGTGTTGTGCAAAAAATGGGGATTGATCTGTGCTTTTAAAAAATTAAAATTAGCCTGTGATTTTTCAACCTCTAACTGCATTTTTTGCTCCTCCAATACCTTGCGTTGCTTTTGCTCGTCACGCAAATTGGTGAGATAAGCAATGAGCAGGCTTAATCCTAAAAAGAAGAGTGTATTGATGGCAATTCCGAAAAGTAAAAACGGGATGGTCGAATATTTTTCTGCTTCGTGAGAAGGAAATAAATAATAGCTGCCTACATGATAAACAAAACAAACAACTACGGCCAGGGAAGAAAAACGTAAGTAAGGAATGAACTTTTTTCTTTCAACAATAAGATGATAATACTGGTTGATAGAAAAATAAAAAAACAAAGAAGAGAATAAAAGGCTGATAGCGGTTTTGGCAAGTGTTTTCCATTCAAAAAAAGAAGAAACTTTATCGGCTTCGCTTGGCATTAGCGAAAGTGCCAGCATGCCAATAAGCCCAAAGAAAATGTACACACCCAGCACTATCCAAAACACTTTCCAGAAAGAATATCGTTTGAAAGACTTCATTTTTATTCAAGATTTCAAAAGGACAGAATCAACGTTTAAACTTCTAATTTAAAACTTTAGTTTTTATAAAGCATAAAGGAGGAAACGTTTCCCCCTTTATGCTGATTTATTGCTGTTATTAATTTCCGATACCAATACCGCCGCCGCCACTTTGCTGCACCCGCTTGGTTTCTTCTTCTGCGCCGGTATTGCGCTGCCGTGCGGCTTTCACACCGTTGTTTCCAAAACGGAAGCTAAGGCTTAACTTGAACTGGCGGCTTTCCCATTTGGAGCTGAACTCAGATTTCTGGCCTGCATAATCCATCGTTCCTCTAAACTTCAGGCTGTTGAACACATCGCTTACCGAAGCCTTGATGGTAGCTTTGCTGTTGAACAGTTGTTTTTGCAAACCTGCATCAACACTCCACAATGTATGGCCTTTAATGGCGCCCATGTATACAGTTGGTGCATTGTAAAAACCTGTTACTTCTGCCGTCCATGTTTTGGCAAAACGCAGGCTGTTTTGTGCATAAAAGCTTAAGGCAAATGCTTTCAGATCAATATCCCTGTCATCGCCGAAATTGGCTTTGTAGTGAGAATAGTTGGTATTCAGATTTCCAAAAACGCTGTACGATTTATATTGAAAAGGATAGCTCATGTTCAGGCTCACAATATCCTGCGAGGCCAGGTTCTTTTTAGAAAGAACTGCCTTTGAGGTTTCTACCACATCGGCCAGTTGCACAAACATATCTTTTACATGGCTATAGTTCAAAGTAGTATTCAGCCTGTATTTATAAGTATGCGTAATGCCGAAACTGTTGGTGTATTGCGGACGCAGGTTGATGTTGCCTTTCTGGAATAAATAATCGTCTAATTTAAACTCAAAAGGATTCAGGTCCTGGTAAGCCGGACGGTCAATGCGGCGGCTGTAGGTAAGGCTCAACTGGTTCATTGGATTTTTGTTGAACGTAATGGCTGCACTTGGAAACAGGTCGGTGTAGTTGCGTTCGAAAGTTGAATCGTAAGCCTGGTATCCGCCGCCATTATTTTTTAATCCTTTTGAAACACCTTCGGTATTTGTATTTTCCACACGCAGGCCGGCCTGTATCATAAAGCCTTTAAACGGACGATTATAGTTAACGTAACCGGCGTTGATATTTTCTTTATAAGTAAAACGATTGCTGCGGTCTTTGTCTAATTCTTTCCCGCTGTTGTATACATTATAGCGTTGAAAATCGTTATCGCTTTTTACAAAAGCGGTTTTGCCACCAAAGCCTAATTTGCCTTTTGCAAAATTTTGCTCCCAGTCGGCTTTTACAGAGCTGATGTCAATGTCGCTGGGTGCAATCATTTCATAAACATTGCTTCTTACAAGGTTTTGTCCTGAAGCATCGTAATAATTGTTGGGCTGGTATTGATCATTGCGGATGGTGTAGCTTCCATAATCGGCATTTACAGTAAGGCTTTTGCCTGCAGGATCGGTAAAGCTGTAATTGGCGTTATAATTAATATTATTCCGCTTCATATTGCTCGTGTTATCTGCTATCAAAATGCTGTTCACTGCCTTTGTTGGCGCATATGAAATTGCAGTTTTGCTATAGTTGTTCAATGTAGGATCGCTGAAGTTGCCATTCACCATCACGCCAACTGTATTCTTTTTATCAAGAAAATAATCGGCGCCTGCTTTAAAGTTGTGGCTTTTGTTGTTAAAAGTTATTTCGCCTTCATTATCGAAGATGCTATCGGCAACAGAACGGTAAATATTCATCCGGTTCAGGTTTTTTCCCTGGTTGTAATTGTAGTTACCAAAGATGTTGATGTTCCTGTTTCGGTGATTGATTGAGAATCCTGCGTTGTATTTTGAATAATGGCTAACGTTATAGCCTGCGTTTACGGTACCATTAGTTCCTAAAGCCTTGTTCTTTTTCAAACGAATATTGATGATGCCAGCATTACCGGCTGCTTCATACTTGGCCGAAGGATTGGTAATAAGTTCAATGGCTTCGATCTGCGAAGAATTCAGCGATTTTAAATAATTTGCCAGGTCTTGCCCGCTCAAAGGCGTAGGTCTTCCGTCAATATAAACCTGCACACCATTTTTACCGCTCAGGCTCAGGTTTTCGTCTTTATCAACTGTGACACCCGGCGATTTGCGCAGCAGGTCCAGCGCATCGGAGCCTGTTGCATTGATGGTGCCTTCCACATTCAAAATGGTTTTATCGGCCTTCACTTCCACGATGGGCTTTTTAGCTGTTACCACAATGCCTTTTAAATCGGCAGCGGCTTTTTCCAGTTTAAAATCCGGAACTTTTACGCTGGCAGTAGAAACTGCAAAAGGAGCAGAAAGTTGCGAAGTAAACCCTACATAAGACGCGCCTACTCTGTATTCACCTTCTTTTATGTCGGCAAAGCTGTAAGCGCCATCTTTTGAAACGGCCAGCTTTACAACCGAAGTGTCTTTTGCCTTAAACAGCGTAATGGTGGCGCCTGTAAGCGGCGTGCCTTGTGTGTCTTTTGCCAGTCCGGATACCTGTTGGGCATTGACGCCTAAAGCAGCAGTTGCTAATAAAAGCAGTAATAACGATCTCATAATTCTTTGATTTTAGTTTGTAAAACCAACCGGCCTGTTGCCGTTTTTGTTTTTACGGGTGCAAACGTATTGTTGGTAGCGGGAAGGCTAAAAAATGTTACACGAAAGAAGGGTTTGGCATGACAAAAAGGTTAATTGTACGTTTTTATCTCCGGTTAATACGAAGCACTTAGGGGCTAAAAACAGTATTGCAGGGAGATTCGGATGCAATTGTTGCTTGATGCTGTTGCAGGTGTTATCCTCATCAATATTTTTCAACCTCTTCCTAAGCTAAAAAATTTTATGTGCAGATTTCAAAGGCATTGCCGTTGAGAACAGCACTCTTTTTGTGGTAAAGTTGATGATTAAAAAGCTTGCTATGAAAGAAGATGAAAAGCGAAGAGATACGGCACATAACGAGGCGCCGCCGGCACAAGGCTCTTCCAGGGACAATAATGCAAGAAACGAAGCGGACACAAAACGGGATGAGGATGCTAGGAATAAGACAAATATGAAAGACAGGGCAAGAAAGAGTTTTCACAACGACGGGCCTGGTGGCAACTATGCAGGATATTGAATGCTTACCGGCTTTTAGGCCGGTAATTTTTTTGCTTATTTTATTTGCACATCACCTCGGATAGATTAAAAAAAGAGTAAAAATTTTCCCGTTTAAATTGCATCTTCGAAAAACAATTATGAATTGGGCAGAACACATCCTTTCTTTTTATAAAAATTTGCACCCACCCAAAAAATTGCCTAACCACATCGAATGGTTATATCCACAACAAAGCGAAGAAGTATTAAGTGTTGTAGAAAAATTCTGCGCAAAATTTTATAACGATGCCAATGCAAGAACACTGTTGTTTGGTATTAATCCCGGCAGGTTTGGGGCGGGCATAACCGGTGTTAATTTTACAGCATCCAAACAGCTTTCTCTTTATTGCGGCATTGAACATCCATTTAAAAGCGGCACAGAACTTTCAGCCGAATTTATTTATGAGATGATAGAAGCCTATGGCGGTGTAAAAAAGTTTTATTCCGAATTCTTCATCAGCTCTGTTTGCCCGCTTGGTTTTGTGCAGCATGGAAAAAACATCAATTACTACGATGATAAAAAGTTGCTGCAAATCGTTGAGCCGTTTATTGTAGAAAGCATGCACCAGCTCACTTCATACAAAACCAATGCAAACCGATGTATCTGCATCGGTGGTGAAAAAAACTATAAATACTTATCAGCTCTAAACGAAAAGCACCAATGGTTCAAAGCCATTGATGTAGTGCCGCATCCGCGGTTTATTATGCAATACAAACGCAAGCTCAAAGAAGATTTTGTAAAACAATATGTAGCTGTATTGAAAAAGAAACAATAGTTTTACTTCCTCTTAAGCTCCGCATATGAAGTTCCTTACACAGCCGTTCATCTTTTAAGGCGGCCATACAAACTTTACAAATGGCATAGCGCCATTGTTTTTCCATATTATTTTTTAGTTTTTTTAATTTGTTTTATATGTCGCAGCCATCTGCTTATACACATAGGTTCTATTCCTTTTTGTCTTTGATAAAAAGATCGCTCCGTGGCGAAGATTATGATTATACACAAGGCAGTATTCGTCATGCCATTATTTTGCTGGCAGTGCCCATGATACTGGAACTAAGTCTTGAATCCGTTTTTGCCGTAGTAGATATGTTTTTTGTAGGCAAATTGGGCGAGAATGCTATTGCTACTGTTGGCTTAACCGAATCTGTCATTACCATTGTGTATTCTATTGCCATGGGCCTTAGTACGGCGGCTACGGCCATGGTAGCCCGTAGAATTGGCGAAAAGAATAATGAAGAAGCGGCGCATGCTGGCGTACAGGCCCTTATTGTAGCGGTGGCAGCTACCATTATCATCAGTGTGACGGGGGTATTTTTTGCACCGCATATTTTAAGCATCATGGGCGCCAGTCCCGATGTGGTGCAGGAAGGTGCTTCATTTACCCGCATTATGTTTGGCGGAAGCCTGTTCATCATCCTGCTTTTTCTTATCAACGGCATTTTCAGAGGCGCCGGCAATGCCGCCATGGCCATGCGCAGCCTTTGGTTGGCCAGCATATCAAACATTATTCTTTGTCCCATTTTTATCGCCTTGTACGGATTAAAAGGTGCGGCCATTGCCACCACCATTGGCAGGGGTATTGGCGTGGCTTATCAATGTTACCACTTGTTCAAAGGCACCAGTAATATTCATATCAGGCGAAAACATTTTAAGACGGACCTGAGCATTATTAAAAACCTGTTGGGTATTGCGTGGCCCGCCACTTCACAATTTTTGATCGGCTCCGGAAGCTGGATTGTGCTGGCCATGTTAGTAGCGCATGCCGGTGGTACCAGTGCATCGGCGGGTTACCAGGTGGCGATACGGAACGTTGTATTTTTTATTTTGCCCGCATGGGGATTGAGTAATGCTGCGGCTACGTTAGTTGGGCAAAACCTCGGTGCCAAACAGCCTGCAAGAGCCGAGCAAAGCGTATTGCTTACGGCAAAGTATAATGCCATTTTTATGACAGGTGTGATGTTGCTCTTCGTGTTTTTTGCCGGCCCCATTATTAGTGTGTTTACAAAAGATGCAGCTGTACACCAGGTGGGCACAATGGCGCTGCAAATTATTGGTACGGGTTATACATTTTATGGCATTGGCATGGTGATGACCCAGGCATTGAATGGAGCCGGTGATACCAAAACACCAACGCTCATCAACCTGTTTGGGTTTTGGTTTTTGCAAATTCCGCTGGCTTATATTTTAACCGAGTGGACCACCATGGGAAGCACAGGCTCTTTCATTGCTATTCCTGTGGCCGAAACAGCCATGGCCATTGCAGCTTATATTTTATTTAAAAAAGGAAAATGGAAAACGGTTGTTGTATAGCGATGGGCATAAATTATGACAACTTCAACCAACAAAATTTTGTATTTTCATAAACGCTACCTTATTGAACCAGTTTTGATTCGTTGCACCCCCTGAAGCATTTTTCTTCAACTTCAAAAACGAATGCCATGAACGAATCAGCAACACAGCAGCCTACCGCTGTAAGCCCTAACAAAGCTTTATGGGAAAAAGGTAATTTCTCTCTCATAGCCGAAACCATGCGTGAAAGCGGCGCCGCATTGGTCGATCAATTACATGTTGAACCTGGTATGCGGGTGCTGGAACTGGGCTGCGGTGATGGTAACACGGCCATACCCACTGCAAAGCTTGGTGCTACGGTACAGGGTGTAGACATCTCCAGCAAACTGGTAGCCGCGGCCAATAAACGCATACAACAGGAAGGGTTGGCAAATATCAGCGTTAGCGAAGGCGATGCTGCCAACCTTGAAGGCATAGCAGATAATAGTTTTGACCTGGTGGTAAGCATCTTCGGTGCCATGTTCTCACCAAAGCCTTTTGAGGTAGCAAAGGAAATGGTGAGAGTTACCCGCCGCGGCGGCCGCATTGTAATGGGCAACTGGATACCTAACGACCCTACCATGGTAGCGCAGTTGTTGAAAATCAGTTCTGCCTATACCCCTCCGCCACCCGAAGGATTTGTGAGCCCGATGTTATGGGGTGTGGAAAGTCACGTCATCGAACGTTTTGGCAAGGCAGGCATTGCTCCCGAAAACATTTCCTTCTTCAAAGATGAATTTACCTTTCGTGCACCTTATGCACCTTCGGTGTTTGTAGAAAGGTTCAGGGATTATTATGGCCCTACCATGAACGCTTTTGAAGCGGCCGAAAAAGCCGGCAAGGCTATGCAACTGCAGCAGGAACTGGAAGAATTGTTTGTTCGTGAAAACAGGAGCGGCAATCCGGGCACAAGCACAACTTGTATTTCTGCTGCTTTTTTAAGAGTAACGGTAACAAAATAAAATAGCTCCATTGTCATCATCTATAGAAGTTGGCTAACCAGTTTGATAAATCAAACCAGTTATCCTTTATCTTTTTATAAGAACAATTGTTTTTACTATCGGGGTTTTCTTTCGGTAGGGGTTAACCTTTTTCCTTGCGCATTTTCATGTCCAAAAATCCAATTAGGATAAACAACACGAAATAGCCTATCGAATTCCATTCATGGTTTTCTAAAAAAGGCCTGCCGCTTTTTTGTGCGTAGTCGTACGAAAGGAGAGACAACGAATAAGGATACTTGTACACATGCGCCCATTGATTGACCAGCGCAACAATGCCCGCTATCAGCAAGGCAAGGCCAATGCCCATAGGCGCAATAAAGTTTTTGAACCGCAGCGATAGCCAGTATTGGATGGCACTGATGCCGAGAATAGAAATGTACACTTTCAGGTTCAGGAACAAAAGCCCCGGCCAGTCAATACGATGATGCAGAAAAGTAAAGCTTGAATTGAAAAGATTTGTACCCAACGCGGAAAGGATCATGAAGACATTAAAAAGCACAAAGCAGAACAGGATCATGAAATGAATAGCCAGGAACTTGGAAAAGAAAATATTGCCCAGCGATTGGGGCGAAGCAAAGACCTGCTTCCATGTGTTGTTTCTGAATTCAATCTGTGTCAGCAATGTAGTAGAAAGTACAATATATACAGGCACAATAAATATGCAGAAGATCTGCCAGCCAATTTTAAAGAACTTCTTCCACGGGTCATCTGAAAGGCCTGCCCTCGAAGCATCGTCGCCGGTAAGAAGTGCAATGATCAGTATAGTGGGTATAAAGGCTGCAGCAATAATGCTAAGCCAAAAAGAAGCGGTACGTTTTGTCTTCAGCAGTTCTGCCTGGGTGGAGATGATAAAGCTCATGGGTTATGATTGGATGTTATGTCAATAAATATTTGTTCAAGGTCGTTTTGTTGGGGCTGCAACAGGTACACGTCAATATTTTGCTCCACCAGTTTGCGGTTAATGGCCGCCGTTACCCGCCTTTCCGTAGTGGGTAGCACCACCCAGCCGTTCACAGCTTCGGCGCCGTAGGGGGCCAGTAGTTGCAGGGCGGCAGTGTTGTCGCTGGTGTCAAGCTGAACGAAGCTTTGTTTGTTCTTCATGCTTTGCAACTCTCCCAGTGTTCCCTGGAACACCATTCTTCCCCTGTTGATGATGCCCACATGCGTGGCCATGCGTTCCACCTCTAACAATATATGGCTGGATACAATGATGGTAACACCATTTTCCCGGTTCAGTCGTTTTACCAGTTCTCTTATTTCAATAATACCGTTCGGGTCCAGGCCATTGGTAGGCTCGTCGAGGATGAGAAGCTCGGGCTGATGCAGCAAGGCAACAGCAATGGACAGACGCTGTTTCATGCCCAGCGAGAACTGCTTTGCCTTTTTCCGGCCGGTTCCTTCCAGCCCTACCAATTGCAGCACGGAAGCAATACTTTCTTTGGGAGCGCCATAGATCCTGCGGTAGATCTCAAGATTTTCTTTTGCCGTGAGGTGGCCGTATAAAGATGGCTGTTCGATGAGTGAACCAATCTTTCTCAAAGAATCTAAGCGGTGCTGGCCAAACTCTTTTCCAAAGACCTGTACAGAGCCTTGCTGCTTTTTCAACAAGCCCAGTAACAAACGCAGGGTAGTGGTTTTGCCTGCACCATTAGGCCCTAAAAAACCGTAGATGCTGCCTTTTTCCACCTGCAGGTTAATATCGTCCAGGGTCTTTTGTTGCTTGCTGAAATGGTACGTGAGCCCTGTAGTTTTAATAATAGCGGTATCAGTCATGGGTATTGACTTTTTACTTTTTAATTTTTGTTGGAAACAATCTTTGGTTGAAGTGGAATTCCAGTGCAGTGACAGCACTTTAGGACTACAACATAAGAAGGAATTCTTATTTAAGCCAGTATTTTCTTAATAATGGTTTGAGCGGCAATATTCTTGTGTGAGTGTCTACTTATAGGGCTGTGTCATATGTTTTACTTTGCACAATAACGCTGAAGAAACGGTTGGTTTATAGGTGTTGCTAACCATTCTTTCTGTCATTCCTATTGTGTTATATTACTTTTTCTCTTGAAAGAAAAAGTAACCAAAAAGTTCAAGGCCGCCATAATCGCTCCGCGTATGCGGCCAGGCAGCACACGTTCCCCGAACCCCCCTGAAGGGGCTTGTAACAGTCATAATAGTTACAGTCTTTGCTTTTGATAGGTTGGTTGTTCGTGCTATGCGTGGATACTAAAGGCGCCTTATTGCGCTATCGTTTCCCTCCAGCATTTGCAGGCGTTAGGTCATGCGCAATAAGGCGCTAGAAGTTTTCTTTACATCGAAGAGCCGGGTCTCCCTGATTTGGAGACCTGTTGAAAATAAAATTGTTTATTTCATTTCCTCTCTTGCCGTAAACCACCCCTCAAATTGCCGTATTACCACCCGCTGCTATTGAAACTTTATCACCAGCTTTGTAATGTCAACAATGACAATAAGCAGTGGAGCAGCTACCACCAAAAACGGGCGGGTCCGAAAAGCCAAACGAGTAGGAATACTAAAATTAATTTTATGGCAGACAACAGCGTTTCCCTGCACAGGGTTTTAAAAGCATCGCCGGAAAAAGTATTCCGTGCCTTTACCGAAGCCAATGCTATGGCGGCATGGCTGCCTCCTTATGGCTTTGTTTGCACGGTACACGATATGAACGTGACCGTGGGAGGAAGCTTCAGGATGTCGTTTCATAACTTCTCTACCGGCAATAGCCATTCCTTTGGTGGACAATATCTGGACATTAAACCGGCCGAGTTTTTAAAGTACACCGACAAATTTGACGATCCCAACCTGCCCGGCGAGATGACCACTTCGGTGTGGCTTAAAAAAGTGATGGCAGGCACCGAAATTAAAATTTTGCAGGAAGGCATCCCTGCCATGATACCAGTGGAAATGTGTTACCTGGGCTGGCAGGAATCGCTGGAAAAGCTGGCTAAGCTGGTAGAGCCTGAAATTCCGGATGCATGATCGTTTGAGGTTTGAAAAACTATGTAAGATCGTAAACGGATTGCTG
>JBQCJM010000092.1:0-8560 GCA_051952715.1 Flavisolibacter sp.
TATCTTCTGGTACGGAAGCCACAATTTTTTCGGTAGGTCCGACCGGTTTTATCAAAAAAGCTTTGATCAAATTGCCCACCACATTATAATCATGATCAGGCACCTGGTTACGAACCGGTTTTAACGAACGCAGGTAAGAAATGATAGCTGTAAGGTCTTCGTCGGTCAAATTTTGAAAAGGCATGAATGGCAATACTGCTTCTCCATTTTTCTTTACGCTATAGCGCAGCACACGGGCAATTTCCCCATCGGTCATATTGCCAATACCAGTTTCTTTATCAGAGGTAAGATTTCGTGTATAAAATTTTCCGAAAGGCAGATCAAATTTAGTACCTCCAATTAAAGGCACATCCTGTCCCAGGCGCAACACGGAATCTTTATTGTGAATGGGACTATGGCAATCAATACAATGTGCGGGGCCTGTTACCAGGTGCTTGCCTTTTGCAATAACAGCACTGTCGGTAGATGCTTTAATATTGGGATACGGCGCATCGTATTTTAAATGCTGACGCAGGGCAGTAGTAAGTGCAACACCGGCAATAAGTATCAAAAGAATAATGCCTGTCCACTTTAAAATCTTTCGAAGCATAAACATGATTAAGGCTTCGAAAGTATTATGAGCCTTCAGCGGTGGCAATAAGGTGTTGCATGAATTGAGAAAAAGGAAGCATGTAATGGAAAGTTTAATGTCAGCAATTTATAACCTCTTGCAATTTCATATTATTTACTGCTTTGCATAAGCATTGGCAATACCCCGGGCAGAAGTTATTTTATAATCAACATGATCGGCCAGGCGATGATCGGGTGCCGCCATAGCTTGCGATTTTCCGGGTGCTATGTTGGAGAAATTGATTGTCTTTGTTTCCAGCAAATTATTTTCATCCGAATAATAGAGTACCTGTACTACAGCTGTTTTCAAAGTGGCTTCACTATTGTTGTAAAGTGTTAGCTTCAAACCCTGCACGCCCATCATCCAGTCGTTGGACGTTTTATTCAATTTTACAGTTACCTGGTCGGAAAGATCAACAATGTTGGCAACACTTTCCTGTTCATCGCCACGGTGAGTCGCAGTTCTTTGATTATTGTTATTGCTGGCGGATTTTGGTTCCTCCTCTTGCACAGCCTCTTCTTTCTTGTTTTTCTTGAACAAAGTATTGAACAAGGTTTTTAGTGTTCGTTTTTCTTTGGTTTTTCCGACGGGTTCATTTTTTTCTTCTGTAATAATGGGTGTTTGTTCTTCAATTGTACCTGCGGGTTGCTTTTGTACAACATCAGCATCTACTACTATTGCCTTTTCTTTAATAATTAGATTATTTGCGGCTGCTTTTTGCACTTTCCCTTTTTTAGAAACATTGCTGGCAGCAAGGCGCTTCACCAATTTGTTTTGCGAAACAGGAATTGCTGCTGAAGCTTCTGTTGGTTCAATTGACGAATTGGCAACTTTTTCGTCAGCATTGGTTTGTACAACTAATGGCTGTATTGCAGCAGAAGATTTTGATGCCGTCATTTTTATTACCATCCATGTTCCACAGAATAATATTGCAATGGCGGCTCCGAACGCCCAATATTTTTTATTTCCATAAGCTTTGCTTTTGGTCTTCTTCTTAAAAACCCACGAAGTGTAATCCTCTTCCACATCGCTAAGATTGCGTGCATAATTTGTTCTCAGTTCCTCCGGTTGCAAAGTATTTTGCGGGGTATAAGATTGTGCTCTCCGGCGCAATTCTTCAGCCTTTTGTTCAATGGCATCAACAGAAACTGAAGGTATGGATGCAGCTACGTTAGCAACGGGCATGCTGACAAATATTTTTTTACCAGCCGTTTTATCTGCTTCAAAAGAATCAGGGG
This sequence comes from Flavisolibacter sp., assembly GCA_051952715.1. GTDB lineage: Bacteria > Bacteroidota > Bacteroidia > Chitinophagales > Chitinophagaceae > Flavisolibacter. Next base: position 1,849 of record JBQCJM010000092.1, read on the forward strand.
TTATAGCGGGTGAAGCAACTTCCAGAACTTTGTCACTGTTGGGTGTTACAAAAGGCTTCAGTGTTTCTATTTCGGAAGGATAAGACCATCCATAACTTTTTCCTTCTACCCAAACAAGGTCGAAAGGTTTTAAATCCAACTTCAATAATTCCTCAAGCGTATGAGGGCCCGTTTGCTGATTGCTTCGAAGTAATAAATAAACCTTTTGCATAGCCTGCGTTTTTAAAGGCTCATAAGCAGGTTTGATTTTTTGAGATAACGAAGACTATGTTGCCGTATTGTTTGGCCTGCGCTAAATAAAACTTAATTGCTTATAGAAGTTTAAATGCCTGGTTATAAGTAAAGAAAACTGAAACCCGCAAAGCTATTTGTATAAAACGCCACAGCCACTATAGGTTTTGTGATTGTACTGCACTTGCACTTTGTTTTGATACACATTGTCACTCATACCATCGTTGCAGAAATAAGGAAGGACCATGAGCTTTAATTGCGAAGAATCGTTTTGCGCCAGGTAAATTGTAGTGTCGCTGGCGTTTGTTGTTTCTGTCAATTTCATTTTTACAGGATTTGTCCATTCAGAAAGCAAAAAGCTGATGGTATCCTTGTTATTGAATTCAATACTCCAGAAAGGTTCATTGCCAATGCCAAATAAAACCACGCCTTCCTCTTTTTTATTTTTCCAAACATCATTCTCAAGCACATCATTAAGTTTGTGCATAGCGTAAGTTTTTTTGTGAGGCGGATCGAAATATTGCAAAACGTCGCCTTGCCATTTATAGCGACCTCTCACCACCTGGTCGTTGTACAGCCAGATAAAACCATTAGAAGGTGTCCACGTTCCCGTGGTAATAACGACGCTGTCTCTTTCCGGTAAAAATTTTTCCTGCAGCTGGTAAGTATTGTTGCTATAAAATTTTATGGTTTGCTCTATTTTAACCGAATCCTGATAGGGCAACAATGCCTGGTAGATGCCTGAAGGATTTTTTACACGTTCTGTTACAGGCTTAATGGCTGCCTCTGTATCATAAGTTCGTTTAACGATTGTATCGGCATCTTTTTGCTGAATGGCATATGCATTTTCAGAAGTCGTTTTTTGCAAAGTATCTGAAGTCGTTTCGGTAGTATCAGTATTTGTTACAGTTTTCTGTTCTCCATTATTACAGGAAAAGAAAAAAACTATCCATATGCATACACCTAGCTTTTTCATGAAACCCCTTTATGAATATTCAAAAAAACTTGTGCCAAAAAAAAGCTCCAGTTTAAATTTAAAGCAAAGTGAGAACTGTGTAAGGAATTAATCTAAAACCTTTACACCTGTGGCAGCAAACTGAATATCTTTCTCAGGCCCTTTTATTTTAGCAATTTCCTTTTTCGATTTTCCGGCATCTTCGGCATAATGTTTACGCATTTCTTCCGATACTTCTTTCACGGTGGCGCTTCCTTCGATCAAAACAGTTTTTCCTACAATATTTTCAGGCATTAAAAAGGCGTGGTCTTTTGATCTTACCATCATTGCACTACCATCTTTCTTTTGCACTTTTATCCAGCAGCCTTCTGCCTTACACACTTCTACCACTTTGGCCTTTACCTGTCCGTCGTACTGGTTGTTGACCAGTTTTGCTTTTATGTCATCCGGATTTACAGCATCGTTTTCTTCAGACACAATGCCATATACAACACCTTTAGCGGCAGGCGTTTTTTCTTTATTCTGCGAGTAGCCGGTAATAGCAATAGCCATAAAGGCAAAGAGAAATAACTTTTTCATGCAATGAAGTTTTCACGAATATCCAAAGAAAAATCCATTATTAAAATCGCTTTGTTTCTCGCAAAAAAAGCTTTGCAGTTTAACCCAAGTTTCAGGAAAGAAAAGGCTGTTTTCCGCCTTATTTCTTTAACCTATTCTTAATGCCTTTCCACCGATTTTTATTAGGTATGTTTTGCTAAAAACATTAGCTTCGCATGCAAATAAATTTTTAAGAACAGATGCGTTTTTAAGCCTAAATTAGAGCCATCTTTCTTCTAACTCTTTCAACTAAAAAACATGTCAAACGCTGAAAAATTAAAAGCACTCAAGCTTACCATGGATAAGATAGACAAAGACTTTGGTAAGGGTAGTGTAATGATGATGAACGAAAAAGGTGAAAAAGAAATAGAGGTTGTTTCAACCGGTTCCATTGGCCTAGACTCTGCGCTTGGCGTAGGCGGTTTGCCCCGGGGCCGCGTAGTAGAAATATATGGCCCTGAAAGCTCTGGTAAAACCACCATTGCCACGCATGTTATTGCCGAAGCACAAAAAAAAGGTGGCATGTGCGCCATCATTGATGCGGAGCATGCTTTTGACAGTGCCTATGCGCAAAAGCTGGGCGTGGATATAGATAATTTATTGATCTCTCAGCCTGACTATGGCGAACAGGCATTGGAAATTGCCGACCGCCTGATTCTCTCCGGCGCTTTGGATGTGGTGGTAATTGACTCAGTAGCTGCGCTTGTTCCAAAAGGCGAACTGGAAGGCGAAATGGGTGACAGCAAAATGGGTTTACAAGCCCGTTTAATGTCGCAGGCTTTGCGCAAACTAACCGCCACGATTGCTAAAACAAATACCATCTGTATTTTCATTAACCAGCTGCGGGAAAAGATTGGTGTAATGTTTGGCAACCCCGAAACAACCACTGGCGGTAATGCCTTAAAATTCTATGCTTCTGTACGTTTGGATATTCGTCGCATGGCGCAGATCAAAGACGGCGATGAAGCCGTAGGCAACAGGGTGAAGGTGAAAGTGGTAAAAAATAAGGTGGCACCTCCTTTCCGCACAGCAGAATTTGACCTGGTATTTGGCGAAGGTGTTTCTAAGATCGGCGAGATCCTGGACATGGGTGTGGAAATGGGTATTGTACAAAAAAGCGGAAGTTGGTTCAGCTACAATAGTGATAAGTTGGGACAGGGACGTGAAGGCGTAAAATCATTGCTGAAAGATAATCCTGCACTGGCTGATGAAATTGAAGGAAAGATCCGCGAAAAAATAAAAGAATTGCAAACAGCGTAAAGCTTTTAAAAACAAAAAATCCCGCTGTTATGGCGGGATTTTTTATTAAAAGCCTGTTGGTTAAAACAAGGCCATTGTTGGCGTTCAATAGGTTTAAACTTTCTAAATGGTTTTTGAGATTGGACTTTTAGACACGAGGCTAATGGCTTTCAAAATCTTGGATAGACTCTTTTGGTTGTCAAATATTCTGCCATATTTATAAGAAAATGATTATTAAGCGTTTATGAAAGAACTGGTTAAAATAAAAGCACAGCTTTTGCTATAATCAATTGAAGAATTTTCAATTTAAGCTGTTTTAATTTTGCGAATATGGCATTTCAAATTCAATCTCCCTATAAGCCCGCCGGCGATCAGCCTTCTGCCATTAAAGAGTTAACAGAAGGCATTTTGCAAGGCGAAAGAAGCCAGGTATTGTTGGGTGTAACCGGCTCGGGTAAAACTTTTACGGTAGCTAACGTTATTCAAAATGTGCAGCGGCCTACCCTGGTTTTAACACACAACAAAACTTTGGTAGCCCAGTTATATGGCGAATTCAGGCAATTTTTTCCTGAAAATGCAGTGGAATATTTCGTTTCATATTATGATTACTATCAGCCTGAAGCTTACATGCCTACTACTGATACCTACATTGAAAAAGATCTGAACATCAATGAGGAACTGGACAAACTTCGTTTGAGGGCTACAACAAGTTTGCTTTCAGGACGTCGCGATATTATTGTGGTGGCCAGTGTTAGCTGCATTTATGGTATGGGCAATCCTACCGATTATGAAAGCGGCATTATCCGCATTGCCAAAGGCGAACGTTTATCAAGACAAGGTTTCCTGCATGCTCTCGTCAACTCGCTTTATAACAGAACTTCTATTGAGTTTAACCGGGGAACCTTTCGTGTGAAAGGCGACACGGTTGACATCAACTTACCCTATGTTGATTTTGGCTATCGTGTTACGTTTTTTGACGATGAAATTGAAGAAATAGAAAGTATAGACGTTCAGCAGGGCAAGCGCATTGGCAAGCTGGACAATGCCGCCATTTTTCCTGCTAATCTTTACGTAGCACCAAAAGACCAGATACAAAATGTGATGTATGAAATACAGGACGAGATGCAGGCCCAGGTAAATTATTTTAAAGGCACCGGAAAGTTCATTGAAGCCCAAAGGCTAAAAGAACGTGTGGAATACGACCTTGAAATGATTCGTGAGCTGGGCTATTGTAATGGTATTGAAAACTATTCCCGTTTTTTTGACAGGAGAAAACCTGGAACGAGACCGTTCTGTTTGCTTGATTATTTTCCAAAGGATTTTTTGTGTGTGGTTGACGAAAGCCATCAGACCGTACCGCAGGTAAGTGGTATGTATGGCGGCGACAGAAGCCGTAAACTAACCTTGGTGGATTATGGTTTTCGTTTGCCATCAGCACTGGACAACCGTCCGCTCAATTTTCATGAGTTTTCTGACCTTTTAAACCAGATTATTTTCGTAAGCGCCACACCCGGCGATTATGAACTGGAACAAACAGGCGGTGTAGTAGTGGAACAAGTGGTTCGTCCAACGGGATTATTAGAACCCCCTATTGAAGTACGTCCAAGCGTTAACCAAATTGACGATCTGCTGGATGAAATTGATAAAAGAGTAAAGAAAGGTGACAGGGTATTGGTAACCACTTTAACCAAACGTATGGCTGAAGAAATGGACAAATACTTAAAGCGCATTGACATTAAATCCAAATACATACACAGCGATATTGATGCTTTGGAACGGGTAGAAATATTGCGTGACCTGCGTTTAGGAAATATTGACGTGCTGGTAGGTGTAAACTTATTGCGTGAAGGCCTGGATTTACCGGAAGTGTCGCTGGTTGCTATTCTTGATGCCGATAAAGAAGGTTTTTTACGTAATGAAAGATCATTAACCCAAACGGCAGGACGTGCAGCCCGAAATGCAGAAGGCCTGGTTATTTTTTATGCTGACACCATGACGGAAAGCATGCAAAGAACCATTGATGAGACTAATCGGCGTCGTGAAAAACAGGTGGCATATAACATTGCGCATAATATAACGCCAACTACCGTTCGCAAATCGGTAGAGCAGGTGATGGCGCAAACTTCTGTGCTGGATATAAAAGGCTATGATCCTGAATCGCCTTACGCAGTAGAAGAAGTTATGACAAAGGCCGCGGAAGATGAAGCGGAATACACTACCATTCCCCAATTGGAAAAAGCCATTTCCAAAACAAAAAAAGAAATGGAAAAAGCTGCCCGTGATATGGATTTTATGGAAGCCGCAAGATTAAGAGATGAAATGTTTTCTATGCAAAAGAAGCTGGAGATGATGAAGTAATTGCTACGCTAATTTCAGTTTAGCGCTATGCTACAATCTACAAATGTTATTTGCAGGTAAGATGCAATTACAGGTCTTGCCTGCAAAACAAGATATGAGGTATTTAAAGTTCAAAGCTTTCTCTAATCGTAGTTCTACGAGTTATCGCTAAGTGGTTCCACCCAATTTTTATAAATAGAAACAACAATTCTTGCACCTGTCTTAAAGCCGTTCTATTTTGCCTTACCAATATTTCTAAATCCAATTTTATGAAAAAGCGTCTATCAAGGGTTCTTAACTTCTTTGCCTTCAACCTGCTGTTTTTTGCACTTTACCTGAACTTTATTCACAAAGACAGCAACGCTATTGCAAATGCACCCGGAAAAGCTAACAGTTCTGCCATACAAGGCACAACCTTAGTAACTAATCCTCAGCAATATTTAAACAAAGAAATAAAGCCCGGAAATCCTATTGCTCAAAAGCTCTCCTATAATTAATTACTAACCCCCTATACATTGACCTTAAACAAACCCTGCATCGGCGGGGTTTTTGTGTTTTGCATAAGAATAATGAATACACCGATAATCACAAAGAGCCTCCTGTTGTGAACACAACGCCTGCTAAACAGAATCTTTACAGACGACACAAACTCATTACTGATTACTCATTATTCATTTTCCTAACTTCGCCGGCATGGACAAAAGACTGTTTTTGCTGGATGCCTACGCATTAATTTTCAGGGCCTATTATGCACTGATACGTAATCCGCGAATCACCTCAAAAGGAAAAAACACCAACGCACAGTTTGGCTTTACCAATACCATTATTGAATTGATCAATAACCAAAAGCCTACCCACATGGCTGTATGCTTTGACACGGCTGCGCCTACAGAACGCCACACAGATTTTGCAGATTACAAAGCGCATCGCCAGGAAACTCCCGAAGACCTGACCATAGCCATTCCTGATATAAAGAAAATTATCAGGGGGCTGAATATTCCTATTATTGAAAGCGATGGTTATGAAGCTGATGACGTTATTGGTACCTTAAGCAAACAGGCCGAAGCACTGGGCTATGAAGTGTACATGGTAACACCCGATAAAGATTATGGGCAACTGGTAACCGATAAGGTAAAAATTTACAAACCCGGCTACCAGGGCGGCGATGTAGAAGTTATGGGACCAAAAGAAGTATGTGAAAAATGGTGTATTGACTCGGTTGACCAGGTGATTGATATACTGGGACTGATGGGTGATGCAGTAGATAATATTCCAGGCATAGCAGGCGTAGGACAAAAAACTGCCTGCAAACTTTTAACCGCATACAAGACGCTGGAAAATGTTTTAGCTAAC
>JBQCJM010000093.1:0-5117 GCA_051952715.1 Flavisolibacter sp.
AGCACCAGTTTGTTTTTAATAGCGTTTAAGATGCTGAGGGCATGTTTACCCTCTTGCTTCTTTCTAAGGTAATAGTCTCTAAATTCAGGATGATTTTTAATGGATGTGAGTGCACACATATGCAGCAAATGCTTTAGTTCTTTGTTGGCCATTTTATGCACCTGGCGTCCAGCCTTGATACTGATACCGCTCTGGTAATCGAAGGGAACAACACCACAGTAACAGGCTAACTGCTTACCGCTTTTACACATGGTGAAGACGTTAGAGCAACAGATAATGTAAATTGCTGTAATGGGTCCAATACCAGGAACAGTGATCAGTCTTTTGTAAACCGGGTAAATAGCTTCATCCCCTTTTACAATATCTTTTATCTGCTTTTCAATTTTCTTTAGCGACTGCTCCATGCCTTTGAGTGCAGGTGCAAGAAGCTTTGTTGTGTGCGCAACAAAATCTTCTGACACACCTACTGCGTTGAGTTCTTTCAAAGCTGTGGTGATGCCTTTTATCTGCACCAGCAGCTTTGTTCTTAGTGTCATCAGGTCCTTCAGTGGCATAACGCTGCGGTGCAGGGCAGGCGTGGGTTTTAACCGATCCTGATGCCTCAGCGCATAAAGTGCCAGCCGTCTGCTGTCCACCTTATCGCTCTTGCCTCTTGCAATGCCCAGGCTCCATTTTACCTGTGCTGCATTTTCTATACATAGATCCACTCCAAGTGAAGAAAAATATTGCCACAACAGCCGGTGATAAATGCCTGTGTTCTCTATAACTACAATGGTTTGTTCCGAAAGAGGAATGCCCATCCGATCTAACCACTCCTTCATACTATGTAAACCAGAAGACTTATTTAAAAACTGCTTCCACACAATTTTGGAATAGTCTTTCTGTTCCCCTTTGATGAATGCCACATCTAGTGTGTGTTTGGAAACATCAATACCGATGAAATACTTTTTTTGCATAGCTTAGTTTTTGATCTTTTAAACAAATAGGCTAACCGCTGCTGCCCTTTATTCTAGTCCTTGATAATGGGTCTGAGAAGCCCTAATTTCTATATGAATACCAAAGGCAGTAAAAGTGGCGGCAGATTGTATCAGCCGATGGGTCTTCATCCCTACGGAACACCTAATGCGCTGCCGCCACCGGTTAGTTTATTCACAAATTAACATGCACACTAAAAGAAAAAAGAACCCAAAAAGAAAACTTATAATAGTAGTAGCTTAGTTATGTAATAATCAAAAACAAATCTAAAGGACCGAATACAGAATATCAGCACAGCAGAAAGCTCTGTTCGTTAGCGGTTATCAGGAAACCGATCCTCATTGTAATACAATTCTCACTAAACAAAGACAATTAGATGAAAAAAGCGATTGCTAATATTCTTTTAAGCATCACATTCCTTTCCTCGTTTGCTCAATCCAATTTCATTGACGAAATTAACAAAGCATGCCCGCCAGGGACAACCTTGGAGCCAATGCGCTTCCTTGCTTCTGATGAACTTATGGGAAGAAGTACACTGCGTCCAGAAATTCACATCGCTGCCCGGTATATAAGTGAGCAATTCAGAAGTGCAGGAGTGAAAACATTTCCAAAGGCTATTGACTATTACCAACCTTTTGATATTACACTGTTTAGTCCCGCGAAAACAGGTTTTTTGAGAATAAAAGATGCGGAGTATAGTTTGGTCATGGATTTACTTCAAATAAATGGCATTCATGATATTTCTATCACTGCACCAATTGTTTTCATTGGATACGGCTCAGAAGCTGATTTTGATAGGGCAGATGTGAGGGGAAAAATAGTAATAACGAACATGGGCAAAAGCGATTCTACTCCAGAAATTGGCAGGCAACAGGGAAATCTGAGAGCCCAAAAAGTAAACAGGGCGATCGAACGAGGAGCTGTGGCCTTAGTTGACAGGTATAAACAAACCGATAGCTTTTGGGAAGGTTTTCAGGGTTATTTGTCAAATGAAAGAACCTGGGTTGATTCAAGTTTCAAAATTCCAGTCTTTCTTCTAAATGATCAAAAGGCAAACATTCTGTCATTAGTTCAACCCGGTGTGCAAGCGACTATTAAAATTGGTGGCAACCACATGAAACTGTTGGCAGCACAAAATGTTATAGGATGGGTAGAAGGAACTGATAAAGCCTTAAAGAGTCAATTTATTGTATTGTCTGCACATTATGATCATATGGGTATTGTTAAACCGGTAAAGACAAGCGAAGGAAAATTGGACAGCGTCATGAATGGTGCAAGAGACAATGCGATAGGAGTAGCAGCAGTGATAAGTGCAGCAAGATACTTCGCACAACATCCCGCAAAACGATCCATTTTGTTTGTTGCTTATACCGGCGAAGAGTTAGGGTTAAAAGGCAGCAAATATTTTGCCGAGCATTCACCAATTTCATTAAGGCAAATGATATTTAACCTGAATATTGATAACGCAGGTTATAATGATACTACTATTGTTACGATTATTGGCATGGGTAGGACATCTGTGGATCACCTGATTCAAAAAGCTTGTTTAAGTTTTGGACTAACGGCGAAATCAGATCCTTCACCAGCGGAAAACTTATTTGAAAGAAGTGACAACCTAAGTTTAGCTGAAAAAGGACTTCCCGCTCCTACATTCAGCCTAGGGATCAGGAAATTTGATGAAGAGATTAATAAATATTATCACGAGGTAATTGACGAAGTACAAAATTTTGACCTGAACTATGCAATGAAATATATCAAATCATATATTCTTTCAGCTAAGTTTATTGCTGACAGTAAAACACAACCCAAGTGGCAAAAAGACGATAAATTCGAATCTGCTTGGATAAAATTATTTGGACAAATCAAAAATGACAACCGCTAACATTGCATTGGCGAATATGACGGGTGAGTGCAAGTAATCTGCCAATAAATCGCTTATCATCACCTGTCCGGGCAGACCGTTTCTATTAAGCAGTTGAATAAAAATTTTACATTAGTTCTTTAACCAGCACTGGTTACCGGCTGGACGAACAATGAATGCCGCCACATCGCCAATGCTTCTCCGTAAGCAGCAATGTTTGGGCGACCATTCTAATTTCAGCAAATGAAGGCAATTATTCCATTGACCCTATTCCTGTTTCTTGTTAGACCAAATTCTTACGGTCAGACGAATTCCTTTGACAAAGTGGACAGGGAGTTAACATCTCTTTACGGTAAGATATTTCCGTTTTATTATGGTGACCGTGACTCTTTAAATCATTACAGTGAACTTTTCACTAGAAGATTCACAAGTTTTATTAAAGACAATCCAACAACACTTAGCTACAAATTCAAATCACTCATCGACAGTAATGTTTGTAGCATTGTAACATCGTCTGACGGATGCTTGAGAATATATAGTTGGGACACCTGGCTTGGAGGAACAATGCACGACTTCAATAACATTTTTCAATTCAGAACTGGCGACAAAGTACATTTAGTGAATTTGAACAACGATGAAGATGATTATGGCTCATACTTCACGAACATTTTTACTCTTAAAGCTAACGGCAAAACTTATTACCTGACAGTTAGTGGCGGTAGCGAATCCACAAAAGACGCTTATGAAACGATTAGTGTCTATTCAATTTCTAACGACACATTGAATAACAACGTAAAATTGATAAAAACCAAAAGTGGACTTAATAACTCAATTTCTTTTGAGTATGACTTTTTCAGCGTTGTTGACAGACCTGAAAGACCAATTCGTTTAATCAAGTATGACACTGATAAAAAGATAATCTATATTCCAATTGTTCTTGAAACTGGCAAGGTTACTGACCGATATATTCTTTATCAGTTCAACGGACAATATTTTGAAAAAGTGCCGACACAGAAAGAGAAGTAACTGGCTTTATCAATAACACATGCTGCTTACATTGCATTGGCAATATGGCGGGGCGAAGAATAAACAATCAGCAATAAATCGCTAATCTTCACCTGTCCGGTCAGACCGAATACTATTGAGCATTTGAATAAAATTTTTACATTAGTTCTTTAATAAGCATCGGTTGTGGGCAGACAAGCAATGAATGCCGCCACATCGCCAATGCTTTCTCGTTGGCGGTCATGCGGTGTCGCCAATTTCAAACTCAAAGTGGACTGAGAAAAAATGAGGCTTTTCGTATCTTGTGGAGGTGAAAAAACGCAGACCTATCGAACTGGATTTCCTTGTTGACAAGCTGACCAATTCCATTGAAAATGTTCAGACTGGAGACGTGTTTGCTACAAATATTACCCTGTTATCAAGTTCTGATTTGAAAACAGTGACTAAAAAGAGCGGTTGGCAATTTGACTGGAAATATGAGCTAAAGCAGCCTGAAAGAGAGGTCTACAAGTTGACAATTCCTAATAATCTAACGGTAATTCAAGGGCTTATCAGTTTAGAAATCAAAACTGACCATGTTTACATGCACTTGGTGGAGAGTGCACCATTTAACAAAGGAAAAGCAAAAGTTTACGCGGGTGTACCGGGCAACCTTGTTGCCTTTGCCTGCCGACTCTCCTTTCAGAGAGGATTTGAAGGCAACGTATCATTTATTTCCAAAACGCAGTTAATTGACCATTACAACAAAACGTTAGGTGCTGTTCATGTGGGTGGACGTATCATGATTATTGAGACGCAAGCGGCGCTTCGATTAATTGACAAATACTTTAAAAATCAGGAGTTATGAAGCAACATAAAAATGAACTTGATGTGGATTTTATTGGGGGCGCAGCCCCTTTGACAAAAGAAGAAGAAAAAGTAATTAGTGACTTCATTAGAGCGAATAAAGAGCAAAAAAAAGCTCAATCGTCACGTAGGAAAGCACGAACCGCCAACAAGGGTATTGCTGCAAGTGGGGCGGAACGTTGAAGCAATCGACTTTGGTTCGCTACGCAGCAGCAGTTTCGGCTCGACGAAGCGAGCCAGGCTTTTAGTTCTTAACTTCATCAACACTATAAAACCAAGCTGCATTACCGGGCAGGACATTATAAAATCCCCCACCTGCAGCAATACCTGTCCGTTGGCTGCAAGCAAAACTAAACACCAGGGCAAGTCTGCAAGAGTTAGAGACCCCAGCAAACTATCTTCGTTAGAAAGTCAAACATGATGAAGCCTT
>JBQCJM010000094.1:0-3321 GCA_051952715.1 Flavisolibacter sp.
AGGTCATTGCTGATCTTTTCCCTGAAAATAAATCTTTGCAACGCTGGCTGAAACTGGCCAAAGATCGTATTGCCTTCCAGGGTTTACCTGCCCGCATCTGCTGGCTTGGGCAAGGCGAAAGAGAAAAAGCCGGATTGGCTTTTAATGAACTGGTGCAAACCGGAAAAGTAAAAGCGCCAATCGTTATTGGCCGGGATCATTTAGATACAGGTTCGGTCGCTTCTCCCAACCGCGAAACAGAAGCAATGATGGATGGAAGCGATGCAGTAGCTGACTGGCCTATTTTAAACGCTTTGGTGAATACAGCCGGGGGTGCCAGTTGGGTGAGCCTGCATCATGGTGGTGGCGTGGGTATGGGTTATAGCATTCATGCCGGAATGGTGATTGTAGCCGATGGTACCTATGATGCGGCGGAACGGTTGAGCCGCGTATTGCGTAACGATCCCGGTATGGGAGTGATACGACATGCCGACGCAGGTTATGAAGTAGCGAAGGAAACAGCAAAGGAAAATAATTTGGATTTGAATGAAAGATTGAAAAGTTACTGAGAGAAGCAGGAAACAGGTCGTCTGCTTGCATTCTACAAGTTTTCATAATATCTTGTAGCCGGTTCATTCCCAAAAAATAAACCATATCCTTTAAACTTTAATGATGGAGCCCGGTCTATCACCCATCATTAAACGAAAACTAAAACAAGCCCTATGCAAAAGAACATGCGCCTTCTGTCAGTGCTTACATTGACATTAGTTACCACCTTCATCGCCTGTAAAAAAGATTCCAGTCAGCAACAGGATCAAAGTACTGAATTGACAGCTCACGCAGAAGATCAAACACGTGTGTCTTCAGAAATGGATGCTGTAGATCTTGACCTGGATTATGCCCTGGAAGCTAATTCTTCATTTAGCGGAAGAATTGAAGGTGACAGCATTTGTGCCGCCACCGTTGCTTACGACACTTTGAACAGCACTAAAAAAATTACCATTACATACAATGGCGCTGATTGCGGCGGTTTTAAGATCCGTACGGGCAGCATTGTCATTTCTATGGCTTCGGGTGTGCATTGGAAAGATGTGGGTGCACAAATAAATGTTGCTTATCAAAATTTTAAAGTGGTTCGCAAAAGCGATAACAACAGCATCGTCATTAATGGAACACATACGCTTACAAACGTGTACGGCGGCTTGCTGCGAGAACTGCTGCAGGGGCGGCCCAATATTACACATGCTATTAACAGCGATGGTATGTCCATTACTTTTAATGACGGCACCCAGCGTACCTGGCAGGTTGCCAGAAAAAGAGTTTATTCAATGACAAATGGTGGCACCATTGCTATTTCAGGAACACATACCGATGGTTCTCAAACCGACATAGCAGAGTGGGGAACCGACCGTTTTGGCCGTTCGTTTACTACTGCTATTACACAGCCTTTGGTGGTTAGTGCTAATTGCCAGTTTCGCCTGGTAAGCGGAGAAGTAAAACATACACGACAAGCTTCCACGGCTATTGCAACATTCGGCTTAGATAAAAATGGCAATCCAACCGGTTGCCCGGCTGGGAGCTATTATTTTAAATTGGAATGGACAGGCCCTGGCGGCAATACACAAACATATATTGGACCTTATTAGTTTCCCATATAGCAGATTGATAAACCGTGGGCATACAAGCTCACGGTTTTTTTATTCAAAATGCCCATGTTTTTAAAGTGGGGTCACATTTATTCTTTTACGTTAACAACGTTCACTCTCTTTTACATTTGCATTATGCCTAAAAAGAAATTGGTGGTTTTAACAGGCGCCGGCATTAGTGCAGAAAGTGGGTTGAAAACTTTTCGTGACTCCGATGGTTTGTGGGAAGGCTACGATATCAATGAAGTGGCTACTGCAACCGCATGGAAAAGAAACCCTGGTTTGGTTATTGAATTTTATAACCTGCGCAGGAAAGGCGTGAGGGAAGCGCAACCCAATGCGGCCCATTTTGCATTAGCGGAATTGGAAAATGATTTTGATGTAACCATTATTACACAAAACATTGATGACCTGCATGAAAGAGCAGGGTCAAAAAATATTGTGCACCTGCATGGTGAAATATTAAAAATGCGCAGCGAAAAAAATGAAACACTTGTTTACCCAATCACCGGTGATATTCTTTTAGGTGAAAAGGCTGAAGATGGTGCACAGCTTAGGCCGCACATTGTTTGGTTTGAAGAAGAGGTGCCCATGATCCAGAAAGCTGTCCGCATTACCAAAACGGCTGATATCTTTTTGATCGTTGGAACGTCTTTAGTGGTGTATCCTGCTGCTGGCCTGGTAAATTATGCACCATGGCCCGTTCCTAAATTTATTGTTGACAAAAATATTCCCTACACATCTTCGCTATACAATTTAACGGCTATTGAAAAAGGAGCAGGAGAAGGAATGAAAGAAGTAAAAGAGTTGCTTAATAAACTGCTTTAAACTATTTTGTAAAAAAATTATATGGAAACTATTAACTCAAGTGGATCGATTCAGTTTCTGTTCCTGGCTCTTTTTATAATTCCCGCTATCTTCTTTATTCTTACACAACAAAATACTTTGAAAGCCATTCAACCTGAAAATCGAATGATGTCCGCTGGACAGGTATGGTTGCAGCTAATTCCATTGTTTGGTTTAGCCTGGCAGTTTTTTGTTGTTATTAAAATATCGGATTCATTAAGAAAGGAACTCACAATGCGAAACAACATCTTTTCATTTGAAAGCCAGCCTGCCGATGCTTTTTTGAGAACTCAGCCAAAACCAACGTATCAAATAGGACTTGCATATTGCATTTTAATGTGTTGCTCCGTAATTATCCCCACACTCTTGAAAGGATTGTTAGCATTGGCGGGAATGATATGCTGGGTTATTTATTGGGTCCAGCTTTCCAATTATAAAAAAGAAATTTCACAATATGCAGTTTAAAACTACTCGATTGCTTGCTTTACTTCACTGAATTGAATTCCCTGCATTTGCAGTTCTTTTAATACAGGTTCATATATTTCTTTTGCAACAGGAATATGTAATCCTTTCTCTTTAATTGTGCCGTTCAAAATTAATTTGACTGCTGCGCCCAATGGAAGGCCAACTGTTTTTGCCATAGCTGTATATACATCATCTTCGCCGTTCAACAATAAAGTGCTGGTTGTTTTGTAATTTTTTTCTGCAAGTGTAAATTCAATTTCGTGCAGCATTATGATCCTGTCCTTATCGCCGGCCTGCAATGCCAGTTTTTTTTCAAGTGCAAATTGTAATACATCCGCCGTACTGCATTGTCCTTTATCGACCAGGGTTTGGTCATCATCCATAC
>JBQCJM010000095.1:0-11571 GCA_051952715.1 Flavisolibacter sp.
TTACAAACCTACAGGCATGGAAAGAACCTATCCCAACGTCATAACAAGAGAAGGCGTGTTTGGTTTGGAGCAAAGCAAATGGGATCCGCAAAAAAGAATAGACCCCGAACATAATGTTACGCTTCCCTTTATTCGCATGGCGGCAGGTCCTATGGATTATACGCCTGGTGCTATGCTGAACGCACAGAAAAAAGACTGGAAGCCGGTTTGGAGTAATCCGGGAAGTTTGGGTACACGTTGTCACCAATTGGCTATGTATGTGGTTTATGAGAGTCCTTTGCAAATGCTGGCCGACAACCCCACACATTATTTAAAAGAACCTGAGTGCATGAAGTTTTTAAAACAAGTGCCTACCGTGTGGGACACAACCATTGCCTTACAGGCAAAGCTGAGCGACTATGTGCTGATGGCTCGCAAAGCAGCTAATGGCGATTGGTACATTGGCGCTATGACCGATTGGAATGCGAGAGATATTGCTGTTGATCTTCCATTTTTGGATGATGAAAGTTATACAATAGATACCTGGCAGGATGGCATCAATGCAGACCGCAATGCTATGGATTTTGCGCAGAGTTCAAAGCCATTAGAAAAGAACAAGCCTTTGTCCATTCACCTGGCGCCAGGCGGTGGATTTGTAGCGGTGATCAGAAGCCATTAAAACAGATACTTGTAAAAAGTTGTCGTGAACATTCAAAACAATGATAGCAGCACACCGAAGTAATTTAGTTGCATGAAGAGCATTTTGTCAATAGGTATCATTGCAATCCTTCCTTTTGCCTGCAACAGCAAAAAGACAGGAACAACTTCAGCCGTTAATTCCGACTCTGTGATTTCGTGCATGCGAACGCCGGCCCGGTTTGCCAATTCAGCTGATACTTCTTTCGTTACCAGCGGCGACACATCAGTCAAAAACATGGTGCTGATTGAAGGTGGAACTTTTATGATGGGTGGCGATAACAACCAGGCCAGTGAAGATGAATACCCTAAACACCCCGTGAAGGTGAATGCATTTTACATAGACGAAACAGAAGTGACCAACGCACAGTTTCAAAAGTTTGTTGATGCTACAGGTTACCTTACTACTGCGGAAAGGAAGCCTGATTGGGAAGACTTGAAAAAAACATTGCCGCCAAATACACCCAGGCCGCCTGATAGTGTGTTGGTACCGGCATCATTGGTGTTTAAGCAAACCGGAGGCCCTGTTGACCTAAACAACTATAATGAGTGGTGGAGTTGGGTGCCGGGTGCCGATTGGAAACATCCGGAAGGACCCGGCAGCAGTATTATTGGAAAAGAAAACTTTCCGGTTACACAAGTCAGTTGGTACGATGCCATGGCCTATTGCAAATGGGCTGGCAAACGTTTGCCCACAGAAGCGGAATGGGAGTTTGCTGCACGGGGTGGGCTTGCAAACAATATTTATCCCTGGGGCAATGAGCATATTAATGTTGGTAAAGCCAAGGCAAATAGTTGGGAAGGCAAGTTTCCTTATTACAATGGAAAAAAAGATGGGTTTGTAACTGCGGCACCGGTAAAATCATTTCAATCCAATGGCTATGGGTTATACGATATGGCAGGCAATGTGTGGGAGTGGTGCAGCGATTGGTATGATGCTAATTATTATAAAACGCTTTCCGCATCTTCACCAACCATAGATCCTAAAGGTTCGCAAAAAAGCTTTGATCCCGAAGATCCATACACGCCTAAGAAAAGCTTACGTGGCGGCAGTTTTTTGTGCAACGATAGCTATTGCAGTGGCTACCGTGTAGCACGCCGCATGAAAAGCAGTCCTGATACTGGTTTGGAGCATACGGGCTTCAGGTGTGTGAAAGACGTGAAGAAGTGATTTAAGATGCGTTGTTTATTTCCGTTCAAATAAAAACAAAGGGATTTCTGTTTTTAGCCTATTGGTTTGCATGCTTCAATGCTATAAACTTTGTATAAATTTGTGCTTATTAAAAGACCGCTTCCTCTCTTGTTGCCTGCTTTTATATGCAAAGTAGCCGGCGAAAGGAACCGGTAGTATCCATAGTCTTTCCTGCTCCTTTCAAAACTCAACACTACAGTAGTTTTTGCGCAAACGGTTGCGTAAGTCTGAACAAAAAAGATGGGCTAAATTGTTTCAGATAATACAGCCAACCCTTCGAATACCTTTCATTATTTGTACAAGGTTAAATTAATTGATTTGCTTTTATTGACTAACGAAGAGGAAATATTGTGCCGCCTTGCAAAAGGAGACCGTCACGCTTTCGATGCTATTTATCGTCAGTATTTCTATGCAGTTTATCGCAACTCGCTGAAAATTACCCGTGAAGTGGATGGAGCCGAAGATATAGTGCAAGAAGTTTTCATTGCACTTTGGCAAAAAAGAGAAACTATTGATACAACACGTTCTGTTGGTAGTTGGCTTTTTGTAGTTTGTTATAATAAATCAGTCAATTTTTTAAAAAGAAAATTAAAGGAGTCTCTCGCACACCAACAATTGCAGCAGTTAACTACCGATAGTGGAGAAGATGTGATTTATTATAATCTTCAATGGGAAACGCTGGAAGAAGCGATAGCCCAGCTTTCGCCGCAAAAAAGAAAAGTGTTTGAGCTTTGCAAATTGCAGGGCAAAAGCTATGAAGAAACCGCTGCTGCGCTTCACTTGTCTAAGCACACAGTAAAAGAATATTTATCTGCCGCTGTAAGTTTTGTAAAAGAGTATGCGCATCAACATCCACAGTCTTCTGTTGCCATTACTACAGGATTAGTTGTTATGACCACTGTTCTT
Source organism: Flavisolibacter sp. (assembly GCA_051952715.1). GTDB lineage: Bacteria > Bacteroidota > Bacteroidia > Chitinophagales > Chitinophagaceae > Flavisolibacter. The sequence continues at coordinate 2,774 of JBQCJM010000095.1, forward strand.
TAACCTGATGAATTTGGATTATAAACAGTGCAATGCCTTCTAAAATTTTCTGAGAAATTTTTCGAACTATCCCCCCTTTTCCACCAGTTCGTTGTATTTAATTAAAAGCGTCATCTTGGCTTCTTCCGAAAATAGTACAGGTAAGCTACAGCATTTGCTAGAAAAAGAGGAATGGTCTTATGAAGACCGTAACTGGTTATTGCAATATCTCGAAGAAAAAGGTCATCCTGAGCTACGCCTGCTGATGCAGGAAAGATTTGATAACGATGCAACTTCACAGTCTCAGCATCCCGAAGCAGAAAAGTTGCTTTCTATCATCCATAAAAAAATTGATGGCACACAAAACAAAGCCGCCTTGTTTTCATTAATAAAATGGAAACGCATGCTGGTGGCGGCTTCAGTCATTTTGGTTGTAGGTACCGCTTGCTTTATCTATCTGCAACGTGGAACTAAAAACAATAAGGAAGTGGCCGTCACTATAAAAAAGCAATTGCCTCACGACATAGCACCTGGCCACGATAATGCTGTTCTTACCCTGGCCGATGGTTCTACCATTGTTTTAGATCATGCTGCTAACGGTACACTGGCCCGGCAAGGCAATATAAAAGTGTTGAAATTAAATGGACAAATCGCTTATGCCGGTAAAGGCGCCGGTAATAAAGTTGTTTACAACACCATTACTACAGCAAAGGGCAACCAATATCAATTGATATTAGGCGATGGTTCTTCAGTATATCTTAACGCCGCTTCGTCCATCCGTTTCCCGACAGCTTTTGTTGGCAACGAAAGAAAGGTGGAGATAACCGGAGAGGCCTACTTTGAGGTGGCCCATAATGCTGCCAGGCCCTTTAAAGTTTACTATACTACCAGCACAGGCTCCAAAGGAGAAGTGGAAGTGCTGGGCACACATTTCAACATCAATGCTTATGATGATGAAGCCAGTGTAAAAACCACGCTGGTTGAAGGGAAGGTAAAAGTGACACAAGCCACAAGCATCGTGCAATTACTGCCTTCGCAGGAAGCGGTGTTCAGGAAAAACAATAATCAATTAAAAGTGCAGGCAGCGGATGTAGAGGAAGCTATTGCCTGGAAGACAGGCATGTTCGAGTTTCATGATGCGGATCTGCACAGCATTATGCGGCAAATATCCAGGTGGTACAATGTAGAAATAAAATTTGCAGGAGCTGTATCAGGCAAAGCTTATAATGGCTCTATACGCCGCCAGGCAACGCTTTCGCAAGTGTTACAGATTTTAAAGCTGGCCGGTGTAGAGTATACGTTGAACGAAAGAACATTGACCATACAAGCGAATTGAAGAAAAACCAATTCCTGACCAATAGAAACAAAAATTTAATCTGTGTTCTCTCCTGAAGCCTAAAAAAACCGGGTGCATTGCAGTGCCCCCGGTTATAATAAGGGCTAAACAGGCAAACATACATTGCGTGTACTGCTTATTATTTAACCCAAACGTTACAAAACTATGCTATTTAAAAAATCGGGCAAGCAAAAGGAAAAAAACGAAATGCTTGCGCAAATGCTCCGGGTTATGAAGTTAACTGCCATTCTTTTAACGGCTGCTGCCCTGCAGGTAAGTGCAGGCGGTTTCGCACAAAAGCTGACGCTTGACCTCCATGATGTTCGGTTGGAGAAAGTGTTCAAAGAAATTCGTAAGCAAACCGGTTACGCCTTCTTTTACGAGAAAGGAATACTGCAAAAAGCAGATAGAATTTCTCTGCAGGTAAAAGATGCCGGTATTGAAGAGGCTTTGAATAAATGCTTTAGCGGCCAGCAGCTGGATTACAGCATTGTTGACAAAACAATTGTGATAAAAGAAAAACCGGCGCCGGTTATAACAGCAAAAACAGAAGTGGAGCAACCGGTTGCTCCTGCCGAAATTAAGGGCATAGTAAAAGATGAAAAAGGTGCGCCTTTGGCCGGTGTATCGGTAGTGGTGAAGGGTACACAAAAAGGCACCAGTACCAATACTGATGGCTCGTTCAGTATTGATGCCAAAGCAGGCGATGTGCTGGAGTTTTCTATTGTGGGTTATAAGAATACAAGTGTAACGGTTGGCAATAAAACCAGCATCAACATTCAGATGGAAGTGGAAGTGGTGGCAGGAAATGAAGTGGTCGTAATTGGTTATGGTACGCAAAAGAAAAGTGATTTGACCGGTTCCGTCACCAGCCTTAAAGCAGGAGATCTCACATTGGGTGGCACGGTAAGCAATGCCGCCCAGGCCTTGCAGGGAAGGGCAGCCGGAGTTTTAGTAACACAAAATTCCAAAGCGCCGGGTGGAAGCATTTCAGTACGCATTCGTGGCTCCAACTCTATTAGCAGCACCAATGAACCGCTATATGTGGTTGACGGTTTTCCAACATCAAACGGAGCTGACATCAATCCTAATGATATAGCATCCATGGAAATTTTAAAAGACGCTTCGGCTACGGCTATCTATGGCGCCAGGGCAGCCAATGGTGTTATTATAATAACTACTAAAAGAGGGAAAAGCGGCAAAGGTCAAATTTCCTATAACGGTTATGCCGGTGTGCAAAACGTCATCAATCCTTTTCACATGCTCAACGGTAAACAGTATATGCAGTTGGCCAATGATCTGTACCAGGAAATTGATGGCCAGCAAGGACAACAATATGCTGTATATACGCAATCGCAGTTGGCCTCAACAGTAAACACAGACTGGGTTAAAGAGGCAACCCGCGCAGGTGTCGTTCAAAGTCATAATGTAGATTACCAGGGTGGTAACGAGAAGACTAAAATTTTGACAAGCCTTGGCTATTTTAAGCAGAAGGGCATTTTGGAAAACACAGACTACAGAAGATTTTCGGCCCGTGTCAATGTTGATCAAAATATCAATGACTATATTAAAGCCGGTGCCTCTGTGTACGGTCAAAGATCAAATTCGAATATACAGGACTATGGCGGAAACATTTTGCAAACAAACGTGTTGCTTGGTATATTAACTTACGATCCAACGGTGCCGGTTTACAATGCTGACGGAACATTCGGCCGTCCTCCGGGAGGGAAAGGCGATAATCCTTTAGCCAATTTATTAGGAAGGCAAAACGAACTCACCAAGGATCGTTTGAACGGGAATGCCTATCTGGAAGTGAAGCCCTTCAAAGAACTGACCGGAAGGGTAAATGCAGGTGTTGAAATAGCACACAATTTTACGGGCAGGTATTTACCACGTTCTACTTACCAGGGCGGCATAGATAACGGAGTGGCCAGCACGATTGATGCTAACGCAACACACCAGCTTTTAGACGCTACTTTAAATTATAGCAAAACGCTTCACCATGATCATTCTATTAATGTTTTGGGCGGATATGCTTACGAAAAAACTGTAGCAGATAGCAGGAGCATTGGTGTGAAAGGATTTTCAACAGATCTTTTTTCATTCAATAACTTAGGAGCTGCTTCTACAATTACGGGTGTTTCATCTGCGAAATCTGAAAACATTCTCATTTCTTTTTTTGGCAGGCTGAATTATTCTTATCTCGATAAATATCTTTTAACGTTTACGTTAAGAAGGGATGGTTCTTCAAGATTTGGTGCTGATTACCGTTGGGGTTCGTTTCCGTCTGGTGCCTTTGCGTGGCGCCTCGACAGGGAAGATTTTATACAGAACCTTGGCTTGTTTTCTAACTTAAAATTAAGACTGGGTTATGGTAAAACCGGTAACGATCAAATAGGAAACTATGCGGCTTTGGCTTTAATGTCCAACACCCACGTATCGTTTGATGGTTCCGGAAACGATGCGGGTACGCATCTTAACCAGTCCACACCTGAAAACCCTGCATTAAAATGGGAAACAACATCTCAATATAATGCCGGATTAGACATGGGCTTCTTTAGATCACGTGTTCAGGTAACCGTAGATGCTTATTACAAAAAAACATCTGACCTGCTGATCAGAAAATCGCTTCCCCTTTATTCTGGATTTAGTTCTGGCCTTAGCAACGTGGGTTCAATTGAAAACAAGGGAATTGAACTGGAAGTTAACAGCCATAACCTGGTTGGTACTTTTAGATGGGATACCCGTTTAAATATTGCTGTTAATCGAAACAAAGTATTGGATCTTGGCGATGGCGGCGATATTGCACTTACTTCCGCAAAGCCAATGGGAACCGTGTCGGAAGAACAGTTTGCGGTTATTCGCGAGGGTGAACCTTTGGGATCGCTTTATGGTTATGTATATGCAGGTGTAATACAACAAGGAGAGAATTATGCGCCTCAACCTTCATCAGTACCAGGCGATCCAAAATTCATGGACATCTCAGGCCCCGACGGTAAGCCTGATAATAAAATTGATAATTACGACCGCACCATTATCGGTTCGGCCAATCCCAAATTTATTTACGGCGTTACCAATACATTCAACTACAAAAATTTTGATTTGTCAGTTTTCTTTCATGGTTCGGTAGGCAACAAATTGCTGAACATGACAAGAATGAATCTGGAATGGAACAGGACAACTGAATCGTTAAACAGGTGGACGCCTGACAATACGAATACTGATATACCACGAAATGGTTTTTATTATTCAAAATACGGTGGATACATCAACTCTCATTTTATAGAAGATGCGTCTTTTTTGCGAATGAAGAATATAACACTGGGGTATACCATACCGTCTAATTCAAAGATCATCCAGTCGCTCAGAATTTATGGTTCTGTCGAAAACCTGTTTACAATAACAAAATACACAGGTTGGGATCCTGAAGTAGATACAAAGGGTTATGAGTCAAATTCAACCGGTGGACAAACGGCCAACGCAGGAGCGGGTATGGATTTCAATTCTTATCCCGGCATGCGTTCGGTTACTTTCGGTATCAACCTTAATTTCTAAATCGAAAAAATTTATTGTAGCTAATAAAAAAGAATTTCATGAAATACTCATTTATAGCATTCGCTTTATTTGCTTCGGTTGGGTGCACCAAGTTAGATCCCAAATTGTATAGCGATTTAACTACTGCCAATGCTTATTCAACCGAAAGCGATATCAATGCAGCCCTTACTGGCATTTACGCCGATCTTGCGCCATACCCCGGCGATGGTTGGATGTACTACAATGGCTATTTGGTAATGACAACCGACTATACTACAGACATGGGCTTTTCCACTGCAGCAGGCGATCCTACTAAGCTGAGCAACTTTACATATGATGCTAATAACCGCTACATCAGGTATAACTGGCAATATATGTATGAGGTGATAAGCAATGCCAATGTGCTGCTTTCAAAAATTGATGCCATTGCAATGGACGAAACCAGGAAGAAAAAAATTATTGGACAAGCAAAATTTCTCAGAGCTTTAGCTTATCGTGACTTAACAGACGGTTGGGGACCGGTTCCATTGATCACCACAGTAATTCCCCCTGATCAAACCCTGAACATGCCTTTAAGCCCGGTTGAAGAAGTGGATAAAGTAATTATAGAAGATTGTAAATATGCTATTGACAACCTACCCACTTCGTGGAACCTTAATGAAGGTTTATCAAGAGCTACAAAAGGCGCCGCAGCTACTTTATTAGGCCAGGTTTACATGAGGGCTCACGATTATACTAATGCAAGAACCTACATTGATATGGTGTTGGATTTAAAGAACCAGGGCGTTTATCAATTAAACCCCGACTTTAAAAACGTATGGTCAGAGAGTAATAAGTTTGATAAAGGGTTCATCTTTTGCATTCTTCACGAACCCGCACTGAATGGTGGTGAAATTGCCAATCACTTTGGTCCGGAAGATAACAGGGAAGTGCCGGACAGATGGCAATACTATGGTGTTTCATTGGAGTTTTGGAGAAAGTACAGCGACAAAGATCCACGCAAACAATTCTTTTATTATAACTACGAAGGCGCTGCAGCACGTGATAACTCTACAACGCATGGTTATTTTTATATGGTTCCTGCCCCCGGACAAACAACACCGCCAAGCGACACAGTGAAGTTTCTTAAAAATGTAGCCACCAAAAAATATTCATACGAAATGGTTTCTAATTCGTATTACGATGGACGAACCATTTCTGTTTTTCGCATTGAAGATGTTATTTTAAACAAAGCGGAAATTGAAAATGAATTGAGTGGGCCGGGAGCTGCTTTGCCCTATGTTAATATGATAAGGGCAAGGGCCGGTGCTCCTGAATATGGAGCTGATCCGGCTTTTCCTGTTCCGGCAAGCAAAGAAGAAATGGCACAAAAGATATTGGATGAACGCGGCTTTGAATTGGTGTTTGAATATAAACGTCGCCCCGACTTAATAAGGTTTGGTAAGTATGAATCCACTTGCAATGATTATCTTATTGCCCGTGGGCTTTCCCCGGTTGTAAAATCTTCGATGCGCTACTTTCCTTACCCTCTGGTAGAAGCACAATTGAATAGCAATATGGCATCTGCAAACCTTACCAGGTTGCCATAACAATGAAAATAAAATTGGCCTCACCCAATCGGCTTATGGTTGGGTGAGGTTATTAGCCGGTAAAGCCTGAATGATGAAAAGAGAATCTATTTTAAAAATATCGCTGACACTGTTTGTACTGCTAGTAGTAGCTACTTCGGGTATAGCCTGGTATTTGCAAAATTCAATTTCTATTAAAAGCATTCAACTCTCTTCTCCTAACAACTATGCAATGGTAGAAGAGGTGAAGGTAGTGTTGGACAAACCTGAATCTATTTATGTCACATACTGGAAAGAAGGAACGAAAGAGAAATACCGTACGATGAAGACTGGTAAAGATGCAAGCCATTCTGTAGAATTATTATTGCTTGAACCCGGAACCACTTACAATTACCAGGTAGTTATTGACCGAATGATAAACGTGTCATCGAAAGTGTTTTCATTTCATACAAGAAAGCAATCGCCCTGGCTCATGCACAATTGGGTAAAAGAAGAAAATCCGCATGATGCTGGTTCGCTTGCCGATGGCATGGTGATGTTGTGCAATGCCCGGCTGCCAGGTTATATTGCTATGGTTGATGGTAAAGGAACTATACGCTGGTACTGGCAGGCAGATGATATAGGCGTTAGGGCTGCCGCCATCACACCCCGCGGCACCATACTGGCCATGTTAAGGCCGCCTATGAAAGATGAAATTAACGACACACCAAAAGAAGAAGCGGACACACTCAGGCAAATGGAAAAACCCATACGGAGGGGAACCATGGGCTTTGCAGGCGGAACGGCAATAGCGGAAATAGACCTTACCGGAAAGCAACTTTGGCGGATAGACATGGATACTGTATCAGGTGGCCAATATAAGATCATTCATCATGATGTAAAGATGGATAACAACGGTCATGTGGTAACATTAGTTCGAAACAACAAAGTGTTCGATATGTCGCAGATAGGCGGCAGGGGAATAGATACCTTAGGCGGCGATGGCATTTTGGTGATGGATACTACCGGGAAAAAGTTATGGGAGTGGAATGCATGGGATGAATGGGATATAAAGAACGATCCTTTCATAAAACAGTTTGCGTATGATAGATTTCACATCAACTCTTTAAGCTTTGATAAAGATGGTAATTACCTGGTGTCCGTAGCCATTGAAGACCAGATATGGAAAATCAATGCTGCTACTGGCAAGGTCATGTGGAAGCTCGGAAAGAATGGAAATTTCAAAATGGACACTACTAACTATTTTTCATTTCAGCATTCGGTTCACATCAATCCTTATGGCGATTTAATGGTCTTTGACAACTCGCTTTGGAAAAAAAGATCAGGTGGTGTGTCTTTCTCTCTTGACACTGTGAACTGGACAGCTACTACAAAGATCAATGCCATCTTACCCAGGTCAAAATATACATCAAGAATGGGCAGTGCTTATGTGTTACCAAATGGAAACCTGTTGCAAACCAGCTCCAAAACAGGAACAGTAATGGTGACCGATCTGCATGGGAAAATTCTGTGGGAGTTAAACTGCTATTTTGTTCCTTATCGTGGCGAGTACATACCTGGTGATCTTTGGAGCAAATACTTTATAAAGGGATAATTGTAATTTTTTAATGTTTAAAAAACGGGTATGAAAAGTGTAGCAGTTTTCGGTTTAAGCTTTGTTTTTGCAGTCGCTTTTTTTATTTCATGCCAATCAGTTGCCAACGATAAAAAAGTAGTTCCGGAAATGACTGCAAAAGATCCGGGCTTTGTAGTGGTAGATACGACGAACATTCCTCACAATAAATTTGGGGAGGCGGTTCGTTATGGTTATGAACTGATGATCAATACATCGTATTACATCGGTCCGAAAGGTGTAAATGGAAGATACCTGGGCAACAGGATGAACTGCACCAACTGCCATCAATGGGCAGGCACCAAACCTTTCTCTTTTAATTTAATGAAATCACAGGAAGACTATCCTCAGTACCGTTCACGGGAAGGGAAGATTTTATCACTCGCAGAAAGAGTGAACAATTGCATGATGCGTCCGCATAATGGCAGGCCTTTACCACTTGACAGCAAAGAGATGATTGCCTTTTTATCCTATTTCAAATGGATCAACAGCTTTGTAAACCGGCAGGAAAAATTTACTGGCGCAAAGAACATGTCCGTTGAATTTCCTGAAGTAGCAGCCAGTCCCGAACGGGGTGAAACTTTGTATGCCGAAAATTGTGCAAGGTGTCATGGCACTAATGGCGAAGGAACTTTGCGGCCTGATGGCGCAGCTTATATTTATCCGCCGCTGTGGGGGCCGGAAGGTTATCAACCCGGCTCCAGTATGCACCGCATCATTAAAATGGCGCAATGGATAAAGGCCAACATGCCTTTTGACAAGGCTACCT
>JBQCJM010000096.1:0-4864 GCA_051952715.1 Flavisolibacter sp.
CGTTTCGGGTGATTATATTTTTGGTGATACGCCTGTTTTCAAGCAAATATTGCAACAGATAGACTTAGTGGCGCCAACAAATTATACCGTAATCATTCATGGCGAAAGCGGAAGCGGTAAGGAAGCTGTAGCGCAGGAAATTCATAAGCGCAGCAAAAGAAAGAGCAAACCGTTTATAGCTATTGACTGCGGTGCTTTGTCGAAAGAACTGGCTGGTAGTGAATTATTTGGTCATGAAAAAGGTTCGTTCACAGGTGCCCTAAATCAAAAAGTAGGAAGCTTTGAACTGGCTAACGGCGGAACTATCTTTTTAGATGAAGTTGGTAATCTTTCTTACGATGTTCAGATTTCTCTTTTGCGTGTGGTGCAGGAAAGAAAAATGCGTCGCGTAGGTGGCGTAAAAGATATTGAGTTAGATGTACGCATTATTATAGCCAGCAACGAACGCCTGTGGGATGCGGTGCGTAAAGGAAAATTCAGAGAAGATCTGTATCACCGCTTTAATGAATTTAGCATTGACATTCCGCCGCTGCGCCAGCGCCCCGATGACGTGATGCTATTCGCTAATCATTTTTTGCAACAAACCAATCAGGAACTTGGTAAGAATATAAAAAGATTTAGCCCCGAAGTAGAACATATTTTCCGCAGTTATGTATGGTACGGTAACCTGCGTGAGCTGAAAAACGTAATTAAAAGAGCTACTTTGCTGAGCGATGGCGAAGAGGTAGAAGCCAGTGCTCTTCCTTTTGAAATATCTAATTTCAACAAGCTTCAGTTTGATAAACAACCTGAGCCTTCTGCTATTAACACCATTCCTACAACTGTTACAGAAATTGCAGAAACGCCGCGTACTATTTCAGAAACCACTTTAAAAGGCGCCAGCATTGATGCGGAATATGAAATGATACTGAAAGCATTGAAAAAGGTGAACTTCAATAAAAGTAAAGCGGCTAAATTGTTAAACATTGATAGAAAAACATTGTACAATAAAATGAAGCAGTACCAGGAATTTAATAATCAGTAAAGAGATACACCTGTCATGCCTTTAAACAGTAGTTCAAACATAGATTCGGTACCCGGCAATAAAGAAAAAGTCAGCCTTAATGAAGTAATGCAGCAAAGCCTGCAAAGGTTTCAGTTAGGAAGGAGTTCGGATGTTATTATTCGTTGCGAAAATTTACCTGATGTAGAAATTGATAAAGACGATATAGCAAAAGTATTCAACGATATTTTGAATATGATCATTAATTTTCCGCCAACAGGCAGCAAGCTTTTTCTGCATGTGGATTGTGAGGAAGAAAGAGTTGAAAATAATGATCCTGCATTGGCTAAAAAAGTGTTCAACTTATATTTTCATACCAATTGCAGGGCCGATGAAAAATGGAAACTTGATCACCGGGAAACAATAGAAAAATGTGCTGCTCTTCTAGCTCATTATAATGCCGGCTTTACTGTAAATGAAATAAAGGCTGCAGGTTGTTTATTTTCTATTTCTTTATTGGGTAAAACGTAAAGCATGAATGCTGTAAAGTCGCCACGGGTTCGTATCCTGATCATTGATGATGATGAAGATGATTTTTTTATTACTTCGGAATACCTGAAGCAGATACAGGAATATCAACTGCAAATAGACTGGTGCTATAAATACAACGATGCGGTTCAACACTTAAAAGAACGCAAATACGATATCTACTTTGTTGACTACCGGTTGGGTGCCCGCACAGGTTTAGACTTTTTGAAAGAGGCTGTGAGCCTGCATGTGGAAGAACCTATTGTCTTACTTACCGGCAAGGGAAATAAAAATGTAGATATCGAGGCCATGCAAATGGGCGCAACCGATTACCTGATTAAAACCGAACTTACCACCGATAAACTTGAAAGATGCATTCGGTATGCACTGGAGCGTATGGCTTATTTAAAAGCATTGCGGGCCAATGAAAAAAAATACAGGAGCATTTTTGAACTATCGAAAGATGCAGTTTTGATTGCTGATAAAGAACTTCATTTTATTGATATGAACCAGGCCACTTCCGTGCTGTTGGGTTATAACAAGGAAGAACTGCAGCGGATAACTGTTTTCGATCTCATTTCCGATGCAACAGATAAAACGCTTCTTCAACAATTTATGAACGAAGAAGGCGAAGTAAGCGATTTGGAAATAGAAGTGCAAACAAAAACAGGCGAGAAAAAGACTTGCATATTCTCTGCTACAGCCACAGCCGATGAATCTGGATTGTACTATCAGGGATTGCTGCATGACATTACCAATTTGAGACGGGCAGAAAAGGCTAATCTTCTAATTGAAAAATTAGGTGCTACCGGCCGCCTGGTTAGAACGCTGGCGCATGAGGTACGCAACCCGCTCAATAATATCAACATGTCGGTAGAGCAGTTAATGCAGAACGGAGATGAGAATGAAGAATCGCAATTGTTTTTAGACATTGTTCAAAGAAACAGCAAGCGTATAGGCGACATTATTACCGAGTTGCTTGATACATCGCGACCAACTGATCTTGTATTTGACAAATGCACTTTGCAGTCGATTATGGATGAAAGCATTGCGGAAGCATTAGATCGTATTACACTGCAACATGTAAACATGCAAATAAAATATGCTAATGACCCTTGCGATGTAATGGCTAACAAAGAAAAATTAAAGATCGCCTTTTTAAATATTATCATCAATGCAGTAGAGGCAGTACCAAGTGGTACAGGAGAATTATATATTGTTATTGACAAATTGAAAGACAGGCACGTAGTATCTATCAGGGATAATGGCTGTGGCATTCCTGAAGAAAATATTTCAAGGTTATTTGAGCCTTACTTTACTTCCAAACGAAACGGAATGGGATTGGGGCTTGCGGCTGCTTTAAATATTTTGCAATCGCATAAAGCAAATATTGACGTGATTTCAGTAGTGGGAAAGGGAACAACATTTACAATTACGTTTCCGGCTGCGTAATCCGATACGGTTTAGATATCCCCGCTTGTTAAATTAAAGAAGCAGCCATGGACCTGCCAACTCGCTGTTGCATTAAATTCTTACCGTCTTGCTCATAGCATAATAAAATGTTCCACCAATAACCGGTAATACTATCACCAGGATAATCCAGAGGAGCCGGTTTTCAGAACTTGAATTAACCCTGAAATCTTTAAATACATCTATTATACTCCATATCCAGTTTATGCCAGCCAATAGGAAGCTAAAAATTAAGACATAGTCACCGCTGTTATAGCCATTGGCCCGCATACCAACGCCTATAAAAATTAAAAGCAGGCTGATAATGCCTAAAATGAAATTTGGATGTTTAACGTTTCTCATATACCTGTTTTAAATGATCATCTACCAAGCTTTTACCATAATCACTTTTTGAACGATTAAAAATTTGTGCCATTTACCAAACTGAAGAGGCCAGTTATCAATATACAATGAAGTAATAAGTGTTGGTTAGAAATATGATGTTTTACTCTATTGTTAAGTTCCAATGACAGTAAAAAATAAGTCATCTGCCAGCACTTAATTAAGTTGCAAGAAGTTAGGTCAAGCCTTTGTGTTTGCCTAAAGCTTTTGCAAATTTTTATTAATCAAGTCTTGATAACGGGATCTCTTTAGCTTCCTGTTTAACAATAAATACAGCTGTTTGCTTGGGCCGAATGCCTTCGCCTGCATTCAATGCATATACTTTGGTAAACTCTGCCCCAAAATAAAGGATGAGCGATGAGTAGTAAATCCAGGTAAGAATAATAACAATGGAAGCTGCAGTGCCATAAGTAATACCCAGGTTTAGCTTTCCTAGGTATATTCCAATTAAAAACTTGCCGAACAAGAAAAGTGCGGCTGTTAATGCAGCCCCAATCAATGCATCTTTCCATGAAATAACAGCATCCGGCAACACTTTAAAAATTACGGCAAATAAACCAGTAATGACAATAAGTATGATGGCAACATTAATAAACTGGAATAAGGATACAGTGTAGTTCGGGAAATGTTTAATTAACCTGTCGCTTAATAAATTGAGAAGTAGGTTGACGATCAATGAAACCAGTAAAAGGAATCCCAAACCTAATATTAACGAAAAAGATATCAGCCGGTTGATGAGATATTTCAGCCATCCTTTTTTAGGCTTTGCTTTTACAGACCATATAAAATTTATAGAACCCTGCATTTCTGTAAAAACGCCTGTAGCACCAACAATCAATACAACGCCGCCAATAATAGCACCTATGGTGGTTGCATGCGAGTGTTCAATATTGGTAATGATATCCTGCACCTGCATAGCTACCTGGCTGCCCACCAGGCCGTTGATCTCGTGATAAATTCTACCCTCCACCGCCTCTCGGCCAAAGAAAATCCCTGCTAAGGAAATAATGATGATCAGTAAAGGTCCAAGCGCAAACACGGCATAATAGCTTAAAGAAGCACTTAGTTTAAATCCCTGGTCTTCTAAAAAAGAATTGCCCGCATTGCCCAACAACCGAAATACTTTTACTAATTGTTTCATTCCTTTCTTTTTATCATCAGCAACTGCCGCGGTGAATTTAATGTTTTACTACAAGAATAAAGCGTGACTTCTGATTATTGCTAACTACTAAATGGCAGCTACCGGGTTTATATTTACCATGGGGAGTTTTGTACACAGAAAACTACTCTGTTTTTCTTTCTTCTACAAAAAAAGAATGTTTTAAAACGAAACCATCATTGGCAATATTTTTTCTAATTATAAACAGAGCTAAACAAATTAATAATGAGAAGTCTACTTTATATAGTCGCAGTAATATTGATCATAGGTTGGTTGTTAGGTGTGTTTGCTTGGGGCGCAGGTGGGCTCATTCACATTTTAATAGTAATAGCTGTTATTGCATT
>JBQCJM010000097.1:0-20075 GCA_051952715.1 Flavisolibacter sp.
AGTGATTTTGCTTTATTGCCCGAATTATTCAATGGCCCTTTGCTGGCAAGGTTCAATGATCTCTCCGAAGCAGAAGCTATGCGAAAGCTGGCAGAATACACACCCGAAATCAAAGAACGTTTTCTGCAAATGGCTATACGCTATAACGTTAATATTATTACGGGCAGCCTTCCCAGTATCGAGGATAATCGCTTAAAAAATATTGGGTTTTTATGCCATCGCAATGGAAAAATTGACAGGTATGAAAAGATACACATTACACCAGATGAAGCAGGTCACTGGGGAATAAAAGGCGGCGACTATTTAAAGGTATATGACACTGACTCAGGTAAAATAGGAATACTTATTTGCTATGACGTGGAATTTCCAGAATTGTCGCGGCTGTTGGCCGAACAAGGCATGCAAATATTATTTGTTCCTTTTTTAACCGATACGCAAAATGCGTACATGCGGGTGCGGTGTTGTGCGCAGGCGAGAGCCATTGAAAATGAATGTTACGTGGCTATAACAGGCAGCGTTGGCAATTTGCCCAAGGTAGAAAACATGGATATTCAATATTCGCAATCTGCAGTATTTACGCCTTGTGATTTTGCCTTTCCTTCTAACGGCGTTAAAAGCGAGGCCACACAAAACACAGAAATGATTTTGATTTCAGATGTTGATCTTTCATTGCTTGATGAACTGCATTCTTATGGAAGTGTTCGCAATTTAAAAGACAGGCGTACTGATTTTTATGAATTAAAGCTGGCGCATGAAATCCAGGTACAACAAGTTGCCGCAGACATAGGTGACAAAAATTTATTGTTTTGATTGCTATTGTAGTGTCCTTTTATACATTAAAAAGCCATTAAAAATTTATTAGAAAACTTCTAATCAGCTTCGGCCCTTTGCTGTTGTTTTACTTTTGCATAGCTGCTAATACCAATGAGTAATGAATGATGAGTAAAGAGGTTGTGTAATGCTTTTCCATAGCAGTTATTCAGAAGATCCTCATTACTGATCACTCATCTCTCATTTCATTATTTGGAAAGGAGCATCAATCATTCTGAACGGCTGTCTTTACGCTTAAATTTTTATCATGGATTCATTTTGGGACAAACTATTTTGGGGCAATGCGATTCGCGACTGGGTCATTGCGGCGATAGCCATTGTGCTTTCAATTTTGCTGTTGAGAGTATTTCAGTATGTGGTTTTAACACGCCTCAAAAAACTTTCAAAAAATTCTACCAATACTTTTGATGACTTTGTTGTGGCTGTTGTGCAAAGCTGTATAATGCCCATCCTTTATTGCCTGGCCATCTACTTTGGCCTGCATTATCTTAAGATGAGTGGGAAAGGAGCGCAGTTCATGCGCATCGCTATTATGGTGGTCAGCACATTTTTTGTTGTGCGCATCATCACCTCTGTTGTCAGCTATTTCGTTGAAAATTTTATACGCAGCCAGGCAGAGCAAGAAACCAGGAAAAAACAGGCCCGTGGCATTCTTATTATCGTTAAAAGCATCGTATGGATGGTGGCGCTGGTTTTTTTGGTTGACAATCTTGGTTATGACATTACCACCATTATCACGGGTTTAGGAATTGGTGGTATTGCTATTGCACTGGCAGCTCAAACTATATTGGGTGACCTGTTCAGCTATCTTGTTATTTTCTTTGACAAGCCTTTTGAAATTGGCGATTTTATTATCGTAGATGATAAAATGGGAACAGTTGAATACATCGGTATTAAAACAACAAGGTTGAGAACATTGGGAGGAGAACAATTGGTTTGTTCCAATACCGATCTTACCAATTCGAGAGTACATAATTATAAGCGAATGGAGCGCCGGAGAGTTGTTTTTAAATTTGGCGTTGTTTATAATACACCGCCCGGCAAGCTTCAGCAAATACCGGCAATGGTGAAAAACGCCATTGAAGCGCAAAAGCTTACACAGTTTGACCGGGCACATTTCTTATCGTTCGGCGCTTACAGCCTCGATTTTGAAACAGTATACTATGTGCTGTCGGCTGATTATAATCAATACATGGATATACAGCAGAATATCAACCTGCAGCTATTTATTCAATTTGAAAAAGCGCAAATTGAATTTGCCTTTCCTACACAAACCGTATTATTCGACAAAACCAATGAGGCTGTTGTTTCCTGATTTTTCAGCGTTGAAAAATTTGTGTGTTCAGCATAGCATTAGCATTTTTCGCTACGATGCTTAACACGACACTAATTTATTTTTGCGCTTTTTAACGCTGTCAATGCTTCATTTATCTGCGGCCAATCTTTTGAATTGGTTTTTGCACCGCCTGTATCAGTAGCATAAAAATTAATGATGTTATTTTTTAACAAGTCGGATACGGATGTAAATCCGTCGTCTTTCAGCTTGAACAAAAGCTCTTTATAAGTTTCATCACATAAAGGATATTCGCCCAATTGTGTTGGCTTTCCTGTATCGAAATCTTTATTAGCAAGATTGATATTAGTCACATTGTTTTTTAAAACCTGCACATATTTTTTTGATACGGTATCAAAGCTCTGAATAAAAATCTTTTCTACTTCGGGGTCAGGTACTTCAAAGTTCAATGCACGCAAAGGGCCAACCTTGGGTAAAAACTGTATTAATGACGATAAAAGAAAAGAAAAAAAATCGGGTTTGGTTCGCTTGTTGCCAAACTCCGCGTTGTACTGTTTTCTTTTCATGCTGTAAATAAATTTACGGGCCGTAATTCCAGGTTGGGCTTTTTCTATTTCGGTACGCTTCAATGCCCATGCTGTTTTGGTAATAGTAGGAAAAACATTTCGCACAGCCCATCGGAATGTACCAATAGCCAAGGGAAGATTGGCAAACAATTCATTTAGGCTTAATCCATATGTTTTTAAAACAGCTTTTCCCAAAAGCGTATCGGCAACAGCAAAGCCTATAAAATCGTGATAGCTGTCAGAAGCATAATTTCCTCTTGCTGTTTGCAGCACATCAAAACCAAATTCAGTTCGTATATGAGAAATCTTGTTTTCGGCATAAGTAACGATGGTGCCAAACTTCTTTTTCATTTTGGGATATTCAAGCGGAACACTTTTATTTACACCTAAAGGATGGCCATAAGTATCGGCCATATAGTGGCACAAAACGCCTAAAGCAAAAGCGTAGTCGTTCATGTTTTGCGCTTCATCAAACAGAGACTCCACAAAATCTCCGCTGCGTACATAATGCACAAGATTGGTAAATAGCTTACTGCCATAGGGAAAATAGCCCATGTCGGGAGCAACGGCGCCGCCATAAGCATAAGCTTTTGCTGTTTTCAATTGCTCCGCCGAAGCGGCTGGGTATTTTTTTTGCAACAAAGGAAGCAGCACTGCTTTCCAGTTGGCGTCAATTAAAGCCTGGTGCGTAAGCACCGAATAAGCTTTGGATGAATAAGAAATAAAAAGGAAAAGACACACGATCCAGATCCTTTTAATAGAGTTTAATGGCTTTTTTTTGCCGATGCGGGTAAAATATATTTTTTGCATAATTTCTTCAAACTGATAGCAATGCCGATCATACGAATATGCAAATGCAATACCACGACGCAAGCAACCCCGTACTTGTTAAGGCATATGCAATGGAATGAAATTGATGTTGTAGGATTGGAAGTAAAAAAATGTAACGGCTGTTGGTTAGAACCCATAGAAAAGCGGCTTCATTGCTGAAAGCCGCTTATACCTGGTTATGGCTGGGTGAAAATTTTAATTTAATTCGTTAATCCATTGCTCGGCAAAGGTTATGGCAGGATATATCACTTCTTTGCCGGCTCTGAAAATTTGTTTCCAGTCGTACGCTTTGGCTTCATAAGAAGGGTTTACAAATTTCTTTTTTCCATTTACAAGTTTTAATTCGGCAGAGAAATCAACAGTTTTTGCAAGGTCAATAAATTTTTGCAAACGTCGTTTTACCAGGTTTTTATAATCAGCAGGATATTCATCTTCCCAATTTTTTACACTTTGTTCATAAGACCTTGCGTTGCTTTCAGCATTCATTTTTTCGCTTTCGTAAAACAGGACTATCATTTTGCTGTTAGGGTCTTTATAATCTTTTAAGTTGTTTTTCAACATATCGAGAACCGGCTGCAAAGTCTTTGCCATCTCGGGTTTCATAGTTTTTAAATTAGCTTCAGTTTCTTTTATCGACTTTTCTGTTTCGTCAATTTTTTCTTTACGTATTTCTTCCTTGCTTTTGCTGTTTGTAATGTACTCAACGGGTTTTGCATTTTTGCGCTGCAAATCGTATTGTTTTTTAAAAGCTTCGCTGCTTATCTGTTGTTTGGCATAATTCATCAGGTCTTTGGCAATTGCAATACGATCTCCACCTAAGATATTTTTAGCTTTCTCTGCGCCATAATAATGAAACCAGCCGCTCATAAAACTTTCCTTTATATTCTTCATGCCTTTTTCCTTGCTGAGGCCTAACTGCTGCCATACATCGGCAAAAGCTTTTTTGGTGGTGAACGATAACAAAAACGCTACGGCTAAAGCAAGCGCTAATAACCCACCCGCAATGCGTAGTTGAAACCATCCTATTTTTAAAACCTTTTGTTGCATAACTTTTATTAAGACTGTAAAGATGGCCCCCTGTGAACACAATAGCGATGCAATAATGCATGATTTGACAAATTCAACGAATGAATTGCTTTGATGAGAAACACAGTAAATAGTGGCAAACTGGCCGGAAAGGCAAAGCTCTTTATCGAAAAACAGGCTTTTGCACCATTTGTTGGTTTAGATTCGTAGCCATTAAAAAATCGCTTGTCTATAATTGCTGCAGAAGCAGTAATTTGAAAGGCCAAACCATCATTTGTTTCAACTATTATGAACGCTTCGCTTACACCAGGAAACCAGGCTATCCTACCTCAACTTTTTTTTGAAGAAAGCTATCATCAAATAAGCCTGCTGGCCGATGCTATGCCTCAATTGGTATGGATAGCCAAAGCCAATGGCGAAGTTATTTACTACAATAGCCGGGTGCAGGAATTTGCGGGAGCTTACCGGGGAGCAGACGGCGCCTGGAGCTGGGCTGGCCTTTTGCACGATGGCGATCAGGAGCAGACTGCGAAAGCGTGGGAAAAGGCTGTATTAACTGGTGGCATTTACGAAAAGGAACACCGTGTACAAATGAAGGATGGTTCTTTCCGGTGGCATTTAAGTCGTGCCTTTCCACAAAAAAATAATAGAAACGAAGTGGTTAACTGGTTTGGTACAGCCACCGACATTCACGAACAAAAATTACTTGAAGAAAAAATAAAAAAAGCAGAGGAAAGATGGCGTACGGCGCTTGAGGCTACCGAAATAGGCACGTGGGAATTTGATCCTTCTACAAAAAATTTTTTCTTATCGGATGTAGCTAAAAAGATCCGTGGCTTTGGGCCTGAAATGGACAAGCCTTTCGAAATGCATCGCGAAACCATTCACCCCGACGATGTGCAAAGAGTTGCCAATGCCATGCAAGAAGCACTTGACCGTGGTAAAGAAGAAACTTTTAGTATGGAGTACCGTGTCTTTAAGAAAAATGTAGCGCAATGGTGCTGGATACAGTCGATAGGAAGGGTTATCGTCAATGATGCCGGCAAACCCCACCGTGTCATTGGCATTATGCAGGATGTAACCGAACAAAAAGAAGCACAGGAAAAACTGCAATATCTGGCAACGCTTACGCAAAATATTGCCGACGCTGTAATTGGAACTGATATTAATCATACGATCATTAATTGGAACAAAGGCGCTGAAAGAATTTATGGATGGACAAAAGAAGAAGTTATTGGAAAACCAGCTCAGCAAGTTCTTCACACCCAATTTTTAATTAGCCAAGATGAAAAGGCATGGCTTCGGGAACTTGATGCCAAGGAGCAATGGCAGGGCGAAGTGCTGCAAAAAAGAAAAGATGGAGAAACAATTTCCATTCTTGCATCTATTGCCAAAGTAACTGATAAAAATGGAAAACATATTGGTGGCGTTGCGGTGAATAAAGACATTACAGAACAGTATAAGGCAGCGCAGTTGTTGAAAGAAAGTGAAGAACGTTTTAGGGTGCTTACCAATACCATTCCGCAAATAGTATGGTTGAATGGCAGCGGTGGCCAACTTGAATACCTGAACGATCAATGGTATAATATAACAGGGCAAACTACTGAAGAAGGCTTGCGCAACAGGTTGCAAATGATGCATCCCGATGATGTGCAACCGATAAGAGATAAGTGGAAAGAAGCATTACAGAACGGTAATGCTTTTCATGCTGAATACAGGTTGAAAACTAAAAATGCCGGTGAATACCGGTGGTTTTTTTGCAACATACAACCTTTGAAGAATAAAGAAGGCGTTGCAATGAAATGGATTGGTGCTGCTTCGGACATACAGCATTTTAAAGATGTTTCTGTTTTATTGAAACAACAAGTACAGGAGCGTACTACAGAGCTAAGCCGCTTGAATATTGCATTGCAAAAACAAACAGAAGAACTGCGCCGGTCTAACGAAGACTTGCAGCAATTTGCTCACGTGGCCAGTCACGATTTGAAAGAGCCATTGCGCAAGATCAAAACTTACGGCAGCCGGCTAAGCGACGAGTTTGGCGAAATACTGCCAGAGAAAGCAAAATCTTTTTTAGAAAAGATGGATTCGGCGGCCACACGCATGTCAAGCATGATTGATGGCGTGTTAGGTTATTCTATGTTGGGCGCCACGGAGCAGGTAGTAGAACCTGTAAATTTGAATGAGTTGCTATTGCATATAGAAGGTGATCTTGAAGTGATTATTCATCAAAAGCAGGCTGTAATCCGGCACAACAATTTACCGGTTATCGAAGGCTCGGCCATTTTACTATACCAGTTGTTCTATAATCTTATTAATAACTCGCTGAAATTTTCACGAAGCAATGTAGTGCCCCAGGTCAATATTTCATGTAAGCAAATAAAGGGTAGCGAACCCGATCAGGCGCAGGGTTTACCAAACAAAGATTATGTGCAAATTTCAGTAACGGATAATGGTATTGGCTTTGACCAGGCGCATGCAGAAAAAATTTTTAAAACCTTTGCCCGCCTTAATTCAAAAGACAAATATGAGGGCACAGGGTTGGGGTTATCGCTGTGTCAAAAAATTGTTCAAAGACATAATGGAACTATATCAGCTACGGGTGCTTTTAACGAAGGGGCAACATTTATAATTGTGCTGCCAATACAACAAAGCAGTTAGAGGTATGCTGTTTTTTATTGAGCAATTTTGCCGCGGAAATTTTTGAATTAACAACGGTCTACGCTCATACACAGCTTCCAATCTTTAACTGCCATTGCCGAGCACCATTTTTTTCTCCCATAAAAACAAAACCACTTTTTTGCAACACTTTTTGTGATGCAATGTTTTCTTTGCCTGTTTCCGCCTTTACCGAACGAACATATTTTTGCTGTAAGGCCCAATGGCATAGCACTTTTACTGCTTCAGTAATATAGCCGCGTTTTTCAAAGGCTGGATAAATGCCGTATCCAATTTCCACGCTGCCATTTTCGCAAGGTGCACCTTTAAAGCATAGGTCTCCAACCATGCAATTGTGTTCTTTACTGATCATGGTCCAAAGCGTGAAAAAATGATAGTTGTCATTGCAGGCCAACGACGGCAGCAAAGTATTTTCCAATGCCTGCTTTAGCTCGGGATGAATGTCTCTCGAAATCCATTGAATCTCTAATTCTTTTTCCAGCAATCCATCGTTTTGCAGGTACAATTTTAACTGCTCATAAGTTAATGGATGGAGAAACAGACGTTCTGTTTCTACGTGATACTTCTTCATTATTTCGATTAATATCTTAAAGATGGAACATCGAACCGCAAAAATCTACAAGCTCTGCAATGATTTGAGGAATTGGATGAATGAACTGCATGTGGCTTCTATCATGCTATTTCCTTCTAATTAAACGGTAAATAAATAGGGCTACGGAAGTTGCCAACAGAATACAAGATTGTAAATAGTGAAATGCTGTTTCTATAAGGTTTTTTCTAATTTTGTAATCAGGCACAGAATTAGCTTTATTATTTACAAATTGAAAAGGATTAGTCACCTCCGCTGCCTATGATTCCTTAATAGCCTTGCCGTTGAAAGATAAAACAGTGTGTTATGCAAAAGGTGTATTTGCTTCTGCGCAACAATCAACAAACGGGCCCATACACGGTTGATGAATTATTGCAACAACAAATAAATGTTCACGACCTTGTGTGGGTAGAAGGTGAGAGTTTTGCCTGGTCACATCCCACAGAGATAAAAGAGCTGAAAAATTATTTTGATCGGAGTTTAAATGAAAAACCAGGTGGCGAAATAATAGGTTCTTCCATTGATGATGAGATTGAACAAAGAGCAGAAGAATTGCGTAAAAAAATATCTTCCTTTAAGCCGAGTCATTGCTTTCCTACTACGTTTACAAACGACAGGATTTATTTGGGCACGTTCAATAGCATCGAAGAAAAATATCCTAACGTCTCACGTTACCAGAAAAAAGAGGTGAATGCTTACGAGTGGATTTCTGCAGCTTTAGTGATGCTGATGGTAGCCGGTGGCGTATATGGGGGAAAAAAATACCTGGGTGCAAAAGAGCAAATATTACCTGAAGCCGCTGTGCGGGCCGTGAGTTTTGATCATCACGCAGCAAAATCTGCTAAGCCTGCAGTGCATATTGTAACGTATAAAGAGCCGGGTGCAGATTCTACCTTCACTGATACAGCTGCCTTGGTCATAGCCACCCCAGAAAGAAAAAAGCCCGTTATAAAACCAACAAAGGCTTCTGCTGCCAAAGCTTCGTTAGCAACCATTATGAAAGAGGTGAAAGCTCCGGTAAAAGATGAGGAAGTATTAGTGCCGCTAATTGAAACTCCGCATCTTGAACAACCGAAAGCAGCAGCGCCGCAACCTAAAATAATTGCTGAAGAACCAACAGAAAAAAAGAAGGGCATCTTTAGAGGATTGTTTAAAAAGAAGAAGAAAAACGATGATCAAACCACATCGTCTGAAGCGGCATCCCTTCAAAGCCAGGATAACTGATTCTTAGAATAAGTATTTCCCTTTATCATTGTTGTTTATTTTGTAAGTGCAGGCATGTTTTTCTAAAACAAGCGGTGTCATTATTGCAAATACTATTTTCTGCATTTATCTTTCACGCCACTGCAGCCTGCTTACAAAAAATTGCAGCGCGTTTGAAAGCCGTATGAACCAACTAACTGTTTTGAAGAAAGGATTTTTCTGTTTTACTATTTTGTTTTTTGTAGGAGTTACTGCTCAGGCCCAATTGGTGGCTGACTTTTATATAAGTAAGCAAGGTGGCTGTTCGCCTTTAACCGTTTCTTTTACTAATACAACTTTTGGCGCCTCTGCTGCTGCTCTATATCACTGGGATTTCGGTAATGGAAATACTTCGGCTTTGGCCAATCCCGGCGCCATTTATACTGATGAAAAAATTTATACTGTAACACTGACAGTAACTGACGGTACAAAAACCTCTTCCAAGTCGACAACGGTTACTGTATATAAAAAACCGACTGCCGACTTTTCAATTCCGGCTGCAAAAGTTTGTCTGCCTGCTGCTGCAAGTTTTACTTCTACCTCCACAGCCGGAGATGGTAGCATTATGAATTATTTCTGGGATTATGGAGATGGCATTACACAGCAAGGTTATGGTTCCTCAATAAGTCATTATTATACTGCTGAGCAAAAGCCAACGGTTAGCCTCACCGTCACAAACAGTTATGGTTGTACTAACAGCACTACCAAAACCAATGCAATAGAAATTCTCGGTAGTATGAATCCTGCTTTTACAGCAGATAAAACAGTTTTATGTTTTCTGTCTGATGCAGTTCAATTTACAAATACAAGTACAGGGCCGGGAACTTTGTTATACAAATGGAATTTTGGTGACGGCACTACTTCGGATCAAAAAAACCCATCTCACAACTTTACCAAAAAGGCCGTTTATCCTGTAACAGTTACCGTTTCCAATACTGACGGATGCACTGCAACCAGCTATCCGGTTTCGGTTAATGCTGCTTATTTTAATACAGACTTTAGCTATCGTCCGCTTTGCAGGGAGTTAAGTTTTAATGGTACGAGTTATTTGTATCCATCCAGCAGCTTATGGAAGTTTGGTGATGGCTCTTCGCTAAACTCTTACAGCAGCACTACGCATATTTATAATAATGCCGGAACGTACAATGTCAGTTTGATCAACACGTATGATGCTTGCAAAGACACGGTTTCAAAAACAGTAGTAGTAAAAGATTTAGTGAACTTCAACAGTGCAGTGGAAGCACCTGGGCTGTTGTGTAAAGAAGGTTATTATACTTTCAAATCTAAAAGCGATGTAGAACCTGGCAATAGCTTCTGGGAATTTGGTGATGGTTCAAATGGCTATTGGAAAGAAGTTGGCCATGGCTATACTGCTGCAGGGACGTACGCTATAAAATTGACCAACACATTTGGTACATGTAAAGAAACAGTAACCAAAGAAATAACTGTGAATGACCTTCCTGACCCTAAAGGTTTTATAACAGACTATGGAGGTGTTTGCGGATCGCCTGTAACGGTGCAGTTCAAAGATACTACACCCGGAACGGTGAAGTGGGAGTGGCGTACGGATTACAGTTATAACAACGTTTTTTCAAGCCAACGTAATACTTCTTATAATTTTTCTTACGATGGCAATTATAATATTTGGCTAACGGTTTTTAATGCGGCGGGGTGTAGCAGAACCGTTTATAAAACAGTAAGTGTTTACAAACCTTCAGTATCAATCAATTTAGTTTCTTCAAGCAGTTTGAGAGGTTATTATGATTGTGACTCTTTAAAGATCAAATTATCAACTTATAGCAATCAACCGCTAACAGCGTACTTGTGGAACTTTGGTGATGGCAGTACCTCTACCGAAGCATCGCCGGAGCATTTGTACAATACTGTTGGCGGCTATAATATTACCCTGAATTATATTACGGAAAGCGGTTGCAAAGGAGTTGCCACGTATTATGCAAGAGTGTATGCAAAGCCTAAAGCTGATTTTACTTATTCTTTTCCTTGTGACAACTCGCTGAATCTGCAATTCAGAGATGCTTCTTTTTTTTCTGATGGTTGGGAGTGGAATTTTGGTGATAATAATTTTAATGGTTATGGCTCTTACCCCGAACATGTTTATGCAGATACGGGAAAATATAATGTTACATTCATCAATCACATTGGGCATTGTGCTGATACAGTTGTAAAAACAGTTTATGCCAATGTATTGCCTTCTGCCGTTAACATCACAAAAGCGGAAAACACCTGCGATGGCACAAGAGGCACCGTCACCTTCGATCAGCGTTCTTTACGCATCAACAGCGGCACATGGGATTTTGGCGATGGCACTGTAATTCCTTATGATACCAGCCAGCATATTGTAAAACACACTTATAAGAAAACAGGAACTTATACCGTTGTATTAAGAGGTACTTCGGCCAATTGCGCCTTAGCCAGCTCAGTGATTGTGAGTGTATTGCTTAAGCAAAACCCTTTGCTTACTGCCAACAAAACGGAGTTATGTAGTAATGACTACTTGAACGTACAAATTTCTAACCTGGAAACCAACCCATTTAACAATTCAAGGTGGGGACAGTATTACCTCGAAAAGTATGAGTATAATAATGGTGCACCATTTACAGGAGGCATATCTAATTACCAGTGGGACTACACTAATTATACATCTACGCTGAATAATTTTTCGGCCGGTGTAACCAAAATGAGAGCCATCATTAACAGAAACGGATGCTCTGATACTACTAACTATATTAACCTAAAAGTAAATGGCCCGGTTGCGGGGTTTAAAGTATTGAACAATGAAGGTTGTTATAAATCTGCAATCATATTTCAGGATACATCGAAAACGGTAACCAATACACCCCTTGTTCGCTGGCAGTGGGATTTTGGTGATGGCGCTACAGCAACGCTTACATCATCAGTCAAAGTAGAACATTTGTATAAAGACCCGGGTAATTATAATGTGAGGTTAGTGGTTACAGATGCAAGCGGCTGCTCTTCTTCATTTAGTTATTTTGTAAGTGCCAAAGGTCCTAAAGCAGCATTTTATGCTTCGGGTTTGTATGTGCCTAATGTGCCGTTAAATACAACCGTTACTTTTTATAATAATACAGTTTCGTGGTACAGCAATAGTGTTGATTACACCTGGCAATATGGTGATGGAACAACGTCGTCCGATTACTACGGCCAGCACACTTACACAAAAGCTGGCGTTAATACGGTTAAGCTTATTGCCAAAGATGCTTCTATTTCCTGTGCTGATACAGCCTTGCAAACTATAACTGTAAAAGATTTCAACACGGCCTTCAGTTTTTATACAAATTATATTGCTGCCGGTTCTTGTCCGCCGGCAATTGTTAGTATCACTAATCTTTCAGTAGGGTATACAAAGCTTGTTTGGGATTTTGGCGATGGTACCATCATCAATGACCAGTATCGTCCGTCACATACGTATTACAATCCGGGTGTGTATAAAATCACTTTATATACTTATGGAAACAATGGGCTTACCGGCACTTATAAAGATTCTGTAATCATCAGCCAGCCAGGTGCACAAATAAAGGCTGATGTTTTGCACGGATGTATATCGCAACAGGTGGGCTTACTTGCTGCCACCATCAATTCGAATAATTATTTGTGGGATTTTGGCGATGGCACTATTAAAAATGGTACCGCTACTTCTTCTTCGCACCAATATCTAACACCAGGTGTTTATCAACCAAAGCTGATAGTCAAAGACGACAAGGGCTGCACTTCAGCAACAACACTTCCTGATAAAATAGTTATTGATAGCTTATCGGTTATTATGAATGAGATGCCGTCACCTATTTGCGATTCTGCGAAAATATTTTTTACACCTGATATAAAGAGCATCGCAGCTGATGCAGTGCAGCAACCGCTGGTTTATCATTGGGATTTTGGAACCGGAAACGCCAAAGACACGGCCAATACCAGGAATGCCATTTTCAATTTCATCAAGCCAGGAACATACACTGTAAAACTCAGGGTTACCTCTCCTTTTGGGTGCACGAAAGAGGTTGCACAACAAATAACAGTGTACAAAAAAGCAAAGGCAAGCATCAATGGCTCAACAGAATTATGTGCCGGGTCAAGTACAACCTTCACCGGCAATGCAAGCATGTCACCTTCGGAGTGGTTATGGACATTTGGCAACGGGAATACGGGTAATGTGCAAAGACCTGCTGCACAGACATTCAATGATGCAGGCACTTACAACATACAATTGGTAGTAAAATACAATGGTTGTTACGATACTGCTGTACAACAATTGATCGTGCATCCTAATCCTGTTGTTAATTTATCAGCATCTAAAAACATTGTATGTCTTGGCGAATCTGTACAATTAAATGCGACGGGAGGGAAGAATTATATATGGAAACCCACAAGGGGATTAAGCAATGCAGCGATTGCCTCGCCATTGGCAAATCCTGTTCAAAGCACAATGTATTCGGTAGAAGTAGCAAACGAGTTTGGCTGTAAAAAAATGGATTCTATTCAACTAACTGTGGTGCAGCCATTGCGTTTAATAACAGTTCAGGATACGTTCGTTTGCAAGGATAATAGTGTCCAGTTAAATGTGCAGGGTGCTAATGCCTATCAATGGATCAATAACACAAGCGGCTTAAATAATACCAAAATAAATAATCCTGTAGCATCGCCTTCTTTTGATATTGCTTATACTGTAGTTGGGCGGGATGCTTATAATTGTTTTAGAGATACAGCAACCATTAAAGTAGCAGTTAAGCCATTGCCGTACGTAAAAGCCGAACAGGATGTGCAAATGCTGGCGGCTGAATCGCATCAGTTAACAGCTACGGCAAGCTCCGATGTAGCCAAGTGGTTTTGGTCGCCTGATTTATATTTGAGTTGCACCAATTGCCCTTCTCCTATAGCACAGCCAAGAACTCCCATCGATTATATCGTTACGGTAAAAAATCAATATGGATGCACGGCCGCAGATACGGTGTCGGTAAAGCTTGCATGTTCAGAGAACTTTGTGTTCATTCCTAATAGTTTTACGCCCAATAATGATGGCAAAAACGATTTGTTCTATATTAAAGGGAAAGGCATCAGCATCATTAAATCGCTGCTTATTTATAACCGCTGGGGAGAAATTATTTTTGAACGCAAAAACTTTAATATAGACGATAAAGCAGCTGCATGGGATGGAAAGTTTAAAGGGTTAATTGTGCCGCCCGGCTCGTATGTTTATTTTGCCGAAATGCAATGCGAAATGGGGCAGCCAATTATTAAAAAAGGGACTGTGACGGTGCTGTATTGAGTTTAATGAAAATGATTAAAATAAAAAAGGATTGCAGACCGCAATCCTTTTTTATTTATTAAATCTATTGATTAATAGCGGCCATCTTTTTTATCCATGTGACGGCCAATACCATACCCTACGCCTGCGCCAAGAACACCGCCAACAACGCCACCTACTACACGATTTCGTTTGTTGATAATTGCGCCACCCGCAGCACCGGCTACTCCGCCAATAACGGCACCTTTTGCAGCCTTGCTCCAGCCTTTTTTCTGTGTAGCTTTTGCTGTGTTAGAAGAAGACGAACTCATTGTGCCACCTGAGGAACTGCTTCTTGAAGAAGAACTTCTGCGTGTAGATGTAGACGTTCTTGCAGCAGGCGTAGCAGCTACTAATTGCTGGCTTTGTCCATATTGATTAGGGTTGGTCATTTCATTTTGTGCCCGCCAGGCCTGGAATTGTGCCAATCCTGCTGTATCAGCAGCTAAACGTAACGAGTCGGCTACTTTTCGGGCCACATCTTCCGAGCTTGTTTGGGGCTTACTGTTGCAAGCTACCACAAGGATAGCAGCAAGCGGTAAAGCGAATAATAATTTTTTCATGGTACTTAGTTTAAGTGGTAAATTTTTTTTCATAACCTCTATTTTGCCAACACCGTGCCAGTCGGACTGTAAAAGTGTTAAAGGGGAAGGCGATTTTTTACTTAACAGTTTTTTCAAGGATGAGTTTGTTAGCAATCCTTCAAAAA
Organism: Flavisolibacter sp.; assembly: GCA_051952715.1. Lineage (GTDB taxonomy): Bacteria > Bacteroidota > Bacteroidia > Chitinophagales > Chitinophagaceae > Flavisolibacter. The sequence goes on from JBQCJM010000097.1 coordinate 15,085, forward strand.
AGTTTTTTTACTATTGAAGATCTAATTCCAGTTTCTTGAAAAAACTTTCTGCAGTAAAGTAGTAGTGCGGGCAGAGGCATTAGTACGTATGTCTTTTTCTTTTTCAGCCATTTGTTCAAACATCTTTTCGCTAACAAGGCCAGCCATAAGATTTGGCAGATCCAGGTTAAGTTTATTGCCAGCCAATGCTTGTGCAGGCTTTATAATCTTTTCCCACTGATCATTCAATTTATATTCATCAAGTGCTGCCTTCATAGTTGGTGTAATAGCCCGGCGCAGGCTATCGCCAATAGAGCTTCTCAAATAATCTGTAGCCGAAGTGCCGCCATTTTTGATAATGCTTATGGCATCGGTAAACTTTATGTTATTGATACCACTTACAAAAATGGGAACAGAAGTAGTGGCCGTTTTTTCAGCAGCTGTACCCAATGTAGTAGTAAAGCGGTCAATTTCGTTTGTAAGTCCCAATTGGTTTAAAGTATTCAATGTTTTTTGAAGTGCAGGCGGAAACAGCGTGGACATGATCGTTTCTTTGCTGAAGGAGCCTGTAAGAGAGCCGTCCTTTGCACCTATCTCTAATAACTGCCGTATGGCAGATGCTGCATCGGCTTCATTTAAAGAATAGTTTCCAAAAAGCGAACTGTTGCACGAAAAGGTAGTTGGCAGTACAAACGCAAATAATAAGGGTAGAGCAATTTTTTTCATGTTTATAAATTTTACATCCGTTGATTGTAGCAGACCAAAATAATCTGCAGAAGTTTTGTTGCAATTTGTTAAAATGTTTTTACATACTGGTTGCAAGCGAGGTTACTGCTAAAGGTGTACCGCTTTTCTGTTTATGCAACATAGCCAAGAGCATTTTTGAAGAAAAACACTAGGTTTTAAAATAAAATAAGCCAGCGGACGCCGGCTTATTTTATTTAAGTTCAAGCAAAATTATTTCTTTTTCTCTGCCCTGTTTTTTAGTTCTTCAATCGGCATTGCAATCATGCGGCCCACAGGTTTTTTGCCTTCATAAGTAATTACTTTCAACATCACCGCATCTTTAGGCGGCGTTAGAGGCTCTTTATATGTTGGATAAAATCTGTCAGGAAATGAATTATCAAAGCTATAATGAATATCCAGCCCTTCAGGTTCTGTGCTTAACTCTATTTTTAATTGTCCGTCGGCAGTTTTGCTTGCGTTAAAAATAGGATCGTAAACAGCACGGGAGTATTTTTTTTCTGCTACGTCAAAGCGTTCAAATTGTTTTTCAGCCCTGCCAAAAAAGTTGTTCCAGTTTTTCTTTTCTTTTGGCGACCACAGTGATTCTGCAATGGCCAGCCCACGTGGCCAGGTCATGTATTGAACGGTACGCATATTATAAATTTGCTCGGTCCACAAATTAGCTTGTCCGCCTTTGATGTATTTTGGATCGACACCTTGGGGCAAAGGCTCAAATTCGTAAGCTTTATTTAATCTTAACGTGGCATACACACGAGGCTCAATAATTGGATCGGCCTGCATATAATCAATATAGGCATAGGTGGTAGGGCTCATTACTACTTCGTGGCCCATCTTGGCTGCTTCAATGCCACCTTTCATGCCACGCCAGCTCATTACTGCTGCACTGGGCGCCAGGCCACCTTCCAGTATTTCGTCCCAACCCATGAATTTTTTACCCTTTGACTCAACAATTTTTTCCAGTCTTTTTTCAAAATAACTCTGCACCTCTTCCATTGATTTCAATCCTTCTTTTTGCATGAGTTCTTTAATGGCTGGTGTTTTCTCCCAGTAATTTTTAGGGCACTCATCACCGCCTACGTGTATATATTCAAAAGGGAATAATTGCGCCACCTGCGTCATCACTTTATCTAAAAACTCATATACTTTTTCATTGGCAGGACAAAGTGTGTTATCAACCAAAGCAATGGGTGGTGCTCCATGCGACCAATCCATAATAGGTTCGCCGGATCTTACCACATAGTCTTTTGCTTCTGGCGTACATGATAATTCAGGGTAAGAAACAACGGCTGCAAGACTGTGCCCGGGTACGTCTATTTCAGGTAAAATGTTCACGAACCTCTCTTTGGCGTACTGCACTATTTCTTTAATATCATCTTGCGTGTAAAAGCCGCCATAGTCACGTGGTTCGTCAGGGGTAGGTGCAGAAAAAGTACCGAAGTAGCCAACCTTGTTTACTCGCCATGCGCCTACTTCGGTTAATTTAGGCAAGCCCTTTATTTCCAAACGCCAGCCTTCATCATCGGTTAAGTGCAGGTGAAGCAAGTTGTATTTATATCGCACCATATCATCAATGAATTGCATTACTTCCTTCTTGGTAAAAAAGTGGCGTGATACATCAAACATCAAACCTCTCCATCCAAAACGTGGGTAGTCGGTAATTTCTACCGCAGGCAATGTCCATTGCACATTACTAACAGTTGTAGCGCTTTCAATTTCTTTTGGCAACAATTGCAATAAGGTTTGTGCACCATAAAACAAGCCTGCAGGTTTATTGGCTTTAATGGTAATGCTTTTCGGTGTTACAGATAAATTGTATCCTTCAGCGCCAATAGTATTGTCTGTTTTTTTATTGAGTTGTAAATGAATAGCAGCTGTAGGTGCTGCATTACTGATCAATACTTTTTTTGCTGCAGCCGTTTGCAACCTGTTTTGTAATACATCGATCACCTGCTTGAGTTCTTGCTGCGCAGGTGCTTCTATTACTATGGTTTGAGGCAACAAAAATTGCCCGCTTGTTATGCGTATGGAAACCGGTTCGGGAATAACGGCGACGGTATTTTTTTGCGGCTGCGCAAACGATGTTTGAAAGACAAGGAGAAACAGTAGGATAATTCCTGATTTCATGTAATAGAAAAGTTTATAGGATTATGATTCAAAGATGATTTGCAATTTATTTAAAAATACTTACGAAGCAGTAATTATTAAACGGCCGTCAGGCTATTGCATCTTCTTTTAACAAACACAACTACAATAGCAAATGCATAAAAATTCTTCCTGAGCAATCTCTATTAACCTTGTATTAACCCCGTTACTATGGCTCTTGTCTTATTTTCATTGCCTGAACTATTTTTTATGTTCAAGCTTTTTTTGTTGTCATTGGCTTTTGTTGTAGTTACATTTCATGCCAATAGCCAGCAAGCCTGGGTTAGTGGTTATGTAAGGGACAGCATAACACATTTTCCTATAAAAGGCACAATAACCAATTCTTCCACCAGGTCAAAAGTTCAGGCTGATGCTAATGGCTTATTTAGAATAAGGCTTGCACCCAATGATCTTGTTTACATAACAGCGCCTTCTTATCATTACGATACATTGCGCTACTCCATTCTTTTTGGAGATACACTTACAATTTATTTATCTCCTTCGGGTAATATTCTGCCTGGTGTAACGGTGCAATCGCAATACAACAAATATCAACTGGACAGTATTGAAAGACGGACTGCGTTTGAGCAAATGCAAGGACAAACATTGAATACTATTGCTTCAAACCGAATGGAAGGCTTCGGCATTACACTTAACCTTGACCGGTTGACAAAAAAGAAATATCGCAATAAGAAAAAAGAAGAAAAAAGGTTTCAACAAACAGAAGAATGGGCTTATGTTAATTATAGGTTTTCGCCGCAATTAGTGGGTTATTATACCAGGTTGCAAGGCGATGATCTACGTGATTTTATTTACCGTTATACACCGGATTACACCTGGTTAAGAAAACATCCTTCTAACGATGATGTGATCAATTACATTAATGAAAAGCTCAAAGATTACAGAACTTCTCATAAATAAAAAAGCAATTCGTTTTTTGAATTGCCTACGTACAAATGGCATTACAAATTAATCAATAACGGCGGCCTCTGTTATCATCTCTTTTATTAAAGCCACCGCCGCTTCCTCCACGAAAACCGCCACGGTTACCGCCACCATATCCGCCTGAACCACCTCCGGGACGTTCCTCGGCCTGTTTTACTACCAGTGGTTTTTTGCCGAGAGAAATGTCATTCAGATGTTCAATAGCTTCTTTAGCTTCTTCATCGTTAGGCATGTCTACAAATCCAAATCCACGGCTTTTGCCGGTTTCTTTGTCAATAGTAACTTTTGCGGAAGCAATGGTGCCAAATTTTTCAAATATTTCTACCAACTCATCATCATAAAGATCGTATGGAAGGCCCGCTACAAAAAGTTTCATTCAGGATATTTTATGAGGTAAATGTACAGAACTTATTTATGAGTACCTATTAGTTAAAATAAAGACGTAAAAAAGAATGTAAGAATTGATTTCTATCAATGGAGTCCCCTTTGTTTTACCATGCCGCCTTGTATGTCGTTAATGCTATGTTGTATGATAAAAGCATTATTATCTATGGAGCTGATTAAGCTGCGCAATCTGCCAACTTCAAGCCTTGTTACTACTGTAAACAGTATTTCGTTTTCACTTGTGCTTTCGCCTCTTTTGCCATAACCTTTTTTGCCATTGTACACAGTAACGCCCCTTCCCAATTCATCAATGATCTTGCTGCGGATCGCTTCGCTATGTTCTGAAACGATAGTGACTCCTGTATATTCATCTAAACCATGCAATAGAAAATCAATTGTTTTTGAGGCAGCAAAGTAAGTAAGTATAGAGTAAGATGCCGGTTCAACGCCAAGAACAAATAAGGCCGTTGCAAAAATCAGGATGTTCAAAAACAAAATAACATCAGCCACTTTTAATACACTGTTGTTTTTGCTTACCAGCAAAGCCGCAATTTCAGTTCCATCTAAAACAGCTTCTGCTCTAATGGCAAGACCAATACCCAAACCAATAAAGAAGCCACCGAACAATGCGGTCAACAGTTTATCAGGTGTCACATCGGGGTAAGGCATAAAAGCCAGACACAATGCTAATCCTGTAATGGCAATGGTACTTTTAAGCGCAAACCTTAATCCCATTTGATAATACCCCAGTATGATAAATGGCAGGTTGATAAGCGGAATGAGAATAGATAAAG
>JBQCJM010000098.1:0-11563 GCA_051952715.1 Flavisolibacter sp.
GCTCAAATTAAAGAAGGTGATATTTTAATTGGTAAGATCACTCCAAAAGGCGAATCGGATCCAACACCCGAAGAAAAATTATTGCGTGCCATCTTTGGTGACAAAGCAGGCGATGCAAAAGATGCTTCACTGAAAGCTCCTAACGGTGTGGAAGGTGTGGTGATCAACAAAAAATTATTCCAAAGAGCCAAGAAAGATAAGAACGCAAAAGTTCGTGAAAAAGCGGCCATTGAAAAGCTGGAGAAGATCCATGAAAAGAATATGGCTGATTTAATGGAAGTATTGCTGGATAAATTGCAAACCCTGTTGAGAGAAAAAGCTTCTGCAGGTGTTAGCAACAATTTTGGTGAAGTGTTAATCGGTAAAGGCGCAAAATTCACGCAAAAGAATTTAGCCGGTATTGATTACATGAACGTAAATCCATTAGGTTGGACAGGCGATGCCAAAGTTGATGACCAGATCAACATTCTGTTGCACAACTATAGCATTAAATACAATGAAGAATTAGGCCGGTACAAAAGAGAGAAGTTCAACATCTCCATTGGTGATGAGTTACCTGCAGGTGTGTTGAAACTGGCTAAGGTTTACATCGCTGTAAAACGCAAGTTGAAAGTGGGTGATAAGATGGCCGGACGTCACGGAAACAAAGGTATTGTTGCCAAAATTGTTCGCCAGGAGGACATGCCGTTCTTAGAAGATGGAACACCTGTTGACATTGTGTTGAACCCGTTAGGTGTACCAAGCCGTATGAACCTTGGACAGATCTATGAAACTGTTTTAGGTTGGGCTGGTGAAAAATTGGGTGTACGCTTTGCCACCCCGATCTTCGATGGTGCTTCGGTAGATGATATTGCCAGGCATATTGAAGAAGCCAATCTTCCTTCATTTGGTCACACCCATTTGTATGATGGTGAAACCGGTGAACGTTTCCACCAAAAAGCAACTGTCGGCATTATCTATATTATCAAGTTACACCACATGGTAGATGATAAAATGCACGCCAGGAGCATTGGGCCATACAGCTTAATTACACAACAGCCGTTGGGTGGTAAAGCGCAATTTGGTGGCCAGCGTTTTGGTGAAATGGAAGTTTGGGCATTGGAAGCTTATGGTGCCTCTAACATTCTCCAGGAATTGTTAACGATCAAATCGGATGACATTATTGGCCGTGCAAAAACATACGAAGCCATTGTAAAAGGTGAGAATGTACCACGTGCCGGTATTCCTGAATCATTCAATGTATTGGTGCATGAGTTGAGAGGCTTGGGATTAGATCTTAAGTTTCACGATTAGTTCCCGTGTTCCCCAAAAGAGGAGACTTGGGCCGGAGAAACTTCAATAGCAATTAGTTCTTTTTAAAATTTCATAAAAACAAAACCTCTAAACCTAAAGGAGTGTAACCAAAAACACCCCTTTAGGGGATGGGGGCAAATAATAGAATATGGCTTTTAATAAAAGAGACAATCGTCCGAGACCATCGTTTTCAAAAATTACGATCGGACTGGCTTCACCAGACAGCATTTTGGAAAAAAGCTTTGGTGAAGTGCTGAAGCCTGAAACCATCAACTATCGTACGTACAAGCCTGAACGTGATGGCTTGTTCTGCGAAAGAATTTTTGGACCTGTAAAAGATTACGAATGTGCTTGCGGTAAATATAAGCGTATTCGTTATAAAGGCATTGTTTGCGACCGTTGCGGTGTGGAAGTAACGGAGAAGAAAGTGCGTCGCGAAAGAATGGGACACATTAAATTGGTTGTTCCTGTTGTACACATTTGGTACTTCAAATCTCTTCCTAATAAGATTGGTTATTTGTTAGGAATGAGCTCAAAGAAATTAGAGACCATTGTTTACTACGAACGTTTTGTGGTGATTCAACCAGGTCTTCGTGCTGACAAAGGACAGAACTACGGCGACCTGTTAACAGAAGAAGAATATCTGGATATTTTGGATACACTTCCAAAAGATAACCAGTATCTGCCTGATGAAGATCCAAACAAATTCATTGCGAAGATGGGTGCTGAAGCAGTACACGATCTTTTGGCAAGAATCGACCTGGATCAATTGTCATTTGATTTAAGAAATGCTGCAGCTACTGAAACTTCTCAACAACGTAAAGCAGATGCATTGAAACGTTTGTCGGTTGTTGAATCTTTCCGTGATGCACAAACGAGAATCAGCAATCGTCCCGAGTGGATGGTGATGCAATATATTCCTGTAATTCCACCGGAATTACGTCCATTAGTTCCATTGGATGGTGGCCGTTTTGCTTCATCTGATCTGAACGACTTGTATCGTCGTGTGATCATTCGTAACAATCGTTTGAAACGTTTGTTGGAGATCAAGGCTCCTGAGGTAATCTTACGTAATGAAAAACGCATGCTGCAGGAAGCTGTTGATAGCTTGTTTGACAACTCACGTAAATCAAACGCAGTTAAAGCAGAAGGCGGACGTGCATTGAAATCTCTTTCTGATGTATTGAAAGGTAAGCAAGGCCGTTTCCGTCAAAACCTTTTGGGTAAACGCGTTGACTACTCTGGCCGTTCTGTAATTGTAGTTGGACCTGAATTGAAATTGTTTGAGTGCGGCTTGCCAAAAGATATGGCTGCTGAATTGTTTAAGCCATTCATCATCCGTAAATTAATTGAAAGAGGTATCGTAAAAACAGTGAAGTCGGCAAGGAAGCTTGTTGATAAAAAAGAAGCCATTGTTTGGGATATCCTGGAAAATATTTTGAAAGGCCACCCTATCATGTTAAACCGTGCCCCAACGCTGCACCGTTTATCTATCCAGGCCTTCCAGCCAAAATTAGTAGAAGGTAAAGCCATTCAGTTGCACCCATTGGTAACTACGGCTTTCAACGCCGACTTTGATGGTGACCAAATGGCGGTTCACGTTCCACTGAGCCATGCGGCTATTTTGGAAGCACAATTGTTGATGTTAGCTTCTCATAACATTTTGAACCCACAAAACGGTACACCAATTACGCTTCCTTCACAGGACATGGTTTTGGGTCTGTACTATATTTCAAAAGGTAAAAAGTCAACAGATAAAGAAAAGGTTCGTGGTGAAGGCAAGGCCTTTTATAATGAAGAAGAAGTGATCATTGCATACAACGAGAAAGTGGTTGACCTGCATGCATGGATCAAAGTAAAAACAAATGTTCGTGATGAAGACGGTGTATTAAGTCATAAATTAATTGACACTACGGTTGGTCGTGTTATTTTCAACCAACACGTTCCCAAAGAAGTTGGTTTTGTAAATGCACTGCTCACCAAGAAAAATCTTCGTGAGATCATTGGCGACATTATTACCATCACAAACATTCCAAAGACCGCCAAGTTTTTGGATGATATCAAACAATTGGGTTTCCGCACAGCCTTCCAGGGTGGTTTGTCATTCTCAATCAACGATCTTATCATTCCTGATATTAAACAAGAGCTTCTGGATAACGCCAAAGCAGAAGTGGAAGAAGTGTGGGAGAATTATAACATGGGTTTGATCACCAATAACGAACGTTACAACCAGATCGTTGATATTTGGTCTCGTGTGGATACCCGCATTACAGAAACATTGATCCGCGAACTGGCTACTGACAAGCAAGGTTTCAACTCAGTATATATGATGCTGGATTTCGGTGCCCGTGGTTCCAAACAACAGATCAAACAGTTGGCTGGTATGAGAGGTTTGATGGCCAAACCAAGAAAGTCCGGTTCTACTGGCTCAGAAATCATCGAGAATCCAATTCTTTCCAACTTCAAAGGTGGACTGAATGTATTGGATTATTTCATCTCTACACACGGTGCTCGTAAAGGTTTGGCGGATACGGCCCTGAAAACAGCCGATGCCGGTTACTTAACCCGTCGTTTGGTTGACGTTTCTCAAGATGTGGTAATTACAGAAGAAGATTGCGGAACATTGCGTGGTATTGCCACTTCAGCATTAAAAGATAACGAAGATATCATTGAACCACTGTCCGATCGTATTGAAGGACGTATGTCTTTACATGATGTGTACGATCCGGTTACTGATCAATTATTGGTAGGCGCCGGTGAAGAAATCACTAATAGCATTGCTGCTAAAATTGAAGAAGCAGGCATTGAAACAGTTGAAATCCGCTCTGTATTAACCTGCGAAAGCAAACGTGGTACCTGTGTGAAATGTTATGGTAAAAACCTGGCAACGGGTTACCTGGCGCAGCGTGGCGATGCAGTAGGTATCATTGCAGCACAATCCATTGGTGAACCTGGTACACAGTTAACACTTCGTACCTTCCACGTGGGTGGTGTGGCTGGTTCTGCGGCCGTTGAATCTACGATGATCGCGAAGTTTGATGGTACCATTCAATTTGACGGTGTACGTTCTGTTACAACTACGAATAACGAAGGCGATAAAGTGCAGATAGTCATTGGACGTACCGGTGAGGCCCGTATCATGGATCAGAAAAATGATCGTTTGTTAATTACCAACAACATTCCTTACGGTGCCACATTGTTGGTGAAAGACGGCCAGCAAATTAAAAAGGGCGACATCATCTGTACATGGGATCCATTCAACAACGTAATTATTGCAGAAGTAAATGGTACATTGAAGTTTGAGAATGTTTTGGAAGGTATTACGTTCCGCGAAGAAGCCGATGAGCAAACCGGTCACCGTGAGAAAGTGGTAATTGAAACAAGAGATAAAACAAAAATTCCTTCCATCGTTGTAGAAGGAAAAGAAAAGAAATCGTATAACCTGCCGACGGGTTCTCATATCATACCTGAAGATGGTGAAGAAGTGAAAGCTGGTCAGGTGTTGGTGAAAATTCCACGGGTGTTGGGTAAGTTAAGAGATATCACCGGTGGTCTTCCACGTGTAACGGAATTGTTCGAAGCCCGTAACCCATCTAACCCTGCTATCGTTTCCGAAATTGATGGTGTGGTAACTATGGGAGCTGTAAAACGTGGTAATCGTGAGATCATTATTGAAGCGAAAGATGGTGTAACCAAAAAATATCTTGTGCCGTTAACAAGACAAATTTTGGCCCAGGATGGCGACTTTGTAAAAGCAGGTTCGTCTCTTTCTGATGGCCAAACTTCGCCACAGGATATATTGGCAATTCAAGGACCATTTGCTGTACAGCAATACGTGGTAAATGAAATTCAGGAAGTATATCGTTTACAAGGTGTAAAGATCAATGACAAGCACATCGAGGTAATTGTTCGTCAAATGATGCGCAAGGTTTCAATCGTTGATCCGGGAGATACCAAGTTCCTTGAAGAGGATTTAACTGATAAGTTCGAATTCTTAGAAGAGAACGATTACATTTTTGACAAGAAAGTGGTAACTGAAGCCGGCGATTCTACCAAGATGAGGCCTGGACAGATTGTAAGCTTACGTGAATTGCGTGAAGAGAATTCTATTCTTCGCCGTGGTGACAAGAAGTTGGTTGAGTATCGTGATGCACAGCCTGCAACATCTGCTCCAACCTTGTTAGGTATCACTAAAGCTTCTCTGGGTGTACAAAGCTGGATCTCTGCGGCTTCCTTCCAGGAAACAACCAAAGTATTATCTTCTGCAGCCATTCAGGGAAAAACAGATGATATGCTTGGATTGAAAGAAAATGTGATCACGGGTCATTTGATTCCTGCGGGTACTGGTCTGCGTGAGTTTGAGAATATCGTTGTAGGTAGCAAAGAGGAATACGAATTGCTGCAAACAGCAAAAGAAGCTATGGCTTTTGACGAAGAAGAGTAATCGCAATCACAGGTTACGCAGATTTTAAATCACATATTTCACCATTGAAATACTTATAAGAGCAGGATATAATCCTGCTCTTTTTTTTAGTTTTACTGTTTTTGTCTTGCTTAATTTTTATGGTTGAAGAAAGCCTGTTGGTAAGCATTCTTCAGCGATCAAAAATTATTTTTTAGGATATTTCTGATTCCATTCCTTCATTAGCTTGTCATAATTCTGCGGGTCTAATTTTTCAATGATATAATCCAGCTTTTCTTCTTTTCGTTCATCACCTTCTTTGGAAGTAGGTGAGCCTACAAATAATAAAAACGACAAACCAGCCACTTGCCAAATCAGCTGTAAAAACTCTGACTGCCAGTTTTCCATTGTGTCTCGCATCATTTCGGTAACATATTCTGAAACAACAATAGGTTGCTGATGCTCTTTTTGCTCATTCTTAAAAGCCTGCCAGCCAAATATCCAATGCAGTGCAAGTGAAAAAACAAAGAAGGACAGCGTTACCCATACGTAACCTTTTTTCTTCCAAATGCTCATCGATTGTTTCGTTTTCATATAGCTTTTTGTTAGCTGTAGAAAAACCCATGCCATGAGCTTGTTGAACCTGATGAGAATGAATGGAACAATGCTCTGTTTTCAATAAACTCAATTTATGGAAGGCTTCTTTTGAAATTAAATATTCGGCGTTGAAATGGAGCATTTTAAATCAGCAATATCTTTAATCAGGATTTTTTGCCATCGTGGTGGCACGAAGTTTTTGCAATCTTCCACATGCATGAAGCAGAATTTATTCCTCCTGCATGGGATTATAATCCTTCTACCTGGCAGCAACGCATACCATTGTTAGTTATAGCTTTTGTTGGTTTCTGTATAGCCATGTATTTGGGTTTTTACCAGCTTGGAATAGTCGCTAATGTTTGGGATCCTTTCTTTGGCAATGGCAGTGAGAATGTTTTGCATTCAAAAATATCGGGCCTGCTGCCTATACCTGATGCGTTATTAGGCGCTTTCGGATATTTAATGGACGTGGTAACAGGCATCATCGGGGGTATTGGAAGATGGAAAACAAAACCCTGGATCGTTATCATTTTTGGAATTGCAGTAGGGCCCTTAGGCTTAGTAAGTATCCTGTTAGTGATTTCCCAACCGGTTATTGTTGGTTCGTGGTGTACTTTATGTTTGTGCTCAGCGGTTATTTCTGTTTTGATGATTAGCCCTGCAACCGATGAATTATTGGCGAGCCTTCAATATTTGCAGAGAGTGAAAAGCAGTAATGCTTCGGTGTGGAAAGCCTTTTGGGGCAACAAAGAAATTAGCGCCAAAATTCAATAACCATGTGGACACAAATAGTAAATGTACTGATAGGTTTATGGATCATGATCTCACCGGTTGTTTTTGATGCAGATAAAGTTGCTGCAAACAATCAGCACATAACAGGACCGTTAATCATAACATTTGCGGTAATTGCTCTTTGGGAAATAAACCGGAATGTAAAATTGATAAATGTTATAACAGGAAGCTGGTTAATCATTAGTCCATTGCTTATTGACTTTAGTAACGTCATTATTTGGTCGAACATAATTGCTGGCATTTTTGTGATAGCCTTTTCTGTTATAAAAAGAAAAAAGAACACCAATTACGGTGGCGGATGGAAATCATTGTTTCAAAAAAATCCTGGGCATATGCAGAGTAAGGCGCAGGAAGAAGTTTAAGTGGAGGGTAGCTATTAGTGCTCAATAAAGAATATAAAGTACAAGAGTGCGACGCAACGGAAGACGATAGCAGTATTGAAGCCGGGCTCATAAAAATTTTTAATTAATAACTTTTCCAGTTAATACCAACTGCCTGTTTTAAAAGCTTTACCTTAAGATATGTACCTTATTTCATTCCTTTATTGTAATGTGGCAGTTCTCCCATTTTTGCTTTTTGGGGTTTGCTTAGTTCAATGGCGGCACTTATCAAAGCAAGGTGTGTAAAGGCTTGCGGAAAATTTCCAAGGTGTTCCCCTCTCATTCCAATTTGTTCGGCAAACAATCCTAAATGATTAGCATAACCAAGCATTTTTTCAAAATGTTCTTTGGCCTCTTCAATTTTTCCTTCCAGCGCCAAACACTCTACGTGCCAGAATGAACACATCGTAAATGTCCCTTCGCGGCCTTTTAATCCGTCGATCTCATCTTGCTGTTCACGATAACGATAAATTAAAACATCCGACCGTAATTCTTTGTCGATGGCTTTCATGGTTCGTTGCCATTTTTCGGAGTAGGGAGAAATAATATTGAGAATGGGCATTAGCAAAGCACTTGCATCTAAATTATCCGAACCTTTATATTGAACAAAAGCTCCTTTCTCCTCGTTCCAGAAATCTTCATACACTTCTTTGTAAATAATATCTCTTATCTGGTGCCATTTTAAAATGTTGTAAGGAAACGAAAAATGATTGGCAATTTTTATTGCCCTGTCCATGGCCACCCAACACATGAATCTTGTAAACAGGAATTCTCTTTTTTCGCCCCTTACTTCCCAAATGCTGTGGTCGGGTTGTTGCCAGTTGTTGATCACCAATTCAACATATTGTTCAATGATCTTCCAATAGTCATAAGTTAAATCGCCGCCGTGTACAGTAAAAATGTATAGGGTTTCCATTAATTCGCCATAAATATCCATCTGTGTTTGCTTATGTGCGTCGTTGCCAATACGCACAGGCTTCGAATTTTTATAGCCTTCCAGGTAATCAAGTTCATATTCATCCAAATGCTTGTTGCCATCAATAGCAAACATTAGCTGTAATTCTTTTTCTGCACTTTGATTTTTTACCCATTCCAAAAAATGTTCAGCTTCTTCTAAAAAACCTAATTGCAAAAAAGCATGCATCGAAAATGCTGCATCTCTTATCCATGTATACCTGTAATCCCAATTGCGGCCTTGACCTATGGCCTCGGGTAAACTAAAGGTTGGCGCTGCTACTATAGAACCATATTTATTAGAGATAAGGAGTTTTAAGGTTAGCGCAGAACGGCGCACTACTTCTTCCCAATGGCCTGTGTAATTCGATTTAGCGATCCAGCTTTGCCAAAAATGAATGGTTGCCTGGTAAGTTTTGTCCACATAATCTTTAAGAGCATTTGTTCTGTTTTTTTTATTGTGTTCTGCCTCCAGCACAAAAAAGGTACTTTCATCTTCTTTCAACTCAAACTCTGACACAACATTGTTTTCTTCAACAGACAATTGCATCTCGCCTGATAAACGCAACGGCGGCTGTTCGCCTTTTTCGGGAATAAAAATGCAACTGTTCCCTTCCTGCTTTATCTTATGCTTTGCATTAGCATAATGAAAGTGAGGAGCGCAAACAACCTTGTAACGAATATTTCCTCTTACCGTATTTATCTTTCTTACAACAACGCAATTGGCTTCTTCATCTTCCACTGGCATGTAATCAATAATTTCAGCAATACCTTCTTCTGCCAAAAAACGTGTTACCAAAACATTTGTATCGGGTAAGTACAATTGCTTTGTTACCATGTTTTTCATAAGTGGCGTAACAGAAAAAAAACCTCCCGCGTCTGCATCTAATAATTTGCAGAAAACAGTTGGTGCGTCAAAACGTGTAAAGCACATAAAATCAATAGAAGCATGTAACGATACCAAAGCTGCCGTGTGCAAATTGCCAATGATGCCATAGTTTTCTATAGGCAAATATTCTTGTTTTGCTTTTGAGGCACTCATGAAAATCGTTTATTTGTTTCTATATACCAAGCTTTAATGCTACTGTCATCGTCTGTTGTGTCACTCACTTGTACGCTTTCTTGTCTACGCAACTCTTAGCAACACTCGCCATTAAAAGAGATATTTATGATTTGCTGCGGGATTGAAGTAAAGTAAAAACCGCTATGGCAGCTACGCCTGCAACGGCTCTTACGAAATTGCGATTGATGCTGGCCCAAAGTGTAAAACTTTTATTTGCAGCAATGTTTGCAAAGCTTCCATAGGCACCACGGTCTTCGTGCACAGGCTCCCAAACATTGTTTTCCCTATTTGGACCAACAGGTTCATCGGTTTGTTGTCCATCGAAGCCCGTCCTGGCCAAAACCCAGTCGGCATACCACGGCGCTATTTTATTGCCGATAATAGCTTTGAAGGTAGGGTAGCCAACAAAAATTTCCCTGCGGTTGTGCGAAGCTGCAAATACAATAGCCCTTGCGGCTACTTCCGGTTCATATACTTTTCCCATAGGTCGGGGTTTGTTAGGTAACCGGCTGAGCACCCAGCCAAACTGTGTTGTGTTCATGGCGGGTAATTGTACCATGCAGGTTTTGATTTTGCTTTTATCATGCATCAATTCAGTTCGCAGTGAATCATAAAACCCCTGGATACCGTGTTTAGCGCCGCAATAGGCAGACTGTAAAGGAATGCCTCTGTAAGCTAAAGCAGAGCCAACAAAAACAATAGAACCTTTATTGCGGGGGCTCATTCGTTTCAATGCAGACATTGCTCCATAAACCTGTCCCAAATAGGTTACTTCTGTTACTCGTTTAAACTCGTCAGGATGAATTTTTTTTATAGGAGCAAATACACTGTTCATGGCATTGTTTACCCACACATCAATAGGGCCGAAATATTGCTCGGTTTGTTCTGCTGCATTTTCCACCTGTTCTGCATTTGATACATCACACTCAATGATGAGAGCCCTTCCGCCCAAATCTTCAACTTCCTTTTTTGTATCTTCCAATTGTTCAGCTCCTCTGGCCAGTAATGCAATCTTTGCTCCTTGCTTCGCAAATTCCCATGCGGTTACTCTTCCTACACCACCTGTGGCTCCTGTAATGACAACTACCTTGTCTTTAAATTTATTTTTCATGGTTCTTTAATAATTATTTGCAACAATTGCAGCAACGATTACACCAACCTACTTTAAAATTGCTGGCGCTGACATAATTGATTTGTGTGTTCATATCCGTTAGTAAATGAGTTAACTGATGAATTAGCTATTTGCTTTATGTAGAGAAATTTCTTCATTAGGTTGAAAAGATGAGATCGGGCAATTCACTTAATCAGGCGTACTTATCGAAAGTAATTTTATCGGTCTTTTAGTCAATGTCCTTGTTTATAATATTCTATCCTTTGAATATTAAAACCTGGCGGTATCATTTTTGTGGCCTGTGAACAAACAAGCTGTATGATTTTGTTTTTGTCTGGAGATTTTCTAAAAATTTCTCCTGATATTCCTTTACAATCCATTTTAAAATCATCATCAAGGCAGGCAGAAGAAATTAACCGTATCACGAATTACTTTTTTTTGGCTGGGGGATTTATATTGTTTGTTGTTGCAGCTCTAACTTTTCTTTTTCTCTACAAATTCCGCGAAGGAAGATCAATAGTTGGTAAAGCAAAAATGCTGAGCAGCAAATGGGAAATTGCCATGATTGGTGTTCCTTCTTTATTGGTTATTATTTTTTTCTATCTAACAGTTACAACAATGAAAAAAGTTTTGCCCGATGTAGGAAACAAAACGCCGGATGTAGTAATAACAGCGCATCAATGGTGGTGGGAAGTGCAATATCCATCGGATAATGTTGTTACAGCTAATGAGGTTCATTTGCCCATTGGAAAAAATATTTTGCTGCGCTTAAATTCTTCTGACGTAGTGCATGACTGGTGGGTGCCGCAATTTGGAAATAAAATGGATATGGTTCCGGGTAATGAAAATTATTTGTGGGTGAACATCAATAAACCCGGATTATACTTTGGAACATGTAGTGAGTTTTGCGGAGCACAACATGCGCACATGCAAATACAGGTAATTGCGCAAACGGAGGAGTCTTTTAACCA
>JBQCJM010000099.1:0-12086 GCA_051952715.1 Flavisolibacter sp.
TTACTTAGTCACTATCTACGACGAGTTGGATATGTTCGTTTATTACGTTAAACAAGAGAAACTGGTAAAAGGTTAGCGCCGTGGCACTCGTCAAATCCTGTGTACGGCCAGTGTTGCAAAACAACTTCCAATATCAACTGCTGCATAATGACACCGGGACAGGTTTAGTATTTATGTGCACACGGCGTCTTGCTATGCAGACCCGTGATTTGATAAAACTGGTCGTCCATAGCTTCTACACAAAGCCGGAATGAGATACATTGGAGGAAGAAGTAAACTTAATTTATGAATCAGCAACAACTGAATAAGTTCCAGGAGCTCATTCATCGCTTCGTGTCCGCACCGGGTCTGGTTTGCCGATCCAGCAATTGAAAACAGTTGTTGACTTTATTATTTCAAAATCACTGCTGCCTTACGAAGACCTCAATTGACATCGCATTGCCCGCTGAGCATTTTCAATACACTCAGCTCCTTCATATAAGAGGGATGGTGATCTTTCCTTTCAACAAAAGCCTTCAGCGTTTTATGCTCCATCTCTTTAATGCGCTTCTTTTCTTTTTTTGCCTGGTGATGGCGGATAAGGTCGCGGCTTACAAAAGTGCGCCAAAGCACAACGGGCATGCTACCCTGCTTTTCCGATAGCTCGCCACACTGCCCCAGCAGCAGGCCGTCTTTGGCAAAGCCAATAAAATAGACCTTGTGGTTTTTGATCACGGTTTCGTAGCCCGAATAGCAGTTGTGTATGAAAAAATGCTTTATGATATCCACCGGTTTATCAAGCCCCAGCTTCATCCGGCTATTGTAGCGGGTAAACAGGTGGCCTTTATATACCTGGAAAACATTGGTGTTTTTGTATTCCAGCACCTTTAGCCCCTCGTCATCCCAAAAATAAGTAACCGCACCAAAACTGAGCTGGCCCCGGTCGGTGTACACTTCGGCGGCAGGCTGCTTGGCAATAAAAATGATCCAGTTGTTCTTTCTTGCCGTTTTAACGGTATACACCTTAGTGTAGGTTCTTTCCCTGGCGATCTTCAGCTTTTTCCTTTCCCTTTCATACTCATCGCACAGGCGCATGATGGTGGTATCGAGCAGCTTGTGGAAATCCCTGATTACTTCCTGAGCTACTTCTTCGATGTTCATGGTGGATATTAGCATGAGAACAAATTACAAAACGGGAAGGTTTGTGTCAAGAAGCAGCGCTGTAAAAATCAGGCAGCAGCAATTGCATTGTGTATCCGCGGCCCTGCCAACCCCGCCGTTGTCAAAAAAATCAAATCAAAATGAGAAAGGCCTCTACAGGTTTTTCTATTTAAAATATTAATTTCAAATAAAACTTAATGAGCAAAAAGAAAACAGAAAACTTAACCAGGGAATTTGAGATCGGCATGGTGGTGAATACCCCCGAAACTGAAACAGAAGATTCGGTGTTGGATAAGTTTCTTGAATGGGTAACAGGCAACGGGTGGATTTGCGGAGGCAGTGTTAAAGAGCTATCGGAAGAAACAGAAAGCTGATTTAAGTTTGCTGCAAACGTGTTGTTTGAAAGAATAAAAAAAACATTAATACACCTAAACCAACTGCTACACGAAAGTTGATGAAGAAGGATGCAGTGAGTGGGGCAGCGGAGGCTTAGCTTTCAATTTAATCGAAGTATATGGAAAATCAGTTTACCATTCAGCTTACCCACGGGCAATTGGCCCAAATGATTCAAAACCTTAGCGAGAAGGAATGCCGGGTGCTCATTCGCCTGCTGCAAATAAAAATAACAAGGCTTACCGGAAACAATCCCGGCCCGGAACTTCCCCTTCCATTACTTGAAAGAGATTATCTTGACCGGCCACTGACTTCTTTTAACTTAAGCGGAACCATTGCCACCAGGTTAAGAAATGCCGGTTACGTTACGGTGAGGGATGTGGTGGAAGGCGATTATCGAAAATTGATGGTAAGCCGAAACATTGGCGCCACCACATGGAAAGAACTTAAGGCAAAGGTAATTGATCCTTACCTGGGCTATTGATAAGGAGTAAGGCTGCAGGCCATTGTATGCCCTAGCCCGCCACCAGTAACCCAACCTATGTATCCGCACGGGGCCTGGCCTACCGTGGATTGCCAGGCCATTACTGGCGTTCCTCTACGTTTCATGTGCAGCTGTGCCCACCACACCCAACGATGTGAAACAGCTTTACCAAACTTTAAAAATGTCGCGGCTGCCGGAAACATACATTTCATTCATGTCCTTAAACTTTTCCATCACTTTCTGCTCTTCGGGTGTTTGGCCCATTGTCTTCTGTGCTTCTTCGTAAGCCATAAGGCTGTCGAAGCCTGAAGCAATGATCACCCGGTGATACTGGCCTGTCATATCCGTCATCACCTGTACATTTTTTTTGGGCGCCACGTCGGCCCATTCTTTAAATAGCTTAGCAATTTTGGAGGCATTGCCCGGCTTGCAAATGAAAGTGTCGTGAACAAGGATCATAAAAAATGGTTTGGCTGTGAAAATGATTGAGGACATCTTAAATGTACTATTTCTTATCGTCATTTGCACGGGGCCTTGCCTGCGATTGGCACGGCGAGAGACCGCCAACAAGCCCACCCCTTCCGCGGGTTTTTTGTAGCAGGAAACTTTGCCCCTCCAGGGGAGGGGATGCAGCGTTTCGTTAAGAGTAAGAGAAATGAAGTGCGTTAAAAACCATCCACACACTGAGCTTACCTATCCCCGTTCTTTGTAAATTTGGGTACCCGTAAAAACAGTTTGCTATGCCAAACAAAAACTTGCGCTCCATACTTTTCATTTTCGGCTTTTTGGTCTTACTGATTCCGCATAGCTTTGCCCAATCAACCATGTTGTCAAAAGATGCCAAAGCACCCCTCTTCAACGCTAAGGCCAGCCTGTCGGGGCAGGCATTTGATTTTTCGTTGAAAGAGGCCCTGGCCAAAGGCCCGGTAGTGGTGTATTTCTATCCATCTGCCTACACCGGCGGCTGCGACCTGGAAGCCCATACGTTTGCTGATCTGAAAGACTCTTTTACGGCAGCAGGTGCTACCATCATTGGTGTATCGGCAGATGATATTGACCGGTTGAATTCCTTCTCCGCCGACCCTGAATTTTGTGCCGGCAAGTTCCCTGTGGCTTCCGACCCCGGAGGTGAAATTGCCGCTACGTATGGCTTGCAGTTGAGGCCCGCCCAGGCAGACTTCAAAGATGTACGCGGCCAGCAGGTAACGCATGGCTTCATTCCCCGCACCACGTTTGTTATTGATAAAAATGACAAGATAGTAGCGGTGTTTTCATCGGAAACCGACCACATTGCCCCCGATGCGCATGTGAAAAAATCATTGGAAATTGTAAGGGGGTTGTAGTTTTTTTGGGTGCTGTCTTTTTCCTTCGCAGCCCACTCCCCCGTAACGGCGCACCTCTGTACCGCATAAATAATACCACCAGCTCATGGCTGGAAAAGAAGCTGTTTTGCTTTCATTTTTGCTTTTCAATATTTATCTTGTTACAGGAGCATCAACAAACTTTGTTCATTACCTCGTGGTCAAGAATATATTGCCTGATTGTTCTAACTACTATGTCCATGTCTTTCTTATCTCTTCATCGTGAAAGCGAAGAAAGTTCAGGCCCATCCCTTCAAGTATTTTCTGCCGTTCTTTGTCTTTGACTTTTTGGTCGTCTTCACAATGATAACCACCGTCCACTTCAATTACCAACTTTAAAGGCTTGCAATAAAAATCAACAATATAGTTGCCCAATGGCTTTTGCCGGTTGAAAGAATAACCTTTATGCTGCCTTCACGCAATTGCTTCCATAGCAGTATCTCACCCAGGGTAGCGTTGTTTCCCCAGGTGGCAGAGAACTCTTTTAAATTTTGATTGTAGCGCAGATAGTACACCTATTGAAGTTAGCAAACCTTTGGAAAAAAGAGTGGTTGTTTGCCTGGGTGGTTGCTGCAGCAGCGTGTAGCAAAATCCCCCTTAAATTCTCTCGAGATGCCGGCGTGTCTCCCCTCCCCTTTTGAAAGGGGGAATGTGTATCGTCCTATATTAGAGCAACTGCAGGGGGATTCTCAGACGAGTGCAGGCAGTTTAAGAACAAGTATGCCTGTTGCTTATCGGCATGACCCAACTGATCTTTTATTGGTAAGAAGTGAACGTGGAAAACTGTCTCACATCTCACGTTTGACGTTTCACCTTTCCTGGCACCCCTTTACTCTCGTACATAGTGTAGCAAACGAGGCTCATCCACCCTAAAAATTCAAGTCTTCCGGTTCGCCGTTTAGTTTTCTTCCCAGCAGGATATCGGCCTTTACACTTTCTTTTGCACTCAATGGAAATGATTCTTTTCTTTCGGGGAAAGAAATGTTCATGGACAGGTTGAGGTTGTATTGAGCAAAAGCCTCCTCCAGGCATTCCGATATCTTTTGGATGGTGTAACGCCTCACAGCCTCCCTGATGGCTTGTTTCCAATCGCTGTTGGCTTCTATGGCTACCGGTTCGTTTTCAAGTAAAAAAAAGTCAATGGCTTCTATCATCTCCTCTCTTTCTTCACTATTGTTGTAAAACCATTTAGAAGCTTTAAAATATTCTCTTGTTGTTTTGTCTTCAAAGGCGTCTACAAAGGCGCTTAGCGTTTCGTCGTCGTGGGCAGTCAAAAAAAACTTGCCTTCTTTGTCCTGTACATGATGGGTGGGGGGTTGCTTAAAGGCCTGCACCACTTGTGCAATCGCTTCACTTTTGCCGGGCTGTGTACTGCGGGCCAGCCTGATGTAAAAATCTTCCTTTTCGCCACGAATGTCGGGTAGTTTCATCAGGTAAGCCGTGCCCTTGCGTTCATTGTAGAAGTCGTACCATGCAGGGAAATACTCTTCGCCTTCCGATTCGTAACCTTCTTTAATGCTCTCGTAGTGCTGGAAAAAAAACATGAAGGAAACTTCCTCTTTTAGTTCCACGTCGCCTTCGTGCAGGTAATCCTGGTATAGTTGCACTTCCTCTTTTGTAATAGGATCGACAAAAGGGCAGTTTAAAATATTTCTTTCCCAATAGCCAAAATCGCAGCACAGTTCTATACCGGGCAATTGAATTTCTTCGGCACGCCAGCGGCACTGGATGTCGAACAATTTTTTTTGCTGGATAGCCTCGAGGTGCCACCATGCAGCTTCGATCCATTTTAAATCGTGGTTGTCTTTTTGCTGCATGTAAAATTCGCCCTGCTGGTGCCACCGTGCCTTTTGATAGCTGTAGCTGTCAATGAACTGCTGCACCGAATTGCTGTTGAATTGTTTGAAATACTGCTGTATGTTTTCGTTGGTTTTCAGTTGTTCTATTGTCTTCTGCTGGAATTGAATTCTCCAGTGTAATTCATCGAGCTCTTTTTTCTGCAGCGGTGTTAAGTTGCTATTGCTTTCCATGCTTATTTGGATTTGAAAGATTAAAATAAACATCTCTCCACAGAAATAAAAGTATTTGGGTTTTAATTTATTAGAAGAGGCGGATCATTGTGTTGGTGAGGGGAAGTTGACAGCGGTCGAAAACCTGTAGCGGTTTGATTTTTCTTATTATGTTATGTTACTTTTTGTCTTGAATGAAAAAGTAACCAAAAAGTTCAAGGCAAACCCAAACGCTGCGCCCCCAAACCCTGAAGGGACTTACCAACCGTCATTATCGTTACAGTTATTCTTTGTTGCACACGAAGCAGCCGTGCCCTTTACAGGACACGGCTGCATGACAGGTTATGGCCTGCTACGCATGTTTTTTCTTCCTGGAAAGAAAGATAAGGGCAGTGGTAACCACCAGGGTGGTCACTGCTATTTTTTGTATCAATCCCTTCCGGTTGTATTTCCATTCGGCCTTCCACCCTTTTTCCACAAAGAGGTTGGGAACAATGCCATGCCGCAGGTCGTCAATAATGCCTTCCACTACGGCCACACGGTCGGCTACCACCAGCGGAAACCAATGCAGGTAGGTAGATTCGCTGTGCTTAAAAGCATAGCGCCGGATGACACCACTTAAGCCCGAAGGCGGCGTAGAAGTTCCAAAAACCCTGGACACCGTGGGGCGTTCTATGGATTTTAATAATTCTACCGTCTGCCGTTGCTGCGGTGGCTTTTCGTAATGAAGGCGTTCATGGTCGGCACCGTTGTAGTGCTTTATGGGATAAGTAGGATTGTTATCGGGATCTGCATCGTGCCCCCACCCCGGAATGTCTTTTGGTGTATTGGCTATTTTTCTATCCATTTCAGGATCTACTATTTTTTCCATAAAATTTATTTTAGGCAGCCTTCATGGCTGATGGAGGAATTAATACGGGTTTAATGATATTATCTTGTTTGGCCGAGAACATGTGATATCCTTCGGACACTTCTTCCAGCGGAATGCGGTGGGTGATGATCCCTTTTGGATTTAACCTGCCCGCCATCACATGCTCTATCAATCGTGGCATAAGGCGTTTTACCGATGCCTGGTTGGCACGAATGGTAAGACCCTTGTTCACCACATTGCCAATAGGCACCATGGCATCTAAAGGGCCATACACGCCTACAATGGAAATAATGCCACCCTTTTTCACAGAGTTGATGGCCCAGTGCAGGGCTGTGGCCGAACCGCCGGTCATCAGCATCTTTCTTCCCAAAAGAGTTTGCATGGTATCGCCGGCGGCTTCGCAGCCCACAGCATCAATACAAACATCGGCCCCGAACCAATCCGTTGTTTTTTTCATGAACACCACGGGATCGTCCATTTCTTTGAAATTATACGCTTCGCAATAGGCATAGTTGCGGGCAAACTCCAAACGGTAATCCAAATGGTCAATGATGATGACCCGCCCGGCGCCAAACAACCATGCGCAGCGGGCCGCCATGATGCCAATGGGACCGGCACCAAAAACACAAACGGTATCGCCGGTCTGAATGCCAGCCATTTCGGCGGCCTGATAGCCTGTGGGCACTACGTCTGTGAGGAGTACGGCATCATCGAGGTCCATGCCTTCGGGGATTTTTGTGGGGCCTACATCGGCATAAGGCACCCGCACATATTCTGCCTGGCCGCCATCAAATCCACCTGCCGTATGTGAGTAGCCAAAGATGCCGCCTGCCGCTGTGGCCTCGGTGTTGGATTCGTGGCAATTGCCAAACAGCTCCTGCCTGCAAAAAGGACAAACGCCACAAGCAATATTGAAGGGCACCATTACATGATCTCCTACTTTCAGGTTTTGCACGCCAGGCCCAATTTCTTCTACCACACCTGTAAATTCATGCCCGAAGGTCATGCCCACTCTTGTATCGGGCACAAGGCCATGGTATAAGTGCAGATCAGATCCGCAAATACAGGAACGTGTTACACGCACAATAGCATCATCAGGATGCTCGATCCCCGGTTCAGGACGATTTCGTTCCAGACGAATACGAAAAGGCCCCCTGTAATTCATTGCCAGCATAGAAATGTTTTAAATTCAAAATAGGTTTTGAGAACAGTTCCGCTTAGCGAAGAATGGGATGGGAGATGTAGTACTATAAAAAATGTGCCGTTATACGAAGCTGATATACCGTGGAAGCACTACAATAAAATATGTACTTGTTTGCAGACGGCTGAATATTATTGGCACTCATCAATCAATAGCCGAAGGAGAATCGGAATTGACAATACCCAGTTTTTCCACTGCTAATTGTGCGGCAATTTGCGAAGCGTCTTTTTTGTTGAAGGCTTTGCCCTGCGCAATGACCTTTCCATTAATAACGGCGCCAATGGTGAAGAGGCGGCGGCCATTTTCCAGTTTCTCATCCAGGGTTTCAAACTCGAGTTGCTTGCCGTTTTTATTGGCCCAGCCGTATAGTTTGTTTTTATGGTTGATCTCTAAGATTTCGAGGTCGTCAACAAACATGTGGGGCATGATAATTCTTTCGGTTACCCACCTGCCTGTTTTTTTATAACCCCTGTCCAGGTAAACAGCACCTACCAAAGCTTCTAAAGTATTGCCGAAGATCTGGCTGGTTTTCAGCGAAGCATCCGATTTGTTATACAGTGTAACTTTTTTCAACCCCATCTTCACAGCAATGTCATTCAACTGCTGGCGGTTGACCATTTTGCTACGCATTTCGGTGAGGAAACCTTCTTCTTTGTAAGGATAGCGTTTGAATAAATAATCGGCAACAAGGGCACTTAAAATAGCATCGCCCAGGTATTCGAGCCGCTCATTGTTTTCGTCAAGTGAGTCTTTTACGGAGCGGTGGGTCAGTGCCGTTTTGTAGAGAGAGATATTTCCCGGAGCATAACCCAACACACCTTTCAATTGCTTTTTGAAAGATGGATCGGAATGTTTTTTATAGAATGATTTTAGAAAATCCACAAACTGTAAACTACAACTTTAATCACGGATTTATACTGATTTTATATTGCGATTGCACTGATCATACGTTAGATCATCACAGCTCTCACGGTTCTATTTTTGATAGTCCTGATTTTACGCAGAATATTTTTTGAAAATGGTACAGGCATTATGCCCTCCAAATCCAAACGTATTGCTTAGCGCTGCATTTACCGGACGCTTCTGCGCTTCCCAAAAAGTAAAGTTCAACCGTGCATCCAATTCCGGATCGTCGGTAAAGTGATTGATGGTTGGCGGCACAATGTCGTTTTGCACGGCCATAATACAGGCAATGCCTTCTATTACACCGGCTGCACCCAGGCAGTGGCCCGTCATAGATTTGGTGGAGCTGATGTTTAATTTATAAGCATCTTCTCCAAACACATCCAGTATGGCTTTTACTTCGGCAATATCGCCAAGCGGTGTAGAAGTGCCATGTGTGTTGATGTAATCAATGTCGGAAGGCTTCATGTCTGCATCATCAAGGGCTTGTATCATTACATTTTTGGCACCCAGCCCTTCGGGATGCGGTGCGGTAATGTGGTGTGCATCGGCAGTGGCGCCGCAACCGGCGATCTCACAATAAATTTTTGCACCCCGGGCTAAAGCATGTTCCAGTTCTTCAAATACCAACACGCCTGCCGCTTCGCCCATAACAAAACCATCGCGGTCTTTATCGTAAGGACGTGAGGCTGTTTTAGGGTCGTCGTTTCTTTCGCTCAATGCTTTCATGGCATTAAAACCACCCACGCCTGCTTCACTCACTACGCTTTCGGCGCCGCCGGTAATAATAATATCGGCCTTGCCCATGCGCAATAAATTAAACGCTTCCATCATGGCGTTGGTAGAAGATGCACAGGCACTTACTACGGCAAAGTTGGGCCCCCTGAAGCCATGGCGCATGGAGATGTGACCGGCTGCAATATCCAGTATCATTTTGGGAATGAAAAATGGATTGAAGCGTGGCGTACCATCGCCTTTGGCAAAATTGGTTACTTCTTCCTGGAAGGTGATCAAGCCGCCAATGCCGCTGGCAAATACAACACCTACCCTGTCTACATTTACATTGTCTTTATCAATGCCGGCGTCCTGCACTGCCTGGTCGCTGGCCACGACGGCAGTTTGTGTAAAGCGATCGAGCTTGCGGGCTTCTTTCTTGTCTAAAAAATTAGTGGCGTCGAAATTCTTTATCTCGCAGGCAAAGCGGGTTTTAAACTTCGAAGCGTCGAAATTGGTAATAAAATCGCAGCCGCTTACGCCATTGCGCAGGTTATTCCAGTATTCTGTTATCGAATTTCCAAGAGGCGTAATAGCTCCCATGCCGGTTACTACCACTCGCTTTAATTGTATTTGACCCACAGTAATTTTTTATGTAAGATAAAACCGCCTTCCGGCTGTGCACATCCGGAAGGCGGAATTTTTATAAGTGTTCCCGCTAAGGGAACGCAGCTCGGTTACTTTGCGTGTTCTTCAAGGTAAGATACAGCCTGACCTACAGTAGTGATGGTCTCAGCTTGCTCATCAGGAATTGAAATGTTGAATTCTTTTTCAAATTCCATGATCAGTTCTACGGTGTCTAAAGAATCGGCACCCAAATCGTTGGTGAAAGAAGCTTCGTTGTTTACCTCTGCTTCGTCAACTCCTAATTTGTCTACGATGATCTTTTTTACTCTTGCTGCAATGTCTGACATTTTGTAAAAGTTTGGTTATAGTGGTGCAAAAATAGAAGTTTTTGGATTAAATATCATTTTGATCGTTCTTTCTGTGAACAAGTAGAAACTTTGCAAATTTTTGTACAAAGTCCATATAAAACTTTCAGTTTGTCATGTACACCGATATTTGTAAATTGAACCCCTTCTTAACCCCATACAAATGGCATTAAAAATTATTGATCACGGCACTAAGGAATACGAACAAATGGTAAAGTTGCGTGATGCCATTTTACGCAAGCCGCTGGGATTAAGCTTTCAGCCAGGCGAGTTGGAAAGTGAAAAAGATAATTTAATGATGGCAGCTTACGAAGATGACCAGATGCTGGGCTGCTGCATGCTGGTGGAGGAAGCACCTGAAACCGTGCGCCTGCGACAAATGGCCGTCATTAATGACTTGCAGGGGAAAGGCGTTGGCAAGGCCCTGATGCAGTTTGCCGAAAACCTGGCCCGCGACCGGGGCTATAAAAAAATAACCATGCATGCCCGTAAAAATGCCCTGGGCTTTTATGAAAAAATGGGATATAGAAAAGTAGGCGAGGAATTCCAGGAGATCACCATCCCCCATTACGTGATGGAGAAAGAGTTGTGAGGTGGTGGATGGTTAATCGAGCAGCCTTTTAATTATAACTTTCTTTTCGATAGTCTGTTTTCCTACTTACAATTATCATTATTGTAGAATGCTAAAGACCTTTTTAATAATTAATTGAAGGTGGATTGAGAGTTAGGCAAAGCTTTCTGTTTCTTCCTGGTATATAGCTTTCATTTTTTGTTTCAATTTCAATTGTTACTTTTTGACATTGCCCCAAAAAGTAACCAAAAAGGTCTAGGCAAACCCAAAACTCCGCGTGTTTTGCCGGGCCTGCGCACAGCAAACAGGCATTATAGTTACGGTTTTTCTTTTCTATCGGTTGTCGTAATGTGCATGGCTGCTGAAGACCCAGGAAATTTTCTTTAATTTCTAACGTTGTAGGAAAGAAGTGATCGTGGTTGAAAAATCTATTTACTGCTTCTTTTTCACTTTTGCACTTTTTGCTTCAATAGCTGTCGCATCTGGTGCAGTTGGTCATCGTTGGCAAAACTGTTTTTGGGAACAAGAAAAAAAGAACGGCTGTCGAAATAGAGGTGGAAGAAATGGGGTGTTTCTAAAAAATTGCTTACTGCTTTCCACGGCCATGATCTTGAGCCTCTTTCGTTACCTACCGAAAATTCATCGGCGTGGAAGTGCATTGTAAAATGGTCTTTAAAAGTACTGGCCCTGCGGTACACCATGCCCGGCAACAAGAACCAAAAAGCTATCATGAGCGAAAACCATAAAAACGATCCCACTAAAAAAGCAAGCGGCAGTATTTTTCTAAAATAGAACAAAGCGGCCGATCCAAGGGCAAATACATTTACCAGGATGATCATCAAACGAATTTCTTTTTTACTTAAAAAATGATAGCGCAAAGCCTGCAACACTTGCTTTTTTTGGTAGCTAAATTCAACTTTAATGGGCAGCATGCTGGAAAGATGTTTTGCTATAAAAGTAAGGAAATGAGAAATGAATAATGCGTAATGCGTTCGTGCCAGGCGTAAATACTTTTTATTGCAGGCAATTCATAGCAGTGACGCTTATTCATAGTTGATCTCTCATTATTCACTCAACTTCGTTCTGAAATAAAAAAGCCCTGCTTTTTGAACAGGGCTTTATGAATACGTTGACACTGTTTACTTGTTCATCATTTGTTTGGCCTCGATGCTTAGCGTGGCATGTGGAACGGCACGTAAACGGGCTTTGTCAATCAACTTACCTGTAACCCGGCAAACACCATAGGTTTTGTTTTCGATACGCATCATGGCTTTTTCCAAATGATCAATAAACTGGATCTGCCTGCTGGCCATTTGGCTCAACTGTTCTCTTTCCATGCTCATGCTTCCGTCTTCCATTGTCATGTAGCGTCCATCTTCCATGTCACCGCCTTCATCCTTACGTGTAATCAAACCCTGCAAATAAGCAAGCTCTTTTTTAGCGGTTT
>JBQCJM010000100.1:0-4615 GCA_051952715.1 Flavisolibacter sp.
CGACTTTAGATGAATGGTTCCGGAAACAGCAAAGACAATGATCCTGGGATAATTTTTTTGAACTGCTTTGCGAAAGCTGCCTTCTCCTTCATCATTCAAATTGGTAACAATAACTACCTCTCCGCCCCTGCCGCCGGTTGTATATTTTCCAAAGCCTTCGGCGCCGGGAAATGCAATAGGTGTTGCATCATGTGCTGACAGGTTTTTCTGAGAATTACAGCCTATGGTTGCAAAAATTAATGAGGCTGAAGCCAGTAACTTTATTGTGTAATGCATATCAAACAGGATATTTAATGGTCGTTGATCAACGTACCGTTTTGCGTAGCTGACTCAAAAAAAATTTATCAGTTTTATACTTAAAAAATAAGTGCACCTTGAAGGCGCACTTATTTGCCCATTTATTTTGTCAAAATAAATGTACCAAAGTTTATTGCGCCCAGCGGGGATCTCCCACCGGCCCATTATCTGTTCCTGCAGTTCTTAGAGAAGAACCCGCAGGCAATGTAAAGTCTGTTGTTACCGCAGTCCACGAAATATCTGTTGTTGCTGCAGCACCTGACGGCCAGTTGATGGGATCTGCAGGCGAAGCTCCATTTGTACAGTTGTAATAAAATACTTTTTCGAACACAGAAAAACCACCAAACTTCACAGCGTCGTTACTAACATTTCCTCCGGTGATGGGTGTGTTGGCAAAAATGGTGTTGGAAATGTTCAGGGTAATATCGTTGGAAGAACCTTCCAGCACGGCTGCCTTACCACCATTACCAAAGTCATTAAAAGTACATCTGTCAATAGATACGTTGGCCGACCATCCGCTGATAGCTGTTGCTGCACTTACGATGGTTCGTTGGAAAGTGCTGAAGGTGCTATTCTTGATGACAACCGCAACAAACTTCATTTTATCCATCATGGCAATTGCATAGTTGTTATTCAAATTTGATCCTACACCTACTGTATTGGTGATGGTTAAGGTGCCCATGGTAGCACTTGAAGGCCTGTTGGCTCGTACAATGGCATAGCCATTCGTCAGGAAAGATATCTTACAGTTTTCAATGGTAATATCTCCAATGTCGGTAGCCGACGAATTTATGTCAACAATGTATCCGCTTTGCGGGCCGGTTAAACTAAGGCCGGAAAGCTTGATACCAGCACCTGTTCCTTTAAGAACGAAATCAGCATTTAAAATAGTAACATCTGATGAGTTGCCGGACACAGAAGCTATTGTAATGTTTTTGCTGTCAACCGAAAAACCGGAAGATGTTGCACCTAAATCGTAAGTGCCAGCAGTTAATCCAATAATATCTCCATCTGCTGCGTCGTTTACAGCAGTAGCTAAGTCATCGCCGGAAGAAAGAATGACAGAATAAATACTATGTTCTTTGGTGGTAAAAGTAATGGTGCCTTTTTTAGTTGCATTCTTATATATTTCGGCAGTGTACGTTGTTAATTCGGTCAATCCGCCTATTTGTTTTTGCTCTGCTGCTACATCGGTTGCATCAAGCGGTACGTCAAAGGCAGTTCCGCCATTGGGCGTAATGACAATTTTAGTTACACCAGGACTTGTTCTCCATTTTAAAACAACACTGGTATCTTTCAAATCCGCATCCTGCACCTGAAAAAATATCTGCTCGCCTGTAATTTTAAAACTGTTGCTTGTTACCCACCCCGATTCTTTTGTGGAGCCGGAAGCATTTGCTTTGACACGGGCAAAATAATTCTGACCTACCGCTAATATGCTATCGGTAACAATAGTTAAGGAAGTATCAACAATAGCTGAGTATTCAACATTTTGAAACGTTGCGTCCTCTGACACTTCTACGGTATAGGTTGCATTTTTACCTGTTGTAAACAAAGATGGCAACCATTCCAAAACAGCGTGCGTTTCTCCTGCCGTAATATTTATATCTCCGGGTTTGAACTGTCGTGGCAAATTCACTTCCGAATTGTATTCATTTTTCTTACATGAAACAAAAACAAAAAGAAGAAGGGTTGCTATAAAAAGGCGGCTAAGTTTAAAACTTTTCATCAATCAAAATTTGGTTGAATAATTAGTATCCGTAATCCTGTGTTAATCGTGGATTGGCATCAAGCGAAGCTTGTGGTATTGGAAACAATTCGCTGTGGTTAGCCTTAAACCCTATGGCATAATATGTCAATATGGTAGTGCCAATGCTACTGCGTACCCAATCAACCCTCGTATAACCTACTGGTGCTGTATTTCCAAAAGGATTAGGCTTGTAATAAGAAGGATTGGCCCAGGTTAATTGCGGAGAATCATTTTTATAAAACTTGTAATCAGGAAGCTGGTCGTAAGGCGCTTCTCTTGCCGACATGGCCGCCAGGGTGGCTTTGGTATCTTTTATTTTTTGATAGAGCATATTCCACCTGATCAAATCGTATTTGCGAATGCCTTCGCCGCCCAGTTCCAATGCTCTTTCTTTTACAATTGCATTAAAAAATCCTGTTTTATCAGATGGTGTAATACCAATTAAGCTGGCATCACCGCCGAATGCTCTTTTTCTTACCTGTTCAAATGCATCAATGGCTGCTGCCGTAGGGCCATTGTTGATTTCATTTTCGGCTTCGGCAAACATCAACAATACATCTGAATAACGGATGATAGGCCAGTTGACACCAAAATACTGTGGACCCGTTATAACACCATCGGGTATCCAGTCTCTCCTGAATTTTCCATCTACCATGGTAGCCAGGTTTCTTCCTACACGAGACGTAATGGTGGGCCCTGTGGCGTTAATGTTGTAAGGTACGCACATCACATCACGGCGCAAATCCGTAGAGTCAAACATGTAAAAATAGCTGGGCAGGACGGTTAATGCAGAATTGCCGTTGTTGTTGGAACGTGGCCCGTTGTAGTACCCCAGTTTACTATCACCAAGACCACTGTTGCCGCCGCCCATGGCCACTTCAAATAGTACTTCACCATTGGGCTCAATTTGTTTTCCGGCTATATAATTTTTAAATACCGATTCGTAGCTTGGGTTCAAATGATGCTGTCCGCTTTGCATAATGGCTAAACATTCATCACGGGCTATTTTGTAATAATCCAGGTAATTGCTACCTCTTTCCATTTGACCGCTTTTTCTTAATGAATAACCACCACGGTATAAGGCAATTCTTGCTCTTAAAGCCCGAACAGCACCCTGGGTAATTCTTTCATCTTTGGCTACTTCGGTTCTCCAGGGAACCAGGGTTTCTGCTAATGCTAAATCGTCTAAAAGATGGTTGTAAATGCTGTCACGGTCTGTCTTTGTTTTAAAAAGATCGGATTCCAGAGATGAAGGTTGAAACTGCGCTGGAACATCACCCCAGTTACGAACCAGTTCGAGATAAAACTGTGCTCTTAATGTGAGTGCTTCGCCATGCAACCTTTTCAATTGGCTTTGCTCCGAAGCATTGCCATTGGTGTATTGTACCATTCTGGGAATATTGTAAATACACAGGTTGGCTCTTTCAATGCCATCGTACAATTGATTAAAGGGCCCTGCCAATTGGGTATTGTTGGCGGTTAGTGAATAGTGAGCAATATCTCTACGTTCATTATCAGGATATGGCGTACCACCCTGTCCCATCATTAAATCATCATCCAATGAATAATACATACTGATGCGGATGCCATAACCCTGGTCACCGGTGAGTCTGTAATAAGTACCCAGCACCGCTTTTTCTGCGTTAACTGGACTATCAAAAACATAATCGGTACCGAAGGATGAAACAGGTTCTACTTCTAAATATTTTTTACACGATGAAATAGCAAGTCCCGCTAAAAACAGGGAAGCAAAAAATAAATAAGGTCTTTTATAAAACAATCGTTGATTCATATTTGAACGACTTTAAAAAATTAAAATGACAAATTAATACCGGCAACAAAAGAACGGCTGCGTGGATAGGCAGAGTAATCAACACCCGGTGTTTCAGGGGTTCTTCTTCTAGTACTCACTTCAGGATCGTAGCCCGAGTAATTGGTGATTACGGCAAGGTTATTCACCGTAACATAAATACGTGCCGATTTTAATTTCGCTGATTGCAACAGTGAAGCAGGCAGCGTATAACCAAGTGATATGTTGTTGATGCGAATGAAAGAGCCGTCTTCCACTGCCCATGAATGCAGGATAAAAGAAGTACTTGAAGTACTTGGCGTCCATAGCGTAGCATTCTGATTCAATTTGGCCAACTCTGCTGGATCGCTAACTACTTCACCCTGGGCGTTTACATTTCTCCACCTGTTATTCATTATGGCCAACAGGTTGGCATTACCCTGGTAACCACTTGTAAATTCCAATTTATTGGCATTGTAAACATCGTTGCCAAACTGGTAGTTGATGAACACACTAAAATCAAAATTTTTATAACGGAACTGCTGGTTCAGGCCACCAAATACTTTTGGCTGCGCTACACCAATGATTTTTTTATCCTTTTCGTTAATGACACTATCGCCATTCAAATCTTTAAACTTCACCAAACCGGGTACCGGTGCTGCAGATGTATAGTTCTGATTACTCGCCACATCGGGCTTCAACGTATAACTGCCGTTGCTGTAATCAAAGTCACTTAATGTATACATGCCATCCGTTACAAAGCCATACATAGAACCAAT
>JBQCJM010000101.1:0-2519 GCA_051952715.1 Flavisolibacter sp.
CTCTTGTCATTGTCATAATGATTTAGGATTAGCTACAGCCAATTCTATTGCAGGTGTTATTAATGGTGCCCGTCAAATTGAATGTACAATCAACGGTTTGGGCGAAAGAGCAGGTAATACTTCACTGGAGGAAGTTGTGATGATCTTAAAGCAGCACAAGGATTTAGGGCTTCACACCAATATTAATGCGCAATTATTAAATCCGTTGAGCCGGAAAGTATCTGACACCATGCGTATGCCGGTGCAACCTAATAAAGCTATTGTTGGCGCCAATGCATTCTCTCATTCATCCGGCATTCACCAGGATGGGTTTTTGAAAGATGCACAAACCTACGAAATCATTAATCCGGAAGAAGTGGGAGCAGAAGGCAGCAAAATTGTTTTAACGGCGAGAAGCGGACGTAGTGCTTTGGCTCACCGTTTTCAAAAAATGGGATATCAATACACCCGTAACGACATTGATGTGTTGTACGATGAATTTTTAAAACTGGCTGATTCAAAAAAAGAAGTGAAAGAAGAAGATCTTTTACAGTTGGCAAATCAATATCAGCCGCAGGAACAAAATGTAGCGTAATGAGTAAGACATTATTTGAAAAAATTTGGGACAAGCATGTTGTGAGTTCGATTAAAGACGGCCCCGACGTAATTTATATTGACAAGCATTTTATTCATGAAGTAACCTCTCCGCAGGCGTTTGCCGGTTTGGAAAAAAGAGGCCTGAAAGTTTTTAGACCCGATCACGTAGTGGCAACTGCCGATCACAACGTTCCTACACTCAATCAACATTTACCGATCAAGGACAATTTATCAAGATTGCAGGTAGAGCAGCTGATTGAGAATTGCAAAAAATTTGGCATTGAATTATACGGCCTTGGTCATCCTTATCAGGGCATTGTACATGTCATTGGACCTGAGTTGGGTATTACGCAACCGGGCATGACCATTGTTTGCGGCGACAGCCACACGTCAACACATGGCGCTTTCGGCTCTATTGCATTTGGTATCGGCACCAGCGAAGTGGAAATGGTTTTTGCTTCGCAATGCTTGTTGCAGAACAAGCCCAAACTAATGCGCATCAACATTGATGGTGAATTAAACAAAGGCGTTGTTTCAAAAGATATCATTCTTTATATCATCTCACAAATATCTGCCAGCGGCGCTACTGGTTATTTTGTGGAGTTTGCTGGTTCTGCCATTCGTTCGCTTTCCATGGAGTCCCGCATGACCATCTGTAACATGAGTATTGAGATGGGCGCAAGAGGAGGGATGATTGCTCCAGACGAAACCACTTTCGCCTACGTAAAAGACCGCAAGTTTGCACCACAGGGAGAGGCGTGGGAAAAGAAATTGAAGCACTGGAAAGAATTATATTCTGATAAGGATGCGGTGTTTGACAAAGAGATTTTTATTAACGCAGCAGATATTGAACCAATGATCACTTATGGTACCAATCCGGGTTTGGGTATTGCCATTAATGGATTGATACCAACCATCGAAAGTATTCCCGAAGAAGGTGAAAGAAAAAATATTTTGAAGGCGCTGAATTATATGGGCCTTCAGGCAGGCAAACCTTTAAAGGGCATGAAGGTGCAAAATGTTTTTATTGGCAGTTGCACCAACTCACGCATTGAAGATTTGCGATTGGTGGCCAGCGTGGTAAAAGGCCGCAAAAAGAATGATGCAGTGAAAGTAATGATCGTTCCCGGCTCGCAGCAGGTGGCGGCGCAAGCCAAAAAAGAAGGCCTGAACCAAATTTTTGAGGAGGCCGGATTTGAAATTCGCCAGGCCGGTTGCAGTGCCTGCCTTGGAATGAACGAAGACAAAGTTCCTGCAGGTGAATATTGCATTTCTACCAGCAACAGAAATTTTGAAGGCCGCCAGGGTGCAGGTGCCAGAACGCTTTTGGCCAGCCCGTTAACTGCAGCCGCAGCCGCTATTACAGGCGTCGTTACCGATGTTCGTGAATTATTAAGCTAAAGAAATGGAACCATTAAAAATTATACACAGCACATTTGTTCCATTGCCAATGGAAAATGTGGATACAGATCAAATCATTCCTGCCCGATTTTTAAAAGCCACTACAAAAATTGGTTTTGGCAAAAATCTGTTTCGCGACTGGCGTTATGAAAACGATGATGAAACAAAACCGGTGGCTTCCTTTATTTTAAACCATCCGCAATACAAGGGTGAGATTTTAGTGGCGGGGAAAAATTTTGGTTGCGGATCTTCAAGAGAACATGCTGCCTGGTCAATCCTGGATTACGGCTTTAAAGTAGTGGTAAGCAGTTTTTTTGCTGATATTTTTAAGAACAATGCTTTGAATAATGGTGTATTGCCGGTACAGGTAAGCGAAGCTTTTTTGCAAAAAATATTTCAGCAAGGTGCTGATGCAAAGCTTACCGTAAACCTTAAAGAGCAGTTTATTAAAATTGATGCAACCGGCGATCAGGAAAATTTCGAGATCAACAACTACAAAAAAACATGCTTGTTAAATGGCTATGATGATATTGATTATTTGA
>JBQCJM010000102.1:0-19330 GCA_051952715.1 Flavisolibacter sp.
ATCCTACTCGTCCTTATCACTTTGTCGCTGCTGGGTATTATTTACATCCAGATTAACTGGCTGCACAATATGGTGTTGCTGCGCAAAGACCAGATAGACCAAAAAGTAAGAGACATTGCCAAGCAGGTGGGTGAAGACCTTTCTCAATATAAAGGTTCATCTGCACCAGCGGGACTAAAATCGTTTCTTGATCCCAATAATTTCTCGTTGGACTATCCAAGAACCTACAATGTAAGCCAGCGGTTTACCACGCAGGAGTTGTACGACAGGATAAAAGCAGCCTTTGTAGCATCGAAACTGGAAAACATTCCCTTTGAATTTGCCCTGGTAACACTAAAGAATGAAGCCATTGGGCAAATGGAAAGGCAGTCGAACAACTTTACTACGTGGTATGAGGATACTTCCCGTTATTCCTTTAAAGCCTATCCCATAGTTCCGCCAAGCGGCTCGGCTGCTGAAAATCTTACTGCCAATGAATGGATCATTATTGTAGTGCCTAATGTAACTGACATTGTTTACAAAGGCCTTCGTGGTAATATAGCTGTAGCCATTATTTTTACTTTAGTTATTTGCACGGCTTTTTTCCTTACGCTGCGTACCATGTTGCGCCAGAAAAAATTGAGTGAAATAAGAAATGATTTCATCAATAACATGACGCATGAATTTAAAACACCTATTGCAACCATTTCTTTGGCTGTAGATGCCATCCGGAATGAAAAAGTACAAAAAGATGTAAGCAAGCTTTCCTACTTCAGCGAAATTATTAAAGAAGAAAACCAGCGCATGAATCGACAGGTAGAAACGATTTTGAAATCTGCGCTGATGGACAGACAGGAGGTTCAATTGAATTTGAAACCCTTGCATGTGCATACCATCATTCGTGATGTGGCAGATAATTTCATGCTGCGCCTTCAGGAAAAGCAAGGAACACTTGAAATGGATTTGAATGCACAAAATGATTTGATTGAAGGCGATGAAGTGCATATATCCAATCTCATTAATAATTTGATGGATAATGCAGTGAAATATTCGAAAGACACTGTGCCGCCAAAAGTTTGTATTAGCACCTCATCTAACACTAAAAAGTTCGTCATCAAAATTTCCGATAACGGTATTGGCATGACAAGAGAAACCGTGAAAAGAATTTTTGAAAAATTTTATCGGGCACATACCGGTAACATTCACAATGTAAAAGGTTTTGGCTTAGGGCTGAGTTATGTGAAGACCGTTGTAGAAGGCCACGAGGGAATTATTAAAGCAGATAGTACTTTAGGTAAAGGAAGCTGTTTTACCATTGAATTTCCGTTAAAAGATGAAAGCTAATATCGTTGGCAGTCTGCTGTCAACTTTCACGCCTCCACAATAAACTACTATCACCATAACTCAAAAAGCGATAATCATTATCCAGTGCATGCTGATAAACTTTTTTCCAGTCTTCGCCAATAAAGGCAGCAATCAATAAAAGAAGTGTGGACTGAGGTTGATGAAAATTGGTGATCAACGCATCTGGTATTTTAAACTGATAACCGGGTACAATAATGAGACTTGTTTTACAATGGATTTCCTCGGTCTCATGCACTTGCATCCAGCTTAACAAATTTTGAAGACTTACTTTATAAGAAACATCGCTGTATTGCTGACCTAATGCATAAGCTTCCCACTGGCCTAATTCCAATTCGTCAACAATTGTGTTTTTTACTTTTAATCCCAGCCAGTACAAGCTTTCTAATGTGCGCAAAGAAGTAGTGCCAACAGCTACAATTTTTTTCGAAATCATCAACCTTTCTATTAATTCTTTTGAAGCGGTAAAAGGCTCGCTATGCATTTGATGCGCCGCAATAGTTTCTGTTTTTACTGGCTTAAAAGTACCGGCTCCTACATGCAGTGTTACATAATCAGCCTGAATGTTTTTTACTGTTAATTCCTCAAATGTTTTTTGAGTAAAATGCAGGGCAGCTGTGGGTGCAGCCACAGAGCCTTCATGTTTACTAAAAACTGTTTGATACCGCTCCCAATCCGTTTTTTCTGCACTTCTTTTTATGTAAGGCGGCAATGGAATGGCGCCTGTAGAATGCAACACCTCAACAAAAGAAAGTTCAGGTGGCTGCCAGTCAAATTCAATTAAAAAAAAGTCTTCTTTTTTATCAATGTATTTTGCAAAAAGATGGAACTGATGTGAGGGAGAAAACGACGACTTCTGCAAAATTTGTCCTGCCTTCCATTTTGAGGCACCACCAATCAGGCACTTCCATACAGCTTTTTCTTTTTGCTGCATTGCTTGTTCAATGCTTTGTTGATAAGGCTCCAAACAGAAAATTTCGATTAGTCCACCCGTTTCCTTCTTGAATAAAACTCTGGCTTCAATCACACGGGTGTTATTAAGAATAACTGTCGTGCCCGGTTGTAAATGCTGAGGTAAATGATAAAATTTATCGTCGTTAATTTCTCCATTCTTGTAAACCAAAAGCTTGGATTTATCTCTTTCCTCTAAAGGAAACTCTGCAATTCTATTGTGAGGAAGTGCATATGTATAATCCTTAATAAGGATTTCCTGGGGCAAAATATTCATGCGGCTAACGGCAGCATTTTGAGTTAAAATAATGTTTGTTAAGACCTATTTGCACAACAATTCACACTTATCCACATTCCATTCACAGCAATTTCAATTAAAAAAAATTTTATAGGGCAAAACCCTTGCCTGAACTGCATTTTAGCCATTTTCGGCTTGTGGAAAAATTAAACAAGCGAAAATTGCTGTTACAAAGTGGGAAAAAGTGTTATTTTGTGTTAAATCAAGCCATTCTTTTTCCAACCAATTGAAAATGACAGGTTTTATAGGCGAATTTGAATCAACTCTGGACGCAAAAGGTCGCTTTCTCCTTCCGGCTGGCTTAAAAAAGCAACTGCCTGAAGGCGAAAATACACGTTTTGTTATCAACAGGGGTTTTGAAAAATGCCTGAGCCTGTACCCAACAAAAAGCTGGGAACCGCTTTTTGCCAGAATTAGCACCTTAAATGATTTTGACCCGGCTGTAAGAAGCTTTCGCAGGTATTTTTTAAATGGGGCTACTGAAGTAGAGCTTGATTCAGCAGGACGACTTTTACTACCTCCGAACCTTAAAGATTATGCAGAGTTGGGGAAAGATATTGTGCTTGCCTCTGCGGTTGACAAAATTGAGATCTGGTCAAAAGAAAATTACGATAAGTTCTTTGAATCATATTCGCCAAATGACTTTAGTGCACTGGCGCAGCAGGTAATGGCGGGAAAAACAGAAAGCTAAGAGATGAAAAGAGGAAAAGAGAAGAAAGACGGTATTTCTGCTCATAGCTCGCAGCTCTCCGCTTATGGCTCCTATCACATTCCGGTTCTGCTAAATGAAGTGATTGAAAATCTCAACGTCAAGCCCAACGGTATTTATGTGGATTGCACTTTCGGCGGTGGCGGCCATGCAAAAGCCATTTTGCAAAAGCTGGATCAAAGGGGAAGACTGATTGCTTTTGACCAGGATGTGGATGCAAAACAAAATATTCCCGAAGATGAGCGGATGATTTTTGTTCCGCACAATTTCAGGCACCTGCAAAAGTTTTTGAGGCTTAATGGTATAAACCAGGTGGATGGTGTGCTGGCCGATCTTGGTGTAAGTAGCCATCAGTTTGATGAGGCGGGAAGGGGATTTTCTACAAGGTTCGATGCGCAATTAGATATGCGGATGGACCAACGCCAAAGCAAAACAGCCTTCAATGTGGTAAATGAATATAGCGAACAGCAACTGCACAAGTTGTTTGAGCAATATGGCGAAGTGACGAACTCAAAAACGTTGGCAAAAACAATTGTTGAGGTAAGAAGGACAAGTTCTTTACAAACGATCGATGCTTTTAAAACAGCATTGAGCGGAGTGGTGAAAGGAAATCCGAACAAATATTTTGCACAGGTTTTTCAAGCCTTGCGTATAGAAGTGAATGATGAGCTAGGTGCTTTGAAAGAGTTGCTGGAGCAACTTCCGCAGGTGTTGAAAAAAGAAGGAAGGGCGGCTATCATCACTTTCCATTCAATTGAAGACAGGATGGTGAAGATTTTTTTCCGGGACAACACTTTTGATTTGCCGGAAGAAAATCCTTTTACAACTGTGGAGAAACCGATGCTCTTGAAATTGGTGAATAAAAAACCAATTGTGGCAACGCAGGAAGAAATAAAAAATAATCCGCGGTCACGAAGCGCCAAGCTTCGGGTAGCGGAGAAGATATAAGGAAATAACATTCAAAGGCACAAGGAATAAGACATCAAGTCGGAAATCCTGACCCTTGAAGCTTGAGTTTTAAAAAACATGACTGAAAATAAAAAACAAACCCGGTATCGCTGGAAGAAATGGCTGAATTACAACGCCATTGTAAAGCAGATCCCGTTTTTTGTTTTCCTGGCCCTGTTGGCAGTAGTATATATCTACAACGGGCATTATGCGGATAAAACCATCAGGGAGATCAACACGACAAGTAAAGAATTAAAAGAGTTGCAATACGAGTACAAATCAGTAAAAGGCGATGTGTTGTT
Source organism: Flavisolibacter sp. (assembly GCA_051952715.1). Classification (GTDB taxonomy): domain Bacteria; phylum Bacteroidota; class Bacteroidia; order Chitinophagales; family Chitinophagaceae; genus Flavisolibacter. Next base: position 4,550 of record JBQCJM010000102.1, read on the forward strand.
CAGAAGTAAACAAAGTGAATTGATTGAAGCGGTAAAGCCTTTAGGATTAAAGGAATTAACTGCCGAGCCAATAGTATTAATTGATAGTAGTAAGTAAACAAAAACCAATTCCGGTGGCTACCGGAACCAACTGTCGGAGTGGAGATCAAACGCGACATATTATGGCGAGTATACCTGAGCTTTATCGGCGTTGTAGTGCTGAGCTTTATTGTTTTGGGCCGTGCCTTTTATATTCAAAATGTTGAAGGTGATCACTGGCGTAGCATGAGTGACAGCATGCACCAGCGGTTTATTGAACTGGATGCAGAACGTGGTACTATTTATAGCGAAGACGGACAAATGCTTAGCACCTCTGTTCCTTATTTCGACTTATACATGGATTTTGGTGCGGAAGGTTTGCGTGAAAAAAATGGCAAGCGTTTTAAAGAAAATCTCGATTCTTTCTCCATCTCTTTATCAAAGTTTTTTAAGGACAAAACAGTTTCCGAGTACAAAAAAGATCTGAAGAAAGCTTACAACGCAAAAGACAGATATTATCTCCTCGAGAAAGGGTTATCCTTCGAGCAATATAAAGAATTCAGAAATTTTCCTTTAGTAAGATTGGGCAGAAACAAAAGTGGCGTAATTGCCGAAGTAAAAAGCAGGCGCCTCAATCCCTTTGGCCTCCTTGCCAAAAGAACCATTGGCCTTTCAAGAGACAATGCTCAGAATGTAGGATTGGAAAGGACCTTTGATACCCTGCTGAAAGGCACCACAGGTAAGCGTTTGGTGCGTTTTATTGCAGGCGGTGCGCCTGTGCCGGTAGAAGGTTATGAAATTGATCCTGAAAATGGAAAAGATGTTATCACAACGCTTGATGTTCAAATACAGGACATCGTTGAATCGGCCCTAATGAAGATGATGGTGGAGAGTGAGGCAGAACATGGTACTTGCCTGGTAATGGAAACAAAAACGGGAAAGATCAAAGCCATTGCAAACCTGGGCAGAAATAAAAATGGTGATTACAATGAAAATTTAAACTATGCTTTGCAATCAACTGAGCCTGGTTCTACTATCAAACTGGCAACACTTTTAGCTGTATTGGATCATGGCACATCAAAAATTAATGATCTGGTAGAAGTGGGAAGTACAGGCAGTGCTTTCGTTGGTGTTCGTAATGTAAATGATGCAGAAAGAGCACCCAAGCCTGTAATGACGGTGGAGGAATGTTTTGCGCATAGCTCTAATATCGGTATGAGCAGAATTGCTTACAAAGCTTTTGCAAGCGAACCCGATCTCTACAAAAATTATCTACAAAAATTTCACTTAAATAAAAAGACAGGTATTGATTTAATTGGTGAAGGTGCTCCGGTGCTTCCAAAGTTAAAACGCAACAAAGAAGGGTTGCATGCTATGATCACTGCCAGCTTTGGTTATGCTATACAGGTAAGTCCATTGCAAACATTGATGCTCTACAATGCCATTGCCAATAATGGTAAGATGATGAAACCTTATTTGGTGAACAGCATTAAAAATAATGGTGTAACCGTAAAAGAATTTGAACCAACTGTGCTGGATGAAAGTATTGCAAAGCCTAAAGTAATTGAAGCGGCAAAGCTTTGTATGCAGGCCGTTACCACCATGGGTACCGCAAAAGATGTATTCAAAGATTCTCCTTTTTCTGTAGCGGGAAAAACAGGAACGGCACACGTTGCAGGCGGCGATTTAAAATATTACGATGGTGTGTACCAGGCTTCTTTCGCAGGTTATTTTCCTGCCGATAAACCGGAATATACCTGCGTGGTTGTCATTAAAACAAAGCCGCATGCTCTTATGCACTACGGTGGACAGTTAGCAGCACCGGTATTTAAAGAAGTTGCTAATAAACTATATGCAATGTATGTGCAGGGTAAAAAAGGTTTGTCAATGCCGGTAATGCCTGATAGCTCATTGTTTACTTACGCCGGTTACACACCTGATATACGTGAAGTGTTTCAACAAGTGAATGCAAAGGTTGTTGATTCTGCAAGTAAAAGCAATTGGAGCCTCGTTTATAGTAACAATAATTATAAACCTGTGATCAAAGCCAATCAGGTTTCAAAAAATATTATGCCCGATCTCAGTCACATGACGCTGAAAGATGCTTTGTATGAATTGGAGAACAGGGATATAAAGGTGATTGTAAAAGGCCGTGGAAAAGTTATTGCCCAAGATATAATGCCCGGTGCTATTGTAAATAAAAATCAAACTGTAACAGTTTTATTGAATTAGTGAAAAAGTTAAGCGACATACTATATAAAGTTCAAACCACTGCATTGGCTGGTAATACGGATATTGATATCAGCAATATTCAGATTGATTCACGCAAAGTGCAAAAAGGCAGCTTGTTTGTGGCTGTAAGAGGTGTTGCTGTTGACGGTCACCGGTTTATTGAAAAGGCTATTGAGCAGGGGGCCGTAGCTGTGGTTTGCGAAGAACTGCCCATTGCTCAAAAAGAAGATGTCACTTATGTAAAAACAAACAACAGTGCAGAAGCAGCCGGGAGGATTGCACATAATTTTTACGATGCACCAACGCAGAAATTAAAGTTGGTAGGTGTCACCGGCACCAATGGCAAAACCACCATTGCAACGCTTTTGTATAAATTGTTTACCTGCCTGGGTTATAAATGTGGTTTAATTAGCACAGTGGAAAATCAAATTGCAGGTAAGGTTATTCCTGCTACGCATACAACGCCTGACCCTATTAACCTGAACGCACTATTGAAGCAGATGGTAGAAGAGGGTTGCGAATTTGCTTTCATGGAAGTAAGCTCCCATGCAGTACATCAGCACCGCATTGCAGGATTGGAATTTGTGGGTGCACTGTTCAGCAACATTACGCATGATCATTTAGATTATCACAAAACATTTGACGAATACATCAAAGCGAAGAAAGCTTTCTTTGATGGTTTGCCTTCTTCGGCGTTTGCCATAACAAATGTTGACGACAAACGCGGCACTGTAATGTTGCAAAACACGGCTGCAAAAAAATATACTTACAGCTTAAAAACGGTTGCCGATTTCAAAGGAAAGATTTTAGAAAATAGTCTTACTGGGTTGGTGATGAATATTAATGAACAGGAAGTTCATTTTCGTTTGATTGGCGAATTCAATGCTTACAATCTTTTAGCGGTGTATGGCGCCGCTGTTTGTTTAGGTGAAGACAAAGCGCATGTGCTGCAATGCCTGAGCAATACAACAGGCGCTGAAGGAAGATTTGATTATATCATTTCTTCAAAAGAAAAAGTAATTGGCATTGTTGATTATGCACACACGCCTGATGCATTGGTGAACGTACTGGACACGATTAAAAAGTTAAGACAAGGCCACGAACAAATTATTACAGTAGTGGGCTGCGGTGGCGATAGGGATAAAACAAAAAGACCTGTGATGGGCGAGGTCGCCTGCGAGAATAGCGATAAGGTGATTTTTACCAGTGACAATCCACGTAGTGAAGACCCACAACAGATTTTAATTGACATGGAAGCAACGCTGAACAGTGCTGCCCGTAGAAAATATGTTGCAATTGCAGATAGAAAACAGGCTATCAAAACAGCCGTGAATATGGCGCAGCCGGAAGACATTGTTTTGATAGCAGGAAAGGGGCATGAGAAATACCAGGAGATCAAAGGTGTAAAACATCATTTTGATGATAAAGAAGTGTTGAAAGAGATGTTTGGATTGTTAAACAAATAAATGGCTAATGGCCGATTTGATGTTGTCTGATATAAAACACTTCAAATCAGCCATCGGAAATCAGAAATAAAATAACAAATGCTGTATCAATTTTTTGAATGGTTAAAAGATGAAGGTGTTCGCTTCCCTGGCAGTGAGCTTTTTCACTTTATCACCTTCAGGGTGTTGATGGCAGTTATTTTATCCTTGCTGATCACAACTGTTTTTGGAAAAAAACTGATCAACTATTTAAAGAAAAAACAAATTGGCGAAACGGTTCGTGACTTGGGATTAGCAGGAGAGCAGCAGAAAAAAGGTACACCAACTATGGGTGGTATCATCATCATTTTGGCCATCCTGATTCCTACTTTATTGCTGGCCGATTTGCATAAGGTGTATGTAAGGCTGATGATCTTTTGCACTATCTGGCTGGGTGCCATTGGTTTTATTGACGATTATCTGAAACTGCGTGCAAAGAAAATTGCGCAACAGAAAGGGGTGTCATATAAAAAAGGTGATAGTGATGGACTGGCAGGCAAGTTTAAAATTTTTGGACAGGTAATGTTGGGTATTGTAGTAGGTGCCACTTTATATTTTAATCCCAATGTAAAAGTATGGAGAGAATACCAGGGCATTCCAAAACCTGGCGATTCAACGGTCATTACAAAGAGAGTGAATGAAAGAGATAAGTATTTTGTTGAAGCAAAATCGTTTGTTACCACTATTCCTTTTGTGAAAGGACACGAGTTTAACTACTCACGATTGCTCCCCTCTTCATGGAGAGATTATACATGGATTCTTTACATACTCATTGTCATATTTATTGTTACTGCAGTTTCAAACGGCGCCAATATTACAGATGGTATTGATGGTTTAGCCACCGGAACCTCGGCTATTATGAGTGCCTGTCTTGGCATTTTTGCTTATGCCAGCGGCAGCTTGGTTTTTGCCGATTATCTCAATATCATGTACATACCCAACCTGGCTGAATTGTCCATTTTCATTGGCGCCATGATTGGTGGCTGTGTGGGCTTTCTTTGGTACAACGCTTATCCGGCGCAGGTTTTCATGGGCGATACCGGAAGTTTAACGCTGGGCGGATTGATTGCAGCCCTGGCTATTATTGTTCATAAAGAATTGTTGATACCTATTATATGCGGGGTGTTTTTGGTAGAGAACCTGAGTGTAATGATACAAGTGAGTTATTTCAAATACACTAAGAAAAAGTATGGAGAAGGAAGACGTGTTTTTTTGATGAGCCCTTTGCATCATCATTATCAGAAATTGGGTTACCACGAAGCCAAAATTGTAACAAGGTTTTGGATCGTCACCATATTATGTTTCGTGTTATCGATAGTAACGCTGAAACTGAGATAAGCCATTGTTGAAAAACCACCGTCGAAGAAGAGGACTATGAAAAGCCGGATGTCCGAAAAGAGAATTGTGATGCAAACAAATGTAATGCTGTTGAAAAACCAAACCTTCCGTACGCTTTGAGATGGAGGTGATACTTAAGAATGGTTGATGTGTTAAAACAAAAGTTGAAAAAAGATTAAAAGCCCGGCCTTCCTCTCTGGAGGAGAGGGAATGAGGGTGAGGCGCATGAGTAAACGTTTGGTCATATTAGGAGGAGGCGAAAGCGGCGTAGGGGCAGCGCTACTGGCGAAGCAGAAAGGCTACAAGGTAGTGTTGATGGATGAAAGCTCTTTGAAAGATGGTTATCGTAACGAACTGCAGCAAGCATCAGTTTCTTTTATTGAAAAAGTAATTGATGAAAACCAATTGTTGAACGCTGATGAAATAGTAAAAAGCCCTGGCATTCCTGAAAAGAACGAATGGATAAAAAAGATCAGAAAAAAAGGCATTCCTGTCATCAGCGAAATAGAACTGGCATATCGCCACAAAGGCAACAGTAAGATCGTTGCTATTACGGGCAGCAATGGTAAATCAACAACGACAGCGCTGATCTATCACATCTGCAAATATGCAGGTTTGGATTGTGCGCTGGTTGGCAACATTGGTTACTCCTTTGCCAGGCAGGTAGCTAAAGATCCGAAGGCTTTATATATAGCGGAGATCAGTTCTTTCCAATTGGATGACATTGTTGCATTCCGTCCGGATGTTGCTGTATTGTTGAATATAACGGAAGATCATTTAGACAGGTATGAATACAAATTTGAAAACTATATCAACAGCAAGTTCCGCATTACGATGAACCAGACTTTAGGTGATTATTTTATTTACAATTTAGACGATGAAGTGATCACCAATTATTTAGAACAAAACCAAATTATTTCAAATCAATTACCGATCAGCATGAAGCAAAAAGTAGACAAAGGGGCTTACATTAAAGATGACCAGATGCATGTAAATGTAAGCGGCGATCAACAGCAAATGAGCATTTATGATTTTGCATTAAAAGGTAAACATAATCAATACAACACGATGGCAGCAAGTGTGGCGGGGGCAACCATGGACATCCGCAAAAACAAGATCCGTGAGGCAGTGCAAACTTTCGAGAACCTGGAACATCGTATGGAGCCTGTAGCTACGGTAAGAGGTGTTGAATTTATTAACGATAGCAAAGCTACCAACGTAAACTCAACATGGTATGCTTTGGAAAGTATGACCAGGCCAACGGTTTTGATCCTGGGCGGTGTTGACAAAGGCAATGATTATTCTTTGATTGAAGAATTGGTGAAAGAAAAAGTGAAAGCCATTGTGTGCATGGGTATTGACAATAAAAAAATTCACGAAGCTTTCGATGCAAATGTGAAAGTGGTGGATACCGATAGCGCAGAAGACGCAGTGCAGGCTTCTTATTCTTTAGCAACCCCGGGTGATGTTGTATTGTTAAGTCCCGCCTGCGCTTCATTCGATTTGTTTAAGAATTACGAAGACCGGGGCAAGCAGTTTAAAGAAGCGGTGAAGAATTTATAAGTGTGACCGCTGGGATATTTTTTGCTACCTAAGAAAAACCAAATTTTAGAATGAGCCACCAAGCAGATATAAAATTCTCGGACCTTGCCACCATTAAGCCGGCAAAGCTGCTGACCAAAACCAGGGGTGATAAAACCATTTGGGCTTTGGTATTTTTGTTGGTATTGATCTCTTTGTTAGTGGTTTACAGTGCCACGGGCTCGCTTGCATATAAAATGTACAAAGGCAACACGGAAGTATATTTGTTTAAGCAAATTGCTTTTATTGCTATCGGCTTTTGTGTCATCTATTTTGCACACAGGGTTAACTACACCATTTATTCCAAGGTTGCTAAAATACTTTTCCTGCTTTCCATTCCGCTTTTATTATACACTTTGTTATTTGGCGTAACGTTGAACGAAGGCAGTCGCTGGATTAAGCTGCCTATCATCAACATGACCATGCAAACTTCCGATTTGGCAAAGCTTGCATTGTTTATGTTTCTTGCCCGTTTGTTAAGCCGTAAGCAAAACAAGATCAAAGATTTTAAAAAAGGGTTTCTACCCGTTATTATGCCGGTGGCTGTTACCTGCATGCTGATTGCACCGGCCAATTTATCTACTGCACTATTATTAGGCGCCAGTTGTATGCTGCTTTTGTTTATTGGCAGGGTAAGCACCAAACATTTAATGCTTACCATTAGCTGTGCATTAATTCCAGTTGTGTTTTTGGTAATGGCAGCTGTTATTAAGCATAAATCCGGCAGCGATGATGAAATAGCCACGACCACAACAAAGAAAGAAAAATCATCCAAACTTTTTGCCCGTGTTGATACCTGGATAAGCCGCGTAGAAAATTTTGTATACGGAAGTAAAGAAGCAAGTGATGACGATTCTTATCAAACCAACCAGGCAAAAATTGCTATTGCCAAAGGCGGCATGCTGGGCAAAGGTCCCGGCAATAGCGAACAAAGAAATTTTTTGCCACAAGCCTACAACGACTTTATCTATGCAATCATCATAGAAGAATATGGATTGATAGGTGGAGCGTTCATCATATTTATTTATCTGGTTTTTCTTTATCGGAGCATACGCTTATTCAAAAAATGTCCCTATGCATTTGGGGCATTTCTCGCCTTAGGACTGAGTTTTACATTGGTGATACAAGCTATGGCCAACATGGCTGTGAACGTAAATTTATTTCCCGTAACAGGCGTTACACTGCCATTGGTAAGTATGGGCGGAAGTAGTTTTCTGTTTACCTGCTTGTCTATTGGGATCATACTGAGCGTGGCGAGAAACGTAGAGCAATTAGAAGGAAAGAAAAAACAAGAAGTATTAGATAAAGAAGCAGCGGAAGAAGTTAATGATGATGAAGAAGAAACAGTAGAGGAGGCTGAAGAAGCATAGCATGAAAGCAATGACGAAAAAGATCATCATTGCCGGAGGCGGAACAGGCGGACATATTTTCCCTGCTATAGCCATTGCTAATGCAATAAAAAAGGCAGAACCGTCAACTGAGATTTTGTTTGTGGGTGCGAAAGGAAAAATGGAAATGGAAAAAGTGCCACAAGCGGGTTATAGAATTGAAGGCCTGGATATAGCAGGCTTCAACAGAAGTTCTTTGATAAAAAATTTTGGTTTGCCGTTTAAGCTGGTGAAAAGTTTTTTGCAGGTAAGAAGAATTATGAACCGGTTTGATCCGGACGCAGTGATTGGTGTAGGAGGCTATTCTTCTTTTCCTGTATTGCGCTATGCACAGGCAAAGGGAGTTCCAACCTTCATTCATGAATCCAATTCATTTGCGGGAAAGTCGAATATTCTGTTAGGTAGAAAGGCAGCAAAAGTTTTTGTAGCTACCGATGGAATGGAGAAGTTTTTTCCTGCTGATAAAATTGTAATAACAGGGAATCCTGTAAGGCCGGTCATTGTAAATGTTTCGTCTATTGCCAAAGAAGAAGCGCTGCATTTTTTCGGTTTAAAGCCAGAGAAAAAAACATTGCTCGTTGTTGGCGGTAGTCTTGGTGCAAAATCTATTAATGAAGCCATTGCAAATGGGTTAAACGAATTAGGGGAGACTGGTTTACAACTGATATGGCAAACCGGGAAAACGAATGCAGCAAATTGGAAAGAACAAGCAGCTAGCCGTCCCACCATTTGGGTAAATGATTTTATTACACAAATGGAAATGGCTTATGCAGCTGCCGATATGGTTATATCCCGTGCGGGTGCCATGGCCATTGCCGAATTGTGTGTGGTAAAAAAGCCCGTTTTGTTCGTACCCTATCCATTTGCTGCAGAAGATCATCAAACAGTGAATGCAAAAAATCTGGTTGAAAAAGATGCGGCATTAATTGTAAAAGACAGTGAGGCGAAGGATAAAGTTGTACCAACCATTATCGCATTGGCCAGCGACGAACAGAAGCAAAATGAGCTAAAAAATAACATAGCCAGGTATGCGGTAACAGATGCTGATGAAAAAATAGCAAAAGAAATTCTGAATAAGATTTCCTGAAGGAATAAGAACAATAAGAATTATAAAAAGATTTTGATAAAAGACAATGAAAGTAAGTAATGACATATCAAACCTAGGTCTCTCCTTTAGGGGGGAAGGGGGCGTATATTTCATCGGTATTGGCGGCATCGGTATGAGCGCCATTGCCCGTTACTTTCATGCAAAAGGTATTGCTGTAAGCGGATATGATAAAACGAGAACGCCTTTAACGTCTGAATTGGAAGCTGAAGGAATAGCTATTCATTATAGCGAAGATGTGGCAGCAATTCCGAAGGATGCCGGCCTGATAGTCTACACGCCTGCGGTTCCAAAAGATCATGCAGAGTTAGTGTACTACCAAAGCAATGGATATGAAGTTGTAAAGCGTAGCGATGTGTTGGGGGCCATAACTGCAGGTTCGTTCAACATTTGCGTGGCAGGCACGCATGGCAAAACAACCATTTCAACCATGGTGGCGCATATTCTACGCCACACGGGTTATGGATGCAATGCTTTTTTGGGCGGCATATCGGTGAACTATAATACTAATTTCTGGAGCAGTGATAATAATGTATGTGTAATAGAAGCCGATGAATATGACAGAAGCTTTTTGAAACTCAATCCCAATATTGCTGGCATTACCGCCATGGATGCGGATCACCTCGATATCTATGGTGATGAAAAGTCCATGGAAGACGCTTTTGTTGCTTTTGGAAATAGGGTGAAGCAGGATGGATTGCTGATAAGCCGGTTCGGATTAAAAAGGATTAAAGAGGTTGATGTTAAAAGAAAGCTGTCTTACAGCTTGCAGAACGAATCGGCAGATGTTTTTGCAACGGATATAAAAATAAAAGAAGGCGGATACCAATTTAAAGTTCGCTTGCCCAATACAGTTCTTTCCACTATTGACTTAAGGATTGGTGGAATGCATAATGTGGAAAATGCACTTGTTGCTATTGCTGTGGCTAACGAGTTGGATATTGATGGAGAAAAGATCAAAGAAGCGGTGGCTGCATTCAAAGGTGTGAAAAGAAGATTTGAATATGTGATTCCCCCGGCGAAAAAGCAGGAAGGCGCTTATACGGAACCTGTGCTGATAGATGATTATGCACATCATCCTGAAGAGTTGAAAGCACTGCTGACAAGTGTTAGAAGTTTGTTTCCGCAACGCCTGATCACAGTGGTTTTTCAGCCGCACTTGTTCACAAGAACCAGAGATTTCGCCAATGGATTTGCCGATGCTTTATCCCTTGCCGACAGTGTAATTCTGTTACCTGTATACCCAGCGAGAGAATTGCCGATTGAAGGTGTAACCAGCGAACTGATTTTGAATAAAATTGAAGGAAAAGAAAAGCTGCTAGTAGCAAAAGATGGTTTAATAAACTGGATGAAAGAACATAGGGAACATTTGGATAAAGAATTTGGAGAAGTGATTGTAATGGCTGGTGCTGGTGATATTGATGCTTTGGTAGAACCCGTAAAGAAGATAATAGAAAGCTGAAATGTTAATAGCTAATGCGTAAAAAAATGTGTAATTAAACTTGGAAAGAAAAAGAGTCATAAGAAAAGTTTTAGTGTTAACTGCCTGGTTTGTTGTGATCGGCGGCATCACCACTTTGCTCGTTGCTGCCAACAGAAAAAAAACTGAACACGTTTGCAGGCAAATTGTTGTAAGCATAAAAGGAAGCGGTGAAAAATTTTACGTGGAAGAGGCTGATATTTTAAGTGATTTGAATAAAACGACTGCCGGTCCTTTGATCAATAAGCCCTTAATGAATATTCCGTTGTCATTGCTGGAAAAAAACCTGGAAAAAGATCAGTGGATAAAAAATGCCGAATTGTATTTCGACAGGGAAGATGTGCTGCACGTATCGGTTGAAGAAAGAGAGCCAATAGCAAGAATATTTACTACCGGTGGAAGTTCTTTTTATATAGATAGTTCAGGCCATCAAATGCCTTTGTTGGATAAAGTAAGTGTAAGGCTGCCCGTGATAACAGGCTATACCAATGCCAAAAAACTTTCTGCCAAAGACAGCGCTTTGTTAGATGATGTAAAGTTGTTGGCAAAATTTGTTTATGCCGATCCTTTTTGGAATGCACAGATCGGGCAAATTGATATTACCGACGATAGGAAGTTTGAATTGATACCGGTTATAGGCGATCATATTATAAAGATAGGCGACGCAGAGAATCTGGAGGGAAAATTAAGCCGCCTGCTATTGTTTTATAAACAGGTAATGAGTAAAACCGGTTTTAATAAGTACAGCATCGTAGATGTGCAGTATGATGGACAAGTGATTGGTGTGAACAAAGGGCCGGTTTCAAAAGTTGATTCTATTCAGTTACAAAAAAATATTAAAGAGCTTTTAGAGAGAAGCACCATTCAAAATGTTTCTGACGAAATGTTGCCCGATGCAAAATCGATAGCTCAAACAGATTCTATACAAATATCCATGACAGCACAGAATAATTCTGTTTCTGTGAAGACCAATCCAAACCCTGCTAATTCAATTGATCCTATTCCGGAAAAACCAGCTGGAGAATCCAAACCCTTTGACAAATCAAACGAAGTAAAAAGAAGGAAAAAACCAAAGGCAGTGATGACGATGAAAAGAGGTTGAATGTTGAACAGAAGAGGAACATCGAGTGATGAATTGAAGAAAATATTCAAAGCTCATTGAGCAATGTTCAACTTTTAAGTGCTGAAAAGAATTGTTGCTGTACAAGAGTGCGACGCAACAAATGCTCAATAGTAGCAATGTGGCTAAGTACAAAAAGGAAAAAACAAACGAGGAATGTTGTATTACATAGAGAAGCGTTGAATTGATGATTCGGTGTAATGCAACAATATCCTGCAATCAGTGATCAAACAACTAAAAACAACATAGAACATGAACAACGAGCAACCAATTATTGTGGGGCTTGACATTGGAACCACCAAAATTGCAGCCATTGCCGGCCGAAAAAATGAATGGGGCAAGCTGGAGATTTTGGGCTTTGGCAAGTCTAATTCTAACGGCGTAAAGCATGGACAGGTGCTTAACATTGATGAAACTATCAAGGCGATTAAACAAGCTTTAGATGCCTGCTATGCTTCTAATCCCAACCTTGAGATTAATGAAGTGTATGTGGGCATTGCAGGTCATCACATCAAAAGTCTGCAAACCCGTGGCGACATTGTCAGGCACGACACAGAAAACGAAATTTCGCAAAAAGAAATTGATCAACTGGTGGCCGACCAGTACAAAACTTACATTCCTGCAGGCGATCAAATTATTGATGTCATTCCGCAGGAGTACACGGTTGACAATTTTCAAAACATTGCCGATCCTATTGGTTACGGCGGCGTGAAAGTAGGAGCTAACTTTCACATTATAACCGGCGACAAAAATGCGATTCGCAACATTAACCGTTCGGTAGAAAAATCAGGGTTGATCACCAAAGACCTGGTGTTGCAACCGCTTGCTTCTTCTGCAGCTGTAATGGCACAGGAAGATATGGAAGCTGGTGTAGCTATTGTAGATATTGGTGGCGGTACAACCGATCTGGCAGTTTTTTATGAAGGCATTTTAAAACACACAGCCGTTATTCCTTTTGCCGGAGAGAACATTACCAACGATATTAAAACAGGATTGGGTGTATTAAAAACACAGGCCGAGCAAATGAAGGTGCAATTCGGCAGCGCTTTATCCGACGAAGCAAAAGCCAATGCGTACATTACCATTCCCGGTTTGCGTGGTATGCCTGCAAAAGAGATCAGCGTAAAAAATTTAGCGAACATTATCCAGGCACGCATGAGCGAGATACTGGATTTTGTTACTTATCATTTGAAACAAGTTGGATTAGATAATAAAATGTTGAATGGAGGTATTATTCTGACGGGTGGCGGATCACAGCTCAAACATTTAATTCAGTTAACAGAGTATGTTACAGGGTTAAATGCACGAATTGGTTTGCCAACAGAGCATTTAGCGGCAGGACATATTGAAGAATTGGCCAAGCCTACGTATGCAACCTGTTTGGGGTTAATACTAAAAGGATACGATGATTATGAGCATAACAGAAAGCAGTTTGAACAAAGCTTTAAACAAGTGGTAGTGCCCGATGCTTTAAAAACAGAAGAAGAAAGCCCGTTCGAAACGGAAGTTAATGGAAGTGTGGCTATTGGTGAACGTCGCAAAAGCATGACAAACTTCTGGGGCAAGTTTAAAGATGGCTTGATCAACATTTTTAAAGAAGAAGAAGATCAGCATTTTTAATTTAAAGCTTAACGTAAAGTTCTTTGATGGTAACAGGTTTTCGGTACAGCCTTTGTTATAAAGGCCGCACAACTTCCGGTTGTGATGTTTGTACCAAACAACCTCAAACTTCAAACTTTTAAAATCATCATCATCTAAATTCATTCATCCGTTGTTATAGAACGGTAACAACACAAATCAGATTCTTATGATCCATTTTGATCTTCCAAAAGAAAAATCATCCATTATAAAAGTCATCGGCATAGGCGGTGGTGGAAGTAATGCCGTCAACCACATGCATAGCCAGAACATTGAAGGCGTGAACTTCATTATTTGTAATACAGATGCACAGGCCATCACACAAAGTAATGTGCCCAATAAAATTCAGTTAGGGCCACATCTTACACAAGGTTTGGGGGCAGGTGCTAATCCTGAAATTGGCCGCCAGGCAACTGAAGAAAGCTTAGAAGAGATCAAGCGCATTTTGGAAGTAAATACCAAAATGGCGTTTGTTACTGCAGGCATGGGCGGTGGCACCGGAACGGGTGGTGCACCCATCATTTCAAAAATTTGTAAAGACCTCGGTATTCTTACCGTAGGCATTGTTACTACTCCTTTTTCTTATGAAGGAAAAAAGCGGCAGCAGCAGGCCGAGGAAGGAATTAAAAATTTAAAACAATATGTAGATACGTTGTTGGTTATCAGAAACGACAAGCTGCGCCACCAGTTTGGAAATTTGAAAATGCGTGAAGCATTTTCAAGGGCCGATAATGTTTTAGCAACTGCAGCCAAGTGTATCACTGACGTCATCAACAGTACAGGTCAGATCAACGTTGACTTTGCCGATGTATGTACTGTAATGAAAAATGGCGGTGTTGCTATTTTGGGTAATGCGGCTTGCGAAGGCGAGAACCGTGCCCAACGTGCTATTGAAGATGCATTGAATTCACCATTGTTAAATGACAATGAAATTCGTGGTGCCAAGTGGATTTTGATCAATATCAATTCTGCCGAAGGCGAACATGAGTTTACGATGGATGAAGTGGAGATTATTCAAAACCATTTATTAAGCCAGGCTGGTGAAAACACAGATGTTATTCTTGGTTTGGGTTATGATAATTCTTTGGGATCTCAAATCGGCATCACATTAATAGCTACAGGTTTCCAGCATAAAGATCCGTTCAGCAAAAGAGAAGCGCCAAAACAGGAAGCACCAAAACAAGAAAAGATCGTCATGACTTTAGGAGAGCAGCCATCCCCAAAGCCACAAGCCACCATCCAACCACCTAAAGAGGATCTGTTAGCCCCCAAATTGATTGACGAAAATAGCATTGTCGAAGAAAATCCTGCGCCGCAGTTGCAAGATGCTAAAATTGATTTACATTTAGGCTCGCTGAGCTTTGTAGAAGAAAAAGAAGAAGAGCCCGAAGCAGCAG
>JBQCJM010000103.1:0-6832 GCA_051952715.1 Flavisolibacter sp.
AGTTATTATAATTGTAATGCAAACTTCCTGTAAGAAAAATTATAGTAATCCGAATGCCGCAACCGGACAGGAGGTTTTTAGTTCTCCACAAGGCCTTACAGGTGTTGCCGTTGGTTTACAAAGAGTATACACAGCAGGAAGAGCAAGCTCTTTATATAACAGGGTTTCTATGGATGGTTTACTCACTAACCAGCTAATAGTTTTGAACCAGGGTAATACGTCAGAATACCAATTACAGTTAGGAGGTGGCTCTGTGGACGGGACCAACACTATGCTGGCAGGCTTATGGACATCGAGCAATAAAATTATTTATGATGCCGATAACGTAATTAATGGAGCAGCCACCCTTGGCGACAAAGGCTATGCAAGTGGATTAATTGGATATGCAACTATTTTTAAAGCATTGGCTTTAGGAGATCTGTCTATGTTTTGGGAAAAAGTTCCTGCGGGCATTGGGGGCAAAGTAAGCTTTGTTGATCGGACAGAAGGTTTTACTACAGCCATTTCCGCTATTGACAATGCTCTCTCTGCTATTGCTGCTGCACCTATTTCCGCGGCATTTTTATCAAATATTCCTGCGGGCATTGACATAGTGAACACACTGCATGCTTTAAAGGCCCGTTATTCTTTATTTATCGGCAATTATGCGCAAGCTCTGACAGAAGCTAACGCAGTTGACCTTTCACAAAAATCAGCTTTCAATTTTACTACTGTAAATCTGAATCCTATTTTTGAAACGGCAACTTCAACAAATAATGTATATGCGCCAGGCGATTTGAACATGGGCCTTCCTGCTGCCTTACAGCCAAGCCCGGACGATAAAAGAGTTCCATTCTATATTTCTACGAATGCATCTGCCCCCATTTACAGGGTTAATGGATTTGGAGCTGCGTCTACAACTCCATGGCCCGTCTATTTGCCAGTAGAAATTACACTTATAAAAGCTGAGGCCTATGCCCGTCAATCCACGCCTGATTTAACCAGTGCTTTGGCTGAGTTAAACAAAGTAGTAACTAAAACCCCGGCCAGCGATCCCTTTGGGGTAGGAGCCGATTTGCCACCAATAACAGGCCCACTTACCCAGACAGAGATTCTCGATTTAATTTATAAGCAACGCAGTATTGAACTATACATGTCTGGTTTAAGGCTCGAAGACATGCGCCGGTTTAACAGGCCTAACAGCGAAAAGAAAAGGAATTTTCTTCCCTATCCTTTCCTGGAAAGAGATAATAACACCAACACACCACCAGATCCAGCATTCTAAAAAATCATCAAAGGTTGCCACGGCAGCCTTTTTTGTTTCTTTGCCATCGAAAATTTTTAAATGGCTGCAACGCTTTTCTATTCAGCGCTGTCAAAGAGGCGAGACCACTGATCAATGGATTATTACACACTGGTAAAAAACTGCCTGAAAGAAAAGGCGGCGGCACAACGGGAATTGTATGAGCATTTTGCGCCTGCTATGCTTAGCGTTTGCTATCGCTATACAAAATCCATGGCCGATGCCGAAGATGTGTTGCAGGAGGGCTTTGTAAAAGTGTTTTTAAACCTCAAGCAATATAAATTCCAGGGTGAACTGGGTGGATGGATCAGGAGAATTATGGTAACAACAGCCATTAATTATTTAAAAAGAAATGCAAGATATCAAACCGACCTGTTGTTCCCCGATGATCATTTGCATGTAGTAAGTAACGATCATCATCCCGAAGTAAAAATGCAGGCAAAAGAATTGGCTGATCTTATCAGGCAATTACCACCGGGCTACCAAACCATTTTTAATTTATACGCAGTGGAAGGATTTAATCATGTGGAGATCGGAAAGATTTTGGGCATACAGGAAAGCACATCACGATCGCAGTATGCACGGGCAAGAAACCTGTTGATACAATGGATTGAGCAAAAAAACAATGATTTTAAAAAGGCGGTTTATGCAAAATAGCTTTGAAAAGCAGGTAAAGAATAAAATGGACGAATTGCAATTCGTACCGACGACGCCTGTTTGGCAGAAGATAGAAAAGCAGATCCGTACAAAAAAGGACCGCAGAAGATTGATATTATGGCTGCCTTTTTTATGCCTGCTTCTATGCGGTGGCATTTGGTGGCTTAGCACAGCCAATCATTCAGCTACTAATAGAATAATAACTATTAATCCTGTTGTCAATGAGACTGAAGTTGCCACAAAAAACCCAATGTCAACTGCAACAACCCCGAAACCTTTAATAGAAACAAAAAAAACAACGCAACCCGGTGAAGCAAATGATGTAATAAAACAAGAAATAGTAAACGATAAAATAGAACCCGCTATAATTAAAAGGAATTATATTCTTAATAACGATCTGTCTTTATTAAGCAAGCTTTTGTTACCTGCCAAAAAAACAAACAAAGCATCTGGTTTAGCTTCACCTAAATTGATGGCAAATGAAAAAGTAATAGCCTCTGCCGGAAAAGATATAACAGCAAGTGAAGAACTGCATCAACCAGTTAGTAAAGAAAGTAGTTCAAAACCCTTTGCACTCAAAAAGGCTGACTCGTCCTTACAAAAAACCATGGGGAAAAAAGACAGCGTAGTAAAATATAAAGTAGCTGATGTAAAAGTTGATACTGTTGATAACGCTGTTGCCGCAACAAAAAAATCTATAAGGAAGTCTTCCAAATGGAAATTTGGTGTTTTGGTTAATGCAGGCACATCGGGTATTGGAAAAGGATTGGGTTCTCTTTCTTTAAATAAGTCATTGGATGCAATGGCTGTTAACAGCCCTGCAACTATACCGCAGAATAATAACCAAAATCCTTCGCCGGTAAAAAATGACCTTTCCTTTTCAATAGGATTTGTAGCCAGAAAAAAACTCTCTGATCGCATTTCTTTTTCTGCAGGAATGCAATACAATTATTATAGCACCAACATCACAGTAGGAAAGATGCGACAGGATTCGGCAGTGTATAACTACAGCCTTGCACAATCTTTCAGTCGTTATTATCTTAATTCAGGGACAAGTTTTAAAGATTATCGCAACCAATATCATTTTATATCGTTGCCGGTTTCTATTGACTGGCAGATGCTAAAGAAAGTGCCGTTATCAATACAGGCTGGTTTATCACTTCAGCAATTGGTAAGCACCAACGCTTTGTTATACGATGCACAGAATAATATTTACTTCGGGAATAAATCATTGTTCCATAAAACACAATTGTTTTCCAATCTTGGTTTTTCTTATGCAATAATCAATAATGAAAAAACATCCATGTTGATTGGTCCGCAAATGCAATATGGCATTTCGAGGCTGGATAAAAATGGTTCAGCCAAACACTTATTCTCATTGGGTATAACAACACAAATTCTTTTTCAAAAAAAATAATCTGGAACGCAACGGTTGTTTTAAAACCAGTGTCAACTCAAAAAAACTGTTATGAAAAAGTTTCTGAACGTTGCAGTGTATTGCACAGCCTTGTTCCTTTTTCAGGGTTGCGTAAAAGATAAGATAACGCATACCTATGCAATACTTACACCCATTTATAAAACAAAGACGGAGGTTTTTAGCAACATAAAAAGCAATGCACCAAAAGCCGTACAATCACCAGGAAAGATTTTTATTTACGGTCAGTATATCTTTCTCAACGAAGTTGATAAGGGTGTGCATGTAATTGATAACAGCAATCCTGCAAATCCTGTGGAGAAAGCATTTATTGACATTCCAGGCAATATAGATATTGCAGTTAAGGGAAACACTTTGTATGCCGATATGTACGATGATCTTATTGCAATTGACATTACTAATCCGCTGCAGGCAAAATTGCTGAAAAATATTCCGGGTGTTTTTCCGGAAAGAATGTATTCAGGTGGGTTTGTTGCAGCGCAAGGACTTGTTATTGTTGGCTGGACAAGAAAGGACACAACAGTGGAAGTGTCGCCTTCCAAGGATTATATTGTTTATGATTATGCAGCAGCCAATGCTGTGAATTTTCAGTCTGCTATGCCAGCTGCTGCTAAGGCGGCCGGTATCGCAGGTTCCATGGCAAGATTTTCAATCGTTAATGATTATTTGTATGCTGTTGACCGGCATACACTCAAGTCAATTTCTATTGTCAATGCCAATGAGCCAACTTTGGTTGGCACTATCAATGCAGGTTGGGATATTGAAACGATCTTTCCATTTAAGGACAAACTTTTTTTAGGTTCAATGGGTGGCGTTTTTATTTTCGATATTTCTAATGCAGCATCGCCTGTAGCACAAGGAAATTTTGTGCATGCCCGTGCCTGCGACCCAGTTATTGCCGATGATAATTTTGCTTACGTAACCTTAAGAGCCGGCACTTATTGCGGGCCAACAACCAATGAGCTGCAGATCATCGATATTAAAAACCTGGCAGCGCCAACATTGGTTACTACCTATTCAATGACTAATCCCCAAGGGCTTGGCAAGGATAATAATCTCTTATTTATTTGCGATGGTGGTGTAAAAGTTTACAATGCATCTAACGTTAGCAATTTGCAATTACTAAAAACAATTGACAAAGTAGAAGCCAGCGATGTAATTGCATACAATGGAATTGCTTTAGTAGTTGCAAAAGACGGACTGTATCAGTATGATTATTCCAATGCTTCCAATATCAGGTTATTAAGCAAGATCACCGTTTCAAAATAATGTTGTGAAACAATTTTTTACTCTTATCGTATTGCTGCTTTTTACAGTGGGTTTGCAGGCCCAGGAAAAACCTGAATTGAAATTTTCAAGTATTAACCAGGTTGGATTTTTAAAAGGCAGTTCTGACCAGGCTTTGCAGCTGCAAACCGTTAATGGCGTTGTTTATAAAACATGGTTTGCCGGTATTGGCGCAGGGCTTGATGATTATAACTTCAAAACGTTCACCATTTTTGCAGATCTGCGGAGAAATATTTTGAATAGATCCCAAACACCTTTTGTCTATATCGATATGGGCACTTCCTTACCATCTAAAACACACGAAGAAGATTTGTGGCAAACGATTACTTACAAAAATGGTTTGTATTTTGATGCAGGCATTGGTTATACAATTGCCCTCAAAGGCAGTTTGTCATTTAATTTTAGTGCAGGCTATTCACAAAAATATTTGCATGAAGCAATAATGGCAAAAGGCATTGTAATAGATTTCCCCGTTGGAGGAGGGCCGCAAGCTGAGTATTATGATTATACTTTCAAAAGGCTTTCAGTAAAAATGGCACTAGGTTTTTAGAAATTTAATGTTGCGCTGTATGCCCTTGTGTTTGGACCGGCTAAGCGGAGAGTGTTTAAATATTTTTCTGAACATTTCTTCGCTTAACTCTTCCCATTGTTTTGTAGTGAGATTTAAGATTTCGGGAAGGGGAGAGAAAGCAGTTTCTGTATTAGCTTTGCTGAAGCGGTTCCACGGGCAAACATCCTGACATACATCACAGCCAAACATCCAATTGTTGAATTTTCCTTTCATTTCTTCCGGAATCACTTCGTCTTTCAGTTCAATGGTGAAATAAGAGATGCACTTGCTGCCGTTGATGACTTTATTTTCACTGATAGCATCGGTGGGGCAAGCGTCAATACATTTACTACAACTGCCGCAAAAATCTTTTGCAAACGGATCATCGTAATTCAATTCAACATCAACGATCAGTGTTGCAATAAAAAAGAAAGAACCGTTTTGCCTGGTAATTAAATTTCCATTTCTGCCAATCCAACCCAATCCGCTTTTTTGTGCCCAGCTTCTTTCCAGCACCGGCGCTGAATCAACAAAGCCACGTCCATTAAATTGCCCTATCTTTTCCTGCAACTGTTGCATCATTTGTTTAAGCTGTGCTTTTATTACCTCGTGATAATCTTTACCATAAGCATATTTTGAAATTTTGAATTCAGTGTTATTTGTTTGTTCGGGAAAATAATTTTTTAAGACGGTAATGACAGATTTTGCACCGGGAACCAATTTGGAAGGATCAATGCGCAGGTCGAAATAATTTTCCATGTATTGCATTTTCCCATGGAAGCCTTGCTGTAGCCAGCTTTCAAGGCGGCGGGCATCTTCATCTAATGGCTGCGCTTTGGCAATGCCGCAATAGTCGAAGCCATGTTCAATAGCTAATTGTTTTACCTGTTTTGTATATAACTCAATCAATGACACCTGCTTTGATTACACGAAATATAATTCTGATAGTTATCGGGATAATTCGTTTGCAAAGCTACCCACAAGTAAAAACTTTTCTAATAAAGAAAACCCTAAACCTTACCTACGTATTTGTATCTTCTTCTTCCAAATGCAGGCGATGGTAAAGCCGGTGCATGACTGGCGCCAAAATAATACCGATGTTGGTAATAAAAACCACGCCGCTAAAAAGTGCGTAAAACGAAGAAAATATTTTACCGCCGTTGTTTTCAATATTTACTACTGGACCCATGCCGCTTAAAAGCATGGAAGAATTATGAAAGGCGTCAATCCAGGAAGTATTTGCCGTGTAATGAAAACCAATGAGTCCAATGACCAGGCAAACTGCAAGTATGCCTGATGCAAAAACAATATTTTTTAATACGCGGCGATAAAAAAGATGAACAGGCAGTAAGGGTTTTGACTTAGACTCATACATTCTGCAAAGAAAAATATAGAGAAACTTGCAAACGCACAATTAAATTAGTTCTTTTGAGCACTTATCATATCTGTATTCTTTTATAATTAAAAAGAAGACAGACATTAGAGCCACTAAAACTACCGTATGAGATCATTCATTCTATTATTATGCAGCTTCATAGCATGTAATTCCTTTGCACAAAAAGAAAGCCCCTACACCAAGTTTGGAAAAATATCTGCTTCTGATCTTCAAAAAAAAGTATAT
>JBQCJM010000104.1:0-3559 GCA_051952715.1 Flavisolibacter sp.
GATGGAAGAAAAAATGAACCTATAACCCTGCCTGTAAAGTTTCCTTTGTTGTTGGCGCATGGCGCAGAAGGTATTGCTGTAGGTCTTGCTACGAAAGTATTGCCGCACAATTTCTGCGAGATCTGCGAGGCCTCCGTTAAATATTTAAAAGGAAGAAAGTTTGATCTCTACCCCGATTTTCTTACAGGCGCCATGGCCGATGTAAGTGACTATAACCAGGGTATGCGTGGCGGCCGTGTAAAAGTTCGTGCACATATTGAAGAACTTGATAAAAAAACCTTGCTGATCAAAAGCGTTCCTTACGGCGTTACTACCAATGGCTTAATGGACAGTATTGTTAAAGCCAATGATAATGGAAAGATCAAGATCAAAAAAGTAACAGATAATACGGCGGCCGAAGTAGAGATACAAGTTGATTTGGCGCCAGGCATTTCTCCAGACATTACCATTGACGCTTTATACAAATTCACAGACTGTGAAGTTTCCATTTCTCCTAATACCTGTGTTATCATTGATCAAAAGCCGCATTTTGTTAGTGTGAACGATCTGCTGAAAATTTCTGTAGATCGCACCAAAGATCTGTTGCAAAAAGAACTGGAGATCAAACTTGGTGAGCTGCAGGATAAATGGCATTATACTTCGCTTGAAAAAATATTCTTCGAAGAAAAAATTTACAAAGAGCTTGAGAAGAAACATGAAACATGGGAAAAAGTAATTCAGGCAATCGACAAAGCCTTTGTTCCTTTTGCAAGGCAATTGAGGAGGCCCATTACAAGAGAAGATATTTTAAAGCTTACTGAGAAGCCGGTTCGTCGTATTTACAAATTAGATATTGATGAACTGAATGCTCAAATCAAAGATCTTGAGGCACAAATCAAACAGGTGAAATACGACCTGGAACATTTGAACGATTATGCCATCGCTTATTTTGAAGGCTTGCTGAAAAAATATGGTAAAGGCAAAGAACGCAAAACAGAGATCAAGGTTTTTGAAGTTATTGAAGCCAAGCATGTGGCCATTGCCAATACGCGTCTTTATATCAACCGCGATGAAGGCTTCATTGGAACATCATTGAAGAAAGATGAATTTTTAGTGGAGTGTTCCGACCTTGACGACATCATTGCTTTTACCAAGCGTGGCATTATGAAGGTGGTGAAGGTACAGGATAAAGTTTTTATCGGTAAAGATATTCTGTATGCGGCCGTATTTAGAAAAGGAGACGAACGCACTACGTACAATATGATTTATACCGATGGCGGCACAGGCGTTTCTTATGCCAAGCGGTTTAATGTCACCGGTGTCACCCGCGATAAAGAATACGATCTTACTAAGGGACATGATAAAAGCAAAGTGCATTATCTCACCGTTAATCCAAACGGAGAGGCCGAAGTGGTACGCATCATTTTAAGCCCTAATTGTTCGGCACGTAATAAGGAGTTTGAATTTTATTTTGAAGAAATGGAGATCAAGAGCCGTGGCAGCATGGGCAACCAGGTAACCAAATATCCTGTTCGTTCTGTCAAGTTTAAAGAAGCGGGTGTGGCCACTTTAGGCAGCATAAAGCTGTGGTTCGATGATAAGTTTGGAAGATTGAACCATGAAGGAAAAGGAATTGAACTGGGCGATTTTGATGCAGAAGACAGGGTGCTTGTTTTGTGTACAGACGGAACTTACGAGATCACTGACCAGGAATTAACACAGCGTTTCAATCCGGAAGAGGTGATGCTGGTGGAAAAGTTCGTTCCGGAAAGAATTATTACTGCAGTGTATTTAGACAATGATAAACTGCAATACAATGTAAAACGTTTCCGCATTGAAACTACCACTTTAAAAAGTAAATTCTTGTTTATTAAGGAAGGCAAGGGAAATATTCTGGAAGCCGTATCAACCGAAGATGAACCTATATTGATTGTGCAATCAGGCAAAGGCTCGCAGGTACGAAAAGCGAAGTTTAAGGTGGCAAAAATGGTGGAAGTAATGGGTTGGAAAGCTGTTGGTGCCAAACTGGTTGATTACAATAAAAACGTTATGATGGAGTGGGAGGTGAAGGTAGAAGAAGGTAAGCAGCCGGAATTGTTTTAGCCCAACCTGTCAAAGACGAAAAGAGGAAAGCCACGCACAGTAAAGATTATTAAAAAATAAAAAACTCTCAGCTTTTACTAATAAGTTGAGAGTTTTTTTATTTTAATGGTGAATGATCGGATAGTAAGCGCCAACAAGTAGCAGCGCTTCTTAAGGGGCTTTTGGACTTTTTTTTCTTTTCAATCGCACCGCCGCATTCTTCTCCAGATTACTGGACAATCTTACTTCATATCTTTTCTTTCCATCGTAAATCAGCATGAGTGCTGTATTAGGCGGAATGGAACCCAGATTATTAGCAAACATGGATAGTACATTGACATCTTTCGTTGAATCTAAACCGATGGTCATGTGAACTGATTTTGTGCTCAATTTTAAATTAGCACCTAACAATTGATCATTAAAGAATACCGAAATAGAATCGCCATCTATTTCACCATTGTCGTAAAAATCAACCTGCAAAGAATCGCTATCTACCTCAATTTCTTTTTGAACTTCTACACTTCTTTCTTTGTACTCTTTATTTACCACCATGTTTTCTATAGGCCGTTGTATTACCGTAGCTGCTACCAAGGTGTCTGTAGCAGTTGGAGTCCACACCTGGTAAGTTTCTTTAAAATTGCGCAACGCTGTTAAAATAGAATCCTGGTTGCCTGCATCTTTATTAAATTTCAAATCAAATACAATGTTGCCGCAGGTATATTTATACGCATCTCTTGCATAAAATTTTCCGTTGAGGTTAGAGCCTGCTTTGGCTATGCGGTGTATGGCATGAAAGTCGGTAATACAATCCACTTCCATATTGCTGTTCGATCCGAAATAAGGAACGGGCACATTGAACAAAGCAAGTTCTCTCGTCCTTGAATCATAATTGCCGTTTAGCTTAATGCTTCTAAACGTATTGCGGAAATAATAATTCATGATGGCCTGTACTGCCGTGTTATTTTGCTTCAATATCAATTCAACCAAATAATTATTACCGCCGCCGTTTTCCACGGTAGCAGTGCCATACCAGTAGCCGGCAACAGTTTGCCCGTGCGCCGACAAACCAAAGGCTATTAAAAAGGCGAAGAAGATTTTTTTCATGTAGTGGCTTGATGAATTATTTTATATAACGTTTGATTTCTCTTTGCACATCCCGCTGCTTAATGCTTTCTCTTTTGTCGTGCAGCTTTTTACCTTTTCCTAAACCAATTTCCAGCTTAACCAAATTTTTTTCATTAAAAAATAAGCGAAGCGGAACAACAGTGTAACCTTTCTCTTTCAGTTTAGCTTCTATCTTTTTCAACTCACGGCGGTTCAATAGCAATTTTCGTTCCCTAATCGGATCGTGATTGTTTACTGTACCATGCGAGTATTCAGAAATATGGAAGGAGCGTATCCACATTTCGCCATTATGAAAAATGCAATAGCTATCGTTGAAATTAGCCTTGCCTTCCCGAAGCGATTTCACTTCGGTGCCGGTAAGCATAATGCCAGC
>JBQCJM010000105.1:0-23130 GCA_051952715.1 Flavisolibacter sp.
GTAAACACTTTTATTTTTTAAACTTTTCTCAAAATGAACATTTACGTAGGAAACCTTAGTTGGGGCCTGAAAGATCAGGATCTGGCCAACATGTTTACACCTTATGGTGAAGTAGCCTCTGCCAAAATTGTTATGGACAAATTCACACAACGCAGCAAAGGTTTTGGCTTTGTTGAAATGCCAAACGACGAACAGGCGCAGGCAGCTATTGCTCAATTAAACGGCACTGAAGTAGAAGGCAGAAACCTGGTTGTTAATGAATCTCGCCCTAAAGAAGGCGGCGAAGGCGGCTTTAAGAAAAGAAGCTTTGGCGGCGGTGGCGGCGGCTTCAAAAAAGGCGGCGGCGGTTACGGCGGCGGTGGCAATCGTGGCGGCGGCGGCTATGGCGGCGGTGGCAACCGTGGCGGTGGCGGATACAGAGATAATTATTGATCTAACATATTTCGCTCTTACTAAGTCCTGCTTTACGGCAGGACTTTTTTATTAGGAACAGCATTTGCAATTGTACATTAAAAGAAAATGCTTTTACCTATTGGTGATGATAACAGGGACCGGAGGCTTACCCCGATAGTAAATTATCTTTTAATCATCATCAACATCTTTGTTTTTGTGTTTCTGCAAAGCATTGGCAATGATGTGTATTTTACTTATGCTTACGCCACTGTACCTGCAGAAATTTTATCAGGCCACGATATCATTACCAGTTCAAAAATTCTTATCGATCCCTATACCGGCCAGCACTTGCAAATGCCAGGTTTACAAAGAACTGGTATACCTGTTTATCTTACCTTGATCACTTCTATGTTCATGCATGGTGGCATTGCGCATTTGGCCGGTAACATGCTTTATCTTTTCATTTTTGGTGATAATCTGGAAAATGTGATGGGTCATCGCAATTATTTTTTCTTTTACCTGATTTGCGGCGTATTGGCTGGCTTAAGTCACGTATTTACTACTGCTTATTTTAATCAAAATACACTCATGCCCAGTTTAGGTGCTTCAGGTGCTATATCAGGCGTACTGGCAGGTTATGTGTTTCTATTTCCGAAACGAAGCGTACATGTATGGCTTTTCTTTTTCTTTACCATTTCAGTACCTGCATTTGTAGCTTTAGGACTTTGGTTTATTTTTCAACTGTTAAGTGGCCTTGGAACTTTAGGTGGCGAAGAAACAGGTGGAGTGGCTTATGCTGCTCATATTGGGGGATTTATAGCGGGCTTTATTTTAGTAAAGCTGTTTGTAAAGCCACGAAGAACTTTTTTAGCAGACGAAAGAAAAGTGTTTCGGTAATATTTCGATGTCAAACCCTGCATTGATTTCTAATTCGCCATCAATATGAGCATACAACATCTCTTTTGATGAAATAACAATGGAAACAACTTGTTTATATTGAACAAAGGGTAGCTGCAGGTGTTTTCCTTTTTCAATAACCGGTAAGTACCTGATACGCTTTAACAGCGATACTTTTCCAATCATGTTTACATCTAATAATGCGTCAGTTACTGATGCATTAGGAGCCACTTTAAACCCACCTCCATACCGCTGCCCATTGGCTATGCTAATCATAAAGCAGTCTTGTGAAATAGTTTCATGCGGCATTTGAAGCGTACATGCCTTTTCGCGATACCAGATGATGCGTTTCAATATGGAAAGAAGATAAGAACCTTTGCCGGCCAGTTTTTTCCTGCCCACCAAATCTTTAGCAACAGCACCATCAAAGCCGATGCCCACACCATTTAAAAATAATTTTCCATTGCAAATGCCGGCATCAATTAATTGCGGTTTTCCTTCAAGCACTTGATCAACTTGCCTTTCCAGTGAAAGGTCACTATACAACATCCAGTGAAAGTCATTGCCTGTACCGCCGGGAAACACAGACAAAGGAAGTTGTATATCCGGATATTGATTAATAAACCAATTGACTGTTCCATCACCACCAACAATCCATGCCTCGGTAAACCCATACCAGGTTTGCGGCCATTGTGTAATAAAAATAGAGTGTTTGATATCCATGCCCGATAAAAGAATGGCCAATTTATCTGTCATGCTTAACGCTTTTTCTTGTACAGGATTACACACAATTGCAATATGCCTTTCTGAATATGCCATAAAAAAACGAGGCGCAAAGTCCTCGTTATAAAATTATTAATTTGATTTTATTGAATCACTTTTACAGTTTGCGCACCGTGATATGAATGCATCTCGCCATTATACATTGCATCTGCGCTTACTGGCCCTTGCTTGAACTGCCCCAATGAAACGGCACGAACAGCGTAGTAATATTTTTGTTTTGGCGAGTATGCGTTTACAAAAAAATGAATGCGGTCATCACGCACATCTAAAGCCGTAGGTTGCGATTCGTTTTTGATCCAATCCATTCCCGGCAATTCTTTAATGCGTGGATTTTCAATTTCAAAACCGGCAGGCAGTAAATCTGTGATCACAATGTTTTCAATGGAAGCATTAAATACTTTTTCAAGCGTCAATTCCACTATTACTAAATCATTTTGTTTGAAAGTGTTTTCATTAATTGCATTGCCATAACGGTCAAGAAATTGTCTGCGCACCTTAATATAACTGTCCTCTTCCTTATAAGCACCACTGGAACTAATGCCTTCAGACACCCAACTATAATACATGCGGCCATTGCCTTTGGCGACCAATTCAATTGTATTTGATTTTAGCTGCTCGCTACTACCTTTCCAGTCGCCATTGATAGTTGCCAGGGTTTTACCTCCAACTTTTAATTCAGCTGTTACATCAGATCTCGATGCACTTCTTGCTATCTTTCCCAACGCTAAAAAAGAAAAAGCTCTTTCCTGCGTATTCGAATAGCGTTCATTCTTCAACCGGTCACTGACATGCTTAGCCATTACCGGAATTTGCGCATTGCCTGGGTCAACATCAACCAATGCATTTAACGCAATGGCTTCATCACGCAAGGCGCTATAAAAACTGCCACCGGTTTGCTGCACCGACTCTTCTCCACTGAAAGATGAAGGCAGCATGGCGTTAAATGAACGCTTATCACCCGCAACGGCATAAGCAGCAGATAATAAATACTTGCTGTCCAATGCCAGCAATTGCTGGTTGGTTTTGTAATAATTCATAGCAGAAACAGGTGCACGGCCAGCCAGCGATAACACATACAAGCCATATGCAACTTCTTTAGGCGCAATCTTTTTGTTTTGATCACGGTTGTAATAATAAAGAATCGTTTCTCTTGTTTTTAACCGGTTGGCAATGTAAGAGAGCATAGTTTCAAGGAGACTATTATCGACATCAAAACCAGCTTTTTTTGCTTCCAATAAAAAGTGGGCTGCATAAATGGTGGTCCACCAGTCTTCTTTTCCTTCTCCATCCCAAAGCGTAACAGCCCCACTATACAATTGGCGCATTTTTATTTTGCGAATAGCTTCCATCACATTGGCATTGGCATTTGATTTACCGCTGCTTTTTAATTGTAGCAGATCGGCAAAATCGCCATAATATAATTGAGGGAAGGCGGCGGAAATTGTTTGCTCTGTACAGCCATAAGGATACTGGACCAGGTACCGCAACTGATCTGCAATTTGCGCCACCGGCGAACGGCTAACAATCAAATTGTATTTAAAGGTTCCGGGAATAAAATCATTTTGCGGAATAGATATTTTCTGTGAAGTACCGCCAACAATTGAAGCGCTACCGGAAACTTTTTGTAATGTTGATGGAGGACGTACAGAAATTTCTGTTTCATCAACAAATTTTTCGCCTGATGCATTTACACTCACTATAATTTTTGCCACATTAATATTGGCACCGGCAACCAACTGAAACACAGCTTTGCTTTCGCTGTTGGCATTGATAGAAATACTTTGTGAATTGTTGCCAATAATTTTTACAGGACCGCTTGCCGCAATAGCAGCTTGTCCATTAGCAATACGATTAGTTGTGTTGGAAATCGTAACCGGCACTAACACTGTATCGCCGGGACTCATAAATCTTGGCAGTGCGCTGCTTAATACAATTGGATCAGCAACCTTCATTGCATTTTCTGCGGTACCAAATTTTTCATCCTTAAAAGCAACCGCCATCAATCGTACTTCGCCGCTGAATTGCGGAATGTCAAATTCAAATTCCGCCACGCCACTACCATCCGCTTTTTTTATACCGCTCCAGTACGACATGATCTTGAAACGTTTTGCCGGCATAGGATTTACCCGTTTGTCCAAACTCAGGTCTCCATCGCCGCCGGTACTGCTTAACCTTGCTCTTATTTCAGGGAACAGTAAGGGATACATATCAAAAGCAGTTACCTGCAACGCCTTTTTTTGATAGAAATAATTGTAAGGATCGGGTGTTTTAAAGTCGCTTACCTGCAACACGCCATTATCCACCGCCGCCAATGTAATATAACTGCCTGCAACTGCTTTCACTTTCACTTTTTGATGTGTTTTGGAACGAACAGATTGTTGTGCAACGATGGCTACCGGCATTTTCCTGCTCTTCTCTTCAACTTTTATATTTTGAAATCCATGCGCCACCGTTAGCGGAATATCTGAAACTTCGTGTGGTTTGATAAGTGTTGCCGTAACGTACACATTGGGAATATATGCTCCATCTAATTTTACATCAATACTGGCTGTTCGTTTAGCCACATCAACATATTGATACGATACGACATGATCGGTTTCCAGCGTAACCAGCATGCGGCCGCTGAATGGCGTTTTGAACAGTACCTTAGCATTCTCTCCACTTTCGTATTTTTCTTTATTGAGTTCAATATCTATTTGCCCTTCTGTATTTACTTCAAACGAAGAATTATCTCCACCCCAGGCGCCGTAGCTGTAGAAACTTTTGCTTACGTAAGCATTGGCACCTGGCTTGTAAACTCTAATTTCATAATCGCCAGGCGAACGCGGAATGTAATTCATCACAGTATTGCCACCAACGTTCATTTGCTGATCCAGCAATACTTTGTCTTCCTGCTGCGATTCATAGCGAAAATAGCTACCGCTCTTGGTTAAAACGGTTTTGTATTCATGTTTAATGATCTGTACATTGGCCGCAGCTGTTACAGGATTGCCGCCCTTGTCTAAAGAAATCAAGCCAAATTTCACAGGCTGGTTCAAAGGGTGATAATAGTAATCATCCTCTTTGATGCCATAAAAAACATCCTGCGTGTAAATATCTACAGAAGTATTGCGGCTGACAGGCCTTCCGGTTTCATCAAATACTGTTGTGTAAAAATTCGCCTGTAATAAACCGGTATTGACATATAGGGAAGGAACTGAGTAGTTGATAACCGCATTGCCATTTTGATCTGTCGTGCCTTCCTTCACGTCTTTGTCATGAAATTCTTTTTGATTGGCCAAAGAGAAGTCATAATCAGAATATTTTTTTGAAGAGAATTGTTTCTGCTTAACCTGAATTTCCGTTTCATATTTTCTATTGTCCGCAGGCGGACCAAAAAAGTTAACAGCATTGATTTGCAGGGTTGCCGATTCTGAGGGGAGCAGGAAAGGCCTATTCAACGTAGCAGTTAGTTTAATTCTGTCCGGCACAAATTCTTCGATCATAAAGTTCTTTGAAGCCAGCAACACATCGTTCGAACTGTAGACTTCCAAAGTATAACTGCCGGTAATGGCGGATGTAGAAAGGTCAATATTTCCTTCCGCAGCGCCTTGTTCATTCAGGCTTTTGCGAAAGGATTTTAATTCCTTTCCGTTAGGCAATAGAAATTTCATTTTAACCGGCAGCGCACCAGGACTTTTCCATTTTCTATCACGCAGCAGCGCGGCAAAATTCACTCTTTCCCCCGGCCTGTAAATGTCTCTCTCCGCATATACGAAGGCATCGAAGCCCGTTGCATTGATATGTTTGCCGCCTACATCAAACCTGGATGTGTTTACTCTGGTATTACTGAAAGGCAAATACGTAAAATCGTCAGCGGTTTTAGCAATCACCATGGCCGGTTTAAAGCCTGCAAAGGATCGTGAAGCAAGGGCAACTTCCGCAACGCCATCGGCATTAGTGCCGCCTGTCCCCAGCAATTGGTTATTGGCTCCATACACATTTACCGTTACGCCCTGCAACGCATTAGCGGTTTTAATAGAATTGGCAAACACATACATTTTGTCTTCACCCTGTTTTGCAATCAGGCCAATATCGGAGAAAGAAATAAAGCGGCTATCTTTTACCCAATAATCTTTTGCGGAACGGATCATTACGTGATACACTCCCTTTAATTCCGGCAACCGGTCTTCAAACTGCGAAATGTTCAAAATTCTTCCATTGCCCGACTTAGGCAGGCTGCGTGTATCAATTTCTTTACTGTATATGATGTCGCCAGCAGTTGTCTCAACGTAGTCGCTGTTTTCGTTATAAGATGCATATTCCGCGTCTTCATCATTATCTCTTGGATAATAACCATTGCGTTCTGCAGCCAATAAATTGTTCTCATAAATTTTGGAGATCACCAATTTTATTTTCGGTGTGTTAGTGATCCTTACTTCCACATTACCACCACCTTTTTTCGATAAGTACACGGCTTTGCTGTTGGTGAAATTGATTTGCGATTCCAGTTGCCCAAAAGCAACACTGCCATTATAATCCTCTTTCAACACGCCGCCAATTTTACCACGCAAGCCTTTTGAAATTGTAAATGTGTAGCTGTTATCGGCATCGAACTTGTCGCTTCGCAAATCGAAACCATAACCTGTGTATTCTACCGTATAAGGAACAGCCGGATTGAATTTGATGAAATTTCCTGCACCTTCACCCGTTAACTGCTGGCTGGTGTAAATATGCACCACGCCTTCGGTTCCGTTGTGCTCCGCTTCTACGCTATTAATATTGAGCACATAAGGCGAAGGAATAGAAAGCACGGTTTTGATAGCATCCTGTGTGCTCAACGCTCCCTTTTCCGGCTTTAGTCCTTTCTCAATATTTACCTGTGCTTCGTAGTTTTTATCTTCCGCTTTAAATGAAGTAAGTTTTAGACTAATGGCATTGCTCACACCTACATTCTGAACAACAAAATCTGTTTTGTTACCATCGATTTCTATTTTTAGTTTTTCTTTTACCTCGTCGACTTTTACTGGATAATTGAATTGTAAATTAATTTGCGGCACAGCACTGCGACTGTTTTCATCCTGCAAAACCCAGGTAGTATAAGCATCGTTCAATTGTAACGGTGCTGTATGAAACTGAATTTTATCCGCATCTTTTACATCGTTGAATTGACTGTAACGGAATAAATCATTTTTAATACTTGCTTTGTATTCTGTAGCAGGTAGCAATGCCTGGGAAGGAGAGAATACTAATTCATCAGGACCATTCCAGCGAAAACGGCCGGGTATCTTGGGTTCAAAAGAAATATAATCGGTAGAATCCCAGGAGTTAAGCAGTGAATCGGGATAAACTGATTTTGAAAAGCGAAAAACAAGATTTCCTAATGGTGGTACTTCGCCTTTGGCATTGGTATAATCGAGGCCGACGGAATTGCGGCTGCATGAGAATAAAAAGATAGAAAGCAAAAGCAGCGATGGCAGAAAATATTTGATACGCATATATGGTTATTGGTAATTGAAGAAAGATAAAACATTACACGAATTTTTCCGAATTACACGAATGAGCATCAAGCACAGTGAACGCACAGGACCAAGTTCGTATAATTTGTCCCGATAGCTATCGGGATTAAATTTGTGCCATAAACGCTAAGGAGGCAGACTCGATGAGTCCATACATGTTGAAAAGATTACAACAGAAAGTTACTAAGCAAAAAATCGTGTTGCTTGTTAAAAGATTTGTAATTGTATGCGGCTGTGCCTTCCTGTTATTCTTAATGTTCAACTTCTTTTTTCCACTTCCCGATAGAATTGAATATTCAACAATTATTACCGACGATCGGAATGAAGTAGTGAATGCATTTCTTACCAAAGATGAGAAATGGCGGATAAAAACAGAATTGGACGAAATTTCTCCGCTGCTGCGCAAAACGATCATCGCCAAAGAAGACAAATGGTTTTACTATCATCCGGGCATAAATGTATTGGCCGTAGCAAGAGCAGGCTTTATGAACCTTATTCACATGAAACGAACTTCCGGTGCTTCCACCATTACCATGCAGGTGGCAAGAGCATTGGAACCAAGAAAGCGTAATATCATCTCCAAGTGCATTGAAAGTTTCCGGGCTTTTCAGTTAGAATGGAAATACAGTAAGGATGAAATCCTGCAACTTTATTTAAACCTGGTTCCTTATGGTGGCAATATTGAAGGCGCAAAATCTGCTTCGTTGCTTTATTTCAAAAAAAATCCTGATCATCTTTCGCTGGCCGAAATTACTGCTTTGTCAATTATCCCTAACCGGCCTTCCTCTTTGGTAATTGGAAAGAATAATGACCTGATTGTGAAAGAGCGCAACCGCTGGCTGGAAAAGTTTTTCAACGATGGTGTTTTCTCAAAAAAAGAAATTGAAGACGCAAAAGCAGAACCATTAACAGCCTATCGCACCACTGTTCCGCATTTCATTCCGCATCTGGCTTATAAACTGAAATCATCAACTTATGAAAACAATATCAAAACAAATATTGATCTTAACACGCAATTAAAAATTGAAAAACTTACGGAAGATTATATAAGGGCATTAAGGTTCAAAAATATTCGCAATGCAGCAATAGTTGTAATGGACAATAGAACACACAAGATCATTTCTTATGTGGGTTCTGCCAGTTTCAGCGATACAACTGACGGCGGCCAGGTAAACGGCGCAGCTGCCATTCGCCAGCCTGGCAGTACTTTAAAACCCTTGCTGTATGGATTGTGCATTGATGAAGGATTACTGACGCCCAAGACGATTATTACCGATGTGCCGGTGAATTACAGCGGTTATGCACCGGAAAATTATGACCAGAAATTCAACGGCTATGTAACGATGGAATATGCGTTGGAACACTCGCTCAATATTCCCGCGGTAAAAAGCCTGCAGCAAATAGGTAAAGAAAAATTGATCAGCAAGCTCATTGCTTGTAATTTTAAACAAATACAAAAAGATCAAAACAAATTGGGTTTGTCACTGGTGCTGGGTGGCTGCGGTGCTACGCTGGAACAACTCACAAACTTGTTTTCTGCCCTGGCCAATGAAGGAACTTATACTGAACCTCAATTTCTGCAAACGACGAAACCGTCTAAAAAAAATCAGCTCTTATCTCCTGCTGCTGCTTACATGATCACAGATATTCTTTCAAAAGTTAATCGTCCCGATTTTCCATTGAACTGGACCGCTACAGAGCACATGCCAAAGATTGCCTGGAAAACCGGCACATCGTATGGGAGGAAAGATGCCTGGAGCATTGGCTACAATAAAAATTTTACTGTCGGTGTTTGGGTGGGAAACTTTTCTGGTCAAGGTGTTGCGGAACTAAGCGGCGCCAATACAGCAACGCCACTGCTTTTTAAAATTTTTAATACTATTGATTATGATAGCAATTCCGATTGGTACACGCCGCCCAAAGAATGTGAGATAAGACAAGTGTGCAGCGAAACGGGATTGCCGCCGGGCCCCTATTGTACTAATCTGATCTCTGATTATTTTATTCCATTAATCAGTACCTCTACAGTATGCCAGCATTTGCAGGAGATAAAAATATCGGCGGATGGCGCCTTTTCCTATTGCGAAACTTGTGCCCCCGCTACGGGTTATATCAAA
Organism: Flavisolibacter sp.; assembly: GCA_051952715.1. Classification (GTDB taxonomy): domain Bacteria; phylum Bacteroidota; class Bacteroidia; order Chitinophagales; family Chitinophagaceae; genus Flavisolibacter. The sequence continues at coordinate 9,689 of JBQCJM010000105.1, forward strand.
AAGTTGTATCGCAATATATCGCCTGATATGCAGGCATATTTTTCTCAAAACGGGATGTCTTACCAAAAAATTCCACCGCACAATCCCGATTGCGAAAAAATATTTAAAGGCAATGGGCCTGCTATTACATCGCCCTTGAACGGAAGTGAATATTATATCAACATCAAAGATCCGGAACCATTGCAGTTAAGTGCCAACACAGGCTCCGACGTTTCAAAAATTTACTGGTATATCAATGACCAGTTTTATAAAACAAGCAATGCAGGAGAAAAACAGTTCTTTGTTCCCAAAGAGGGCCCTGTTAAAATCTCCTGCACTGATGATAAAGGAAGGAATAAAAATATATTGATACAAGTGAAGCATGTGAAGCTATAATTCCTACCCCACTTTCTTCACACTGCCGCTACCTGAAATACTTTGGTTCACATTAGCATTGCCTTTGTAGCTGATGCTGCTTGAACCCGAAGCATCGATATTCAATTGTTTGTTAGCAGTAACTTCCGCATCTGATGAGCCAGATAAATCCAATTCTGTATTATCGGTAACCAAATCAAAGCATTTTACATCGCCGGAACCGCTAACATGCGCAGAAAAATCAGTTGCCTGTCCTTTCAAATTGATGCTTCCACTGCCCGAGATCTCGGCGCTTACTTTGGGAAGCTGCACCTGCATCACAATGTCGCCGGAACCACTAACATGCATATTTAATGCTTCACTACCGGTGATCGGGCTATCGCCAATAATATCGCAAGCCCCCGAAACATCAATATCTTTAAAAACAGGAGCTGCTACATATACAATAATGTCTTTTGAAGGATCAAGATTAAAACCCTGCTTTTCTTTAATTACAAGTGTGCTGCCGTCGGTATATACATCTAAATACTCCATCAGGTTTTGATCGGTCTCCACCTTTACAGCGTTAGCTGCATCTTGCCGCACATGCACTTTGATGCCGCCGCTAACATCAACACTGGTAAAGCTACCGGTGCTTCTTTGTTGCGTAACGATATGACCATCACCTGAAACACGTTCTCCGCCAAAATAATTGCAGGACGAAAACGTAAATAAACTTAATGCAAGAACGATATAAGAAATTCTCATGGCTGATTGTTTTGGAATAAGACTACAGTTTAAAAAGCCAAGTTACAATAGATTTCAAAATTTATTTTTATCGAACATATGAAAACGATGAAACTGTTTTGCATTTATCCGGAATGCACTCAAAAATCATTCACTATATAGGTTCTTTTAGCCTCAAGTGCGGGGCATAATGCTGTCGCTATTTCAGTCACGAAGTTTATAACTCGCAGCCCGAAGCTTTGCCCTCACCTATTCACCCGATGTTCGTTATTTTTGCAACCCATGACAGAAAAGATCTTAATTCTAGATTTCGGCTCTCAATACACACAGTTAATTGCACGTGCGGTTAGAGAAGCTAATGTTTACTGCGAAATAATTCCCTTCAACAAACCCATCGAGTACGACGCCAAATTGAAAGGCATTATTTTATCGGGTTCACCATTTTCAGTAAACGATGATAAAGCCCCTGAAGTTAATATTGCTTCGCTTGTAAAGAAAATGCCTGTACTTGGCATTTGTTACGGAGCTCAGCTAACAGCTAAACAGTATGGCGGCAAGGTGGAAAAAAGCAACAAGCGGGAATATGGCCGTGCGGTTCTGCATTTAGAGAAAGAAGATAACTTATTAAAGAGCCTCATTCCTACTTCGCAGGTTTGGATGAGTCATGGTGATTCTATTTTAAAACTGCCGTCAGAATTTGAGTTGCTGGCAACAACCGACAGCATTCCCGTTGCGGCTTTTAAATATAAAGACAATGGCCTGCAGCATGCTTTGTATGGCTTACAATTTCACCCCGAGGTGTACCATTCTATTGAAGGGAAAAAAATTCTGCAAAACTTTTTGGTGAACATCTGCGGTTGCAAGCAGGATTGGACGCCGGCGCATTTTATTACCGACACCATCGCTGCATTAAAAAAGCAAATTGGCGATCGCAAAGTGGTGATGGCCATTAGCGGCGGTGTAGATTCAACAGTGGCCGCTACCTTGATCAGTCGTGCTATTGGCGATAAGCTTCATGGCATTTTCGTTGATAACGGCGTGTTGCGCAAAGATGAATTTGAAAACGTTTTAAAAATCTATAAAAAATTAGGTCTTAATGTAAAAGGCATTGATGCAAAAGAAAGATTTTACAAAAAATTAAAAGGCAAAACTGATCCCGAGAAAAAAAGAAAAGCCATTGGCAAAACTTTTATTGAAATCTTCCAGGAAGAAGCTAAAAAAATTAAAGGCGTTTCCTTGTTAGGCCAGGGAACAATTTATCCTGATGTGATTGAAAGTGTTTCGGTACACGGGCCTTCGGTTACTATTAAATCGCATCACAATGTTGGTGGCTTACCTAAAAAAATGCATTTAGGATTAGTAGAACCGCTTCGTTATTTGTTTAAAGACGAAGTAAGAAAAGTTGGCACTGAATTGGGTATTCCCGATGACATGATCAGCCGGCATCCTTTTCCAGGGCCAGGTCTTGCCATCCGGATTTTAGGAGAAGTAACAGAAGAGAAAGTGCATCTTTTGCAAAAAGCAGATGATATTTATGTTAAAGCGCTAAAGCAACATCATTTGTATGCAACGGTTTGGCAGGCAGGCGCCATCTTATTGCCGGTTCGCAGTGTAGGTGTAATGGGCGATGAAAGAACGTATGAATTTACAGTGGCTTTAAGAGCTGTAACAAGTGTAGACGGTATGACTGCCGACTGGGCGCATTTGCCTTATGATTTTTTAGCTAATGTGTCGAATGAAATCATTAACTCGGTGAGAGGTATTAACCGTGTGGTGTACGACATCAGCAGCAAGCCGCCTGCAACAATTGAATGGGAATAAGCCGGACCTGATCTATAGATTTAAAAGATTATGATGATAAAAAAACTTTTTGTTGCATCAGTTTTAATACTTGCCATTTCTTTGTCAACTGCAGCACAGGTGCAGCGTCATCGGATTGCTGTTTTTGCTCCGCTTTATTTAGACTCTGTTTTTGATGCAGCAGGAAATTTTCGTTTTGATAAAAATAACTTTCCTAAATATGTTACGCCAGGCCTGGAGTTTTACCAGGGCGTGCAAATGGCGTTAGATTCTTTGCAAAGAAGAGGTGCGCCGCTGGAAGTTTTTGTATATGATTCAAGAGGCAAACAATCGCTTTCGCAACAATTAGCAAAGCCCGAATTTAAGAGCATGGAAATGATCATTGCTTCTTCCAACGCTTCTGAAACAAAAACTTTAGCAGAGGCGGCGCTGCAAAGAAAAATTCCTTTCATCTCCATCACCTTGCCCAACGATGCAGGTATTTCCAACAACCCTTATTTTGTTGTCATAAACTCCACGCTTCAAACGCATGTAGAAGGCATTTATCACTTCCTGCAAAAATATCATAGCGGCGATAAGATAGTTGTATTTAGAAAACCCGGCGCACAAGAAGACCAACTGCAGAACGAATTTGAAGATTTTGCAAAGAGTACAACATCGGCTCCGCTGAATATAAAATATGTAAACATTGGCAGCAATTTTACACCACAGTTATTGGCTGCCCATTTAGACAGTACCAAAAAAAATATTTGCATTGCCGGAAGCCTGGATGAAACATTTGCACAAAGGCTAACCAAAAATTTAGCTGCCATCAACAATACCTATCCCGTAAGAGTTATTGGTATGCCTACGTGGGACAATATCAATTTCAACAAATTCGGTAACCTGGAAATTATTTATACTACGCCTTTCTATTACAACCGTTCTTCTGCTTTAGAAACCAAATTGGCTGAGGACTTTTCAACTGCTTACAGCACAAGGCCCGGCGATATATTTTTTCGGGGCTACGAAAGCATGCTGCGTTTTGCCCTGCTGCTTTTAGACACTAAGAATGATGTTGCTTCTAATCTTACCCGCAAGGGGAATACCGTGTTTACGCAATTTGATATTCAACCTGTGTTTAAAGACAAATCATCCATGACGCTTGATTATTTTGAAAACAAGCACCTGTATTTTATTAAAGTGTTTGGTGGTGTAAAGAATATCATTCAATAAGTTCACAGTTTTACGGTTTTGTTTATTCCTATTCACCACTCAGTATTTGCTACCTTTATTCATGCCCTTAATTGAATTTTCGGATAAAGGTCTTTACTGCCCTGCCGGTAATTTTTATATAGATCCCTGGAAGCCGGTGGAGAGAGCCGTCATCACACATGCGCATAGTGATCATGCCCGCTGGGGAAGCAAATTTTATTTGTGTCATAACGATACAAAGCCTTTACTGCAACAACGCCTTGGCAACAATTTTTATCAAAGCATTGGCTGGAATGAGCCTATTTATTTTAATGGTGTGCGGCTAACCTTATTTCCCGCCGGTCATATTATTGGCTCGTCGCAAATCCGCGTTGAGCACAATGGAGAAATTTGGGTGATAAGCGGCGATTATAAATTAGAAAACGATGGCTTAAGCGGTCAATTTGAACCCGTAAAATGCCACAACTTTATTACCGAATCAACATTCGGGCTACCCATTTATAATTGGAGGCCGCAACAGGAAATTTACAATAACATACAAAGCTGGATCAAAAAAAATCAAGCAGCAGGTAAAACTTCTGTGCTCATTGCCTATAGTTTAGGAAAGGCACAACGTTTGCTTCTTCCCATTGCAGCAATAACAGATAAAATTTTTGTACATGGCGCAGTGTATAACATTCACATGGCTTTGGTAAATGCGGGATGGAAATTGCCGAACGTGGAAAAAGTAAATTTTGATACACGCAAAGAAGATTTGAAAGGTGCGGTGGTAATTGCACCATCCAGTGCTGAAGGTTCGCCGTGGCTGAAAAGATTTGCACCCTATGAAATTGGCATTTGCAGCGGATGGATGCAGGTGCGTGGCAATGTTCGAAGAAAAAATGCAGATGCAGGTTTCACATTAAGCGATCACGCCGACTGGAACGGATTGCTTGCCGCATGCAAAGCTACCGAAGCCGAATGCATTTATGCCACGCATGGTTTCCAATCAGTATTTACAAGGTATTTGAATGAACAAGGCATTAACGCAAGAGAAGTAAAAACAGAATATGGCGATGACGAGGTGGAAGATGCTGAAAGTGTGAAAGAAGAAAGTTGATAGCATTACCTGGTTGATAAGTTGATTGATAAGGAAGCCGTGTATGATTTTACAGTTGCTATTGCAGCCTCGTACAAAAAATAAAATAAACATTTGAAATAAAACACTCAAATCATTATGCGGCAGTTTGCAGAATTAGTAATGCAATTGGGCAGCAGCACCAAAACCAATGACAAGCTCGATGCTTTGGTTAATTACTTTCTGCATGCTAATGACAAGGACAAAGTTTGGGTAATTGCCATCTTCAGCGGGCGCAGGCCCAAGCGGGCTGTAAATACTACACAATTGGCAACATATTGTGTAGAGATGGTTGGTCTTCCATTCTGGTTGTTTGAAGAAAGTTACCACACTGTTGGCGACCTTGCGGAAACAATCACGTTGTTACTTCCATCAACTACGATAAAAGACAATGAGGCAAAGCCATTGCACTATTACATCGAAAAGCTAAAAACAATTGAAAAAGAAAATGAAGAAGTTCGTAAACAATTTATCACATCATCGTGGATGGAAATGAGCCCTGCGGAACGATTTGTTTTCAACAAACTGATTACCGGTGGATTCAGAATCGGCGTCTCTCAAAAAATAATGGTGAATGCGCTTTCCAAAACAGTTCAGTTAGAGCCTTCGGTCATTGCCCATCGCATTAGTGGCAACTGGGATCCTTCTTTAATTTCTTTTGATGAATTGTTAAGCGAACATCTAGCCACCGTCGACCTATCCAAGCCTTACCCATTCTATTTAGCTTATGCCATTGAAGATGACGTGAAGGTTTTAGGCGAACCAAAGGACTGGCAGGCCGAATGGAAATGGGATGGCATCCGTGGACAAATTATTAAACGCAACAACGAACTATTTGTGTGGAGTCGTGGCGAAGAATTAATGACAGAGAAATTTCCTGAGTATCATTCATTGCAAAATGTATTGCCCAATGGAATTGTAATGGATGGCGAAATCATTCCGGCTATAGATAAAAAGCCGCTTCCATTTGCTTTGCTGCAAACCAGGATTGGAAGAAAGAACGTTACAAAAAAGCAATTGCAGGAAGCACCAATTGCATTTTTTGCTTACGATCTTTTAGAGTACAACAACGAAGACTGGCGCAATAAAACCCTGGAAGAACGTCGTGCTAAGCTGGAAGCAATTGTTATTACAGCCAATTATCCTGCACTATTACTTTCTCCTGTTGTTGCCTTTGATAATTGGGATGAATTGGCGAAACTGAGAGAAACATCAAGAGAGTTAGGCGCAGAAGGCTTTATGCTAAAAAGAAAAAACAGTACTTACCAGGTTGGAAGAAAACGTGGCGATTGGTGGAAGTGGAAAATTGATCCTTTAACCATTGATGCTGTAATGATTTATGCACAAAAAGGTGCAGGCCGCCGGAGCAATTTGTACACCGATTACACATTTGCTGTAAAAGAAGGCGACGGATTAGTAGCTTTTACAAAAGCCTATTCAGGCTTAACTGATAAAGAATTTGCACAGGTAGATGCCTTTGTAAAAAGAAATTCCCTTGAAAAATTTGGCCCTGTAAGAACTGTTAAACCAGAACTGGTTTTTGAAATTGCTTTTGAAGGAATTGCAGCCAGCAATCGCCACAAAAGTGGTGTTGCACTACGTTTTCCACGTATCAGCAGGTGGCGAAAAGATAAAACGGTGGAAGAAATTAATACGCTGGAAGATTTAAAAAAGATGTTGGAGTTGTACGGAAAATGAAACTGCATCAAACAAAAGGATATGAAATAATCTCGGCATGGCTGGCCTCAAAAGATTACAAGCCATTTGCTTACCAGGAAGAAACCTGGCAACACATCATCAATGGCAAAAGTGGTTTGGTAAATGCACCGACAGGCAGCGGTAAAACTTTCTCTGTTTTTTTAGGAAGCATTATTCAATTTGTCAACCAGCATAAGAAAGATTATCAAACCAAATCAAAAAATGGTTTACAGCTGGTTTGGGTTACGCCGCTTCGTGCCCTTGCAAAAGACATTGGCCGTGCTATGGAACAAGTGATAAATGAATTGGGCATGCAATGGAAAGTGGGCATCCGTAATGGTGATACTTCTTTAGCCGAAAGACAAAAACAAAAAAGGCAAATGCCGGAAGTATTGATTATTACACCCGAAAGCCTGCATCTGCTATTGGCACAAAAACATTATGCTGAAATTTTCCAGAACCTCAAAACTATTGCTGTTGATGAATGGCATGAATTGATGGGCAGCAAGCGTGGCGTACAAATAGAACTAGCCATTTCAAGAATAGTGAATGTTCAACGGTCAATGTTCCATACCCAGTGTTCAATTTGGGGCATTTCTGCAACCATTGGAAACCTGGACCAGGCGGTGGAAGTTTTATTGGCTTCACTTTGGGAAGAAGCCGGAACTATTATTCGTGCCCGCATTCATAAAAAAATAGAAGTACAATCCATCATCCCCGATGAAATTGAAAAATACCCGTGGGCTGGTCATTTGGGAATAAAACTTGCGCAAAAAGTTTTGCCAATTTTAGACGAAAGTAAAACCACACTCATTTTTATTAACACTCGTGGCATGAGTGAAATGTGGTATCAAACTTTATTAAATATTGCCCCCCAACTGGCAGGCACTATTGCCTTGCATCATGGCAGTATTGAAATGGAGTTGCGCACATGGGTAGAAGAAGCTTTGCACGAGGGCAAATTAAAAGCTGTTGTGTGCACGGCAAGTTTAGATCTGGGTGTTGATTTTCGCCCCGTAGAAACTGTGATACAGGTTGGCTCACCGAAAGGCGTTGCTCGCTTTTTACAAAGAGCCGGACGTAGCGGCCATAGTCCTGATGCGGTAAGTAAAATTTATTTTCTTCCTACGCATTCACTGGAACTGATAGAAGCTGCGGCATTAAAATCGGCTATTGATGAACAATTTATTGAAAGCCGTGAGCCTTTGCTTTTGTGTTATGATGTATTAGTACAATACCTCTGTACACTTGCCGTATCAGATGGTTTTAAACCCGATGAAATTTGGAAAGAAGTAAAAGCCACACACTGCTATGGCGAGTTAACCGAAGATGAATGGCAGGAAATTCTATACTTTATTACTGCCGGTGGTTATGCCTTACAGCAATATGATGAGTATAAAAAAGTAGAAGTAGAAGATGGTGTATATAAAATCAACAGCCGCCGCATTGCTATGCGTCACCGCCTGCACATTGGCACTATTGTAAGTGACGCCATGCTGAAAGTAAAATTTTTATCAGGCGGTTATGTGGGCATTATTGAAGAATGGTTCATATCCAGATTGGAGCCCGGCGATAACTTTACCTTGGCAGGCAGACAACTGGAGTTAGTGATGATCAAAGACATGACAGTGATTGTTAAAAAGTCAAACGCAAAAAAATCAATCGTGCCCAGTTGGATGGGCGGCCGGCTGCCGCTATCAGCAAGTTTGGGAAAAGTGTTAAGGGAACAGCTTGATAAAGCTTCAGCAGTAAGCAACAAACAATCAACGGTTGGTAAAATTCCTGTTGAATTGACGGCACTCAAACCATTATTTGATTTGCAGCAAAAACTTTCGCATGTTCCCAAAGCCAATGAGTTGTTGGTTGAACAAATTGAAACGGAAGATGGTTTTCATTTGTTTGTTTATCCTTTTGAAGGAAGATTAGTGCATGAAGCTGTGGCAGCCATTTTAGCTTATCGCATAAGCAAAATCACACCAATCACTTTTTCCATTGCCATGAATGATTATGGTTTTGAATTGTTAAGCGACCAGCCCATTCCAGTTGATGACAGCAATGTGTATGAACTGTTTTCTTCTGACAACTTAATGGAAGATATTCAACGCAGTGTAAACGCTACCGAAATGGCTAAAAGAAAATTCAGGGATATAGCTGTTATTGGCGGATTAATTTTCCAGGGTTATCCCGGCGAACATAAGAAAGCAAGGCATCTACAGGCATCTGCGGGCTTGCTATTCAATGTATTTAACGAATATGACCCCAATAATGTACTTATAAGGCAGGCTTACCAGGAAGTGTTTGATCAACAAATGGAAGAACTAAGGTTGAGAGATATGCTGCAACGCATTGAACATTCAAAGATCATTATTACTTATCCTCAACGATTAACGCCATTTTGTTTTCCAATAAAAGTAGACAGCATGCGTGAAAATCTGACGTCCGAAAAGTTGGAAGACAGGATAAAAAGAATGCAGAAACAATTAAATGAGCGATAACTTTTTGTTACCAGCTTTAGCTATCTGTTAAGCTTCCGTTGCGTCGCACTCTTGTACTTTTGTGCTCGTTTCATCGTCTAACCTATTTGCAAAATATTATCGGTGCAAGCTCCTGTTTTACATAAAATTCACGAACAAAATCTTTGGCTTTCAGCACAACGATCTGTTTTTTGGGAAGAACAGAAAGCACTCATCGTCTCCGATCTGCACTTTGGAAAAACCGGCCACTTCCGAAAATCAGGCATTGCTGTTCCCCAAAGCGTTTACAAAGAAGATTTGCAACGCTTAGTGAGTTTACTCTACTATTTCAAACCCCAAAAACTAATTGTTGTTGGTGATTTTTTTCATAGCCATGCTAATGTAGAATTGGATTGGTTTCAAAAATGGCGCAACGATTTTGCCACTCTTGAAATTATTTTAGTAAGAGGCAACCACGATATCTTGCACAAGAGTTGGTACAAACAAACCAATATCATTGTTGTTGAAAATAAATTAGCCATCGGCCCTTTTTTATTTACACATGACAGGTGTGACGACCACGAAGATCTTTACACCTTTTGCGGTCATTTACACCCTGGCATTGTATTGCATGGCTTAGGTAAACAATCGCTGCGGCTGCCTTGTTTTTATTTTGCAAATCGTCATTGCATACTTCCGGCCTTTAGCAAGTTTACAGGAGCTGCTTCTATAGAACCAAAACAAAATGAAACTGTTTTTGCAATTGTGGAGAACAAATTGGTGAAAATGTAATTATGCTTGTGTTGAATCGTTTCTCAAAACAAAGGAATGCTATTTTCTGAACTGGTTATAGTCAATAAAATAAATCAGCTTAACGGTTAATTCGTTTCCGTGAGAAACGTTGAAGGCGTTCTCAAAATTATTGATGTAGCGATTGTATTTCACACCGTCCACTCCGTATGTATCTCCAATCCAGTTTTTATAACCTACGGTAAGGTTGCAGCCCAGCTTAAAATCCCATGACAAAAAAGCATCCACATTAAAATAGTTCACGTTCTCGTCATAGCCTGATATAAATGGCCTTGATGTAGCATTTCCCTTATTGTCAACACTGGCAAAGCTGTTGTACGGAACATTACTCCAATTATGACGTAAGCGAACATTCAAATTAAGCTTTGATGCAAAATTGTAAATACCCGATATGGTGGAGGTGACATCTTTGAGATTAACGTAGCCGATGATGGGTTGGCCATTTGTTTCTTTGCCTGCGTATACTATGTAGTTTGTTTCAGCTTCGTGGCGATAAGAAGTTTCTAAACTGAACTTATTGCTGAAGCGGTATCGTAGACCAGAACTGATGATATGATAACTTTTGTTTTCAGTTTTAAAAAACGTTGATATTAAAAATTCATAATTATAAAATAATCGCTTGCGGCTGTCGGTGCTACCTTCCAGCGACGCATAACCATATGCGGGCCTGCGGGCAAAATAGGTAAAAGGAGAACCAAATAAATAGTAATCATGCTGATCGGGCAAATAACCCAGTGTCAGCGTAGCATCCCAAAAGTTTTTAAAATACCAAAAGCCGCTACCGGTAACCTGCAAATTATTAAACACATTTGGTGCATACAATCTTTGATATTGCGCTATTAGGGTATAGTTATAACTTAAAAAGCTTTTCGTAGGCTTGTATTGGTTATAGCTGGCAACGCCTGTATAAATAACCCTGTTAGGCGTTTCCAAATAACCAAGGTCTCTGGGATTGTACTTGCTTGAAATTACTTCGGCCTGCGTATAATATTGAACTTTCCCACTAACCTTTCCCAACTTCAAAGCAGCATCAAAACCATCGTAAGAACTTTGTGCAAATATTTTACTATAGCGGCCTTTACCTTTTATATTAAAACGATTGGTATTGTCGTAAAAGCTAAAATCAATAGCTACTACGTTCGCATCCCGCCCACCACTACTTCTTTGTACATTAGTGTTAGTGAAGGTTACCGAAGACCGGCCTTTCAACGCCTGGTCAAGTACAATGATATTGTAATTGGCCAATGGCTCTGTTTCATATCGTGTTTCTTCTCCGGTGGTTTTATCTCTGACTACGGCATGCATAGGAGCAGTAATGGCGTTGAAAATTCCAATACCCAATTTCTTTTTAGTTCTACCTGAAAATTTGATGGCGTTATATAATTGTGTTACCGAAGGATTTTTAACGATCTGCAGATTAGGGTCATTTTCAGCCTCGTCCTCTATGGTATTATAACCGGTAGGCGTAGCACCCACTCTTCTTGAATAAAACAGACCTGCCTTGTTAAATAATTCGATGCCTTCAGTAAAAAAGGGACGGTTTTCCTGGAACTTAGTCTCGAAAGGTGTCAAATTATTAATTACATCGTCGGAAACTACCTGGCCAAAATCAGGAATTAAAGTAGCATCCAGTGTAAAACTTTCATTGATACCATATTTCACATCCATACCCCCACTGCGTAATACTTCTGTTGGAATGCGGCTGCCATCAGGATTAAAACGTACACCGCCAGAAACATAAGGAGAGAAGCTTAAACGTAAAGGTGGGCGAATTTCCTGCAGATCAGTATACTTGCCGAATTGATTTACAAATCCGCTTAAGTTGGGATCAACAGCATTCCAATACGATCTTTCGTTATTACGGCGTGTAAACCTTAAAAATTGCAGGCCCCAGGTTTGTACATCTTTTTTAGCAAAGCGCAGTGTGAAGTAAGGAATTTTCATTTCTACGATCCATCCATCTGCAACAATAGCAGTCTGGCTTTGCCATACGGCATCCCATGTTTTATCACCAAACTCACCAAAGCCAAAATTTGCCGCTGGCGTAAGCTTAGCATCTGTTTGCACATTGCCTGGCGTTACTAAAAATTGAAAACCATTCTGCTGATCGTTATATGTATCAAGAAAAACAGAGAAATAATCTACATCCTTTTGCTGCTCTCCATCCCTGGCTGTAATTTGTTTTCTTATCAGCGAAGGATTATCGTGTAAATAAGCACCAATGTAAACGGCTGAATTATCATACAATATTTTCACTTCAGTTTTAACAGAAGCCGCAGATCCGTAAGTAGGAAAGTTTTGAATAAAATCTGTAGCAACAGGGGCCTCTTTCCATGCTTCGTCATTTAATATTCCATCAATGTGCGGCGCCTGCAAAGTTTTAATTGCAGTTAGGGTTCTAGATTGGGAGAAGACAGAGACACATGAACAAAGTGTTCCCCATAGCAGCAGCAGTCTCAGCATGTACATTTTTTCTTTGGCTGAGCGTAAATATAATAGAGAATTTCTATACCCAAATAATTATAGCCGTTTTTTTAGTTCATCCTCTTTTTAATGGAGCTTACCTGTTGCTGTAAATTATTTACCAAATTAGCTAGTTGGCCAACATCCCATCTTTGTTGCGTATTGGCTTTTGAGATGATCATTTGTGCCTGCCACACTTCCACAATATCTTCTGCATTGATAGAGTAAGGTTGGAAAGAAGGATTGTCGCTGATTAAAGTAAACTTATTTTTTTGCCGATTGTTCTTCATCATTCGCTTATATACAATGCCATCGGTTTTAGAAACTACTATATAAGTTTGATTAGTTTTTACGTCATCAAGGTTTTGTACTCTTTCTCCCACAATTACAGACCCGCTTGCCGTAGGCATCATAGAGTCGCCGATAATTTCAAAAGCCCTGTACTCGCCACCGGCAAGCATTGGAAGTGTAAAAGTATTTAATTCATCTACAAAGTCAGGGTCGGCATAGCCTGTTAAATAGCCGGCTGCAGCTTTTACCGGAACAAAGGGAATATCTGTGCGGCCATTGGCCATTTTTTGTGCACGGCGTTTGGCAATGTAATTTGTCTTAGTATCGCTAACATCTTTTCTAAGCAAATCATCCAGGGTTAGCTTGAACATGTCTGCCACTATTTCTAAAATATCAATCCGGGGGTCGGCCCTCTCTTCTTCATAAGCTCCCAGTAAAGAACGCTTGATACGCAGCTTTTGTGCAAACTCTTCCTGCGTCCATCCACGCAATTTTCTTAAATATTTCAGGTTTTTATTAGCAATAGACATAAGGCT
>JBQCJM010000106.1:0-14897 GCA_051952715.1 Flavisolibacter sp.
TTATACTTTTTGTATTGTCGCTTCTTACCAGTCAATCTTACCCTTATTCCATAAATCATCCAAAGGACTTATAATATTTACCAGTTGTTTTTTGCTAACATGTAAGTATCGTTCTGTTGTCCTGATAAATGCCGGGAAAAGTTTCCCTAAAAACGTAACCTTTTGCTACAGGAAGGGCTTCCGTTATATATAGGAATGCCTTCGGCTATATATAAGAAGCCTTTCCGTTCTATATAGGAAGCCTTTCCGTTATATATAAGAAGGCTTTCCGTTATATATAGGAAAGCTTTCCTTTCTATATAGGAAGCGCTTCGGTTATATATAAGAAAGCCTTCGGTTATATATGGGAAGGCTTTCGATTATATATAGGAAAGGCTTCGGTTATATATGGGAAGGGCTTCCGTTATATACAGGAAGGCTTTCGGTTATATACAAGAAGGCCTTCCGTTCATTATAGGGAAGCCTTCCGTTATATACAGGAAGGGCTTTATTTTCTCCCCAATAGCTTTTATTTCACCGTAAACCGATTATAATAAAAATCAATACGGGTGGTATCATTTCCTAAAGAGCAACTCAAAGATGGCTCGTTCCCTGCCATGACAACTAGGCTTCATTACTATTTCTGACAGCCGGAAATGCTGAAAAAGGAAACATAATGGCTTGTGTTGCCCCGTACTTCAATTCCTTAGTACAGGCTGCGGAGGGAGCTTTGGATTGTTTTTTCAAAAAAGAATACCATTACTATTGGCATTAATTGCTTATAGTGGTTACCGCAGGTGGCCCGTGCCCGGGAAGGCAAAAAACATTCTTGTTACTGCCACGCCCATAATTGTAATGGCTGCCATCAATCATAGTCTTGCTAATCCCTCCCGTGGCTTCCCGGTAAGGGAAGCGGTCAGGGGCCAACGGTGCCCGTCTTTACATTGCCTGCCCGCTTGTAATGGGCCATAATTACGCCGGCAGAGGTAACGGTGGTTTCAACCAATGTAAATGCAGCCGGTATGGCGCCGCCGGCAAATAATTTCTTTCCCTGTCCCAGCGTCAGCGGGTGTATCATCAGCCATAGCTCGTCCACCAGGTCGTTTGTAAGCAGCAGTTGAATCAGTTGGCTGCTACCCCACACCTGTATGTCGCCCCCATCCGATCTTTTAAGCTTCTCTATATCGGCCAGGCTGTTAAGGAAAACCGAGTTTTTCCATTCTGCGTTTTTCCGGGTGGTGGACAAAACGTATTTGGTAACGTCGTTGATGCTTGTCCAATAGCCTGTATGCTGGGGCCAGTAGTTTTCCCAGATCTCAAATGTTTTTCTGCCCAAAAGCAGGTCGGCAGGTTGCATCAGCTGTTTCATCACCTTACCCGATACTTCGTCGTTGTAAGGCGCCAACCAACCGCCATATTCGAAACCGCCTGACGCATCTTCCTGCGGCCCGCCGGGTGCCTGCATCACGCCATCTAATGAGATCATGGACAAGACGATCATCTTTCTCATGGTAAATTGTTTTTCTAAACAAATCTCGTTAATAACCCTGGTGTTGCCAGGGTGTACCGGCGGCTATTTAGGGGCTGTATGCGACAAAGGCACAACAGCATCATGCCTTATACCTGCGAAAAAGCCGTGGGCTCTAAAAAAGTACGGGTGATGCGGGACACAATTTTGGCATCGGCATAATCGGGTATGCTGCTGATCCTTTTCCAACCGGCATCGCTGCCAAAGGCTTTCCAGCTGCGGTCGTGTTGGGCCATGTCATCGAAGGTCAGCATGTACGTAAGGTTGGGGCGCATGTCGCCTATCAGCGTTTCGCCAAAGAACACGGGTTGTAGTCCTACCCTTTTAAAAATTTCTATTTCCCCGGCATCGTTAAACATTTCAATCTTCTTTTTGCCTGCCGCTTCGCTGGCACTTTCGTAACGGCGCAGTTCAAAGATGCGTGGCTTAGGGGCAGGCGGCACTAAGGCAGGCATGTGTGCAAAAGCCCTGAGCAGGGAGCTTTGAATGCGTTCGTAAGCAGGCGCCGTGGCCGGGGCGTTTATATACGCTGCACCCGCCTGCAGGTAAGCGGCATCTTTCAACAGCTTTTCGTTACTGCTTATATAATCATCCATGGAATTAAAAGGAATAAGAACAAATAGTTTGGTTTGCCCTTCAGCATTCAGCTCTTTAAAAACGCCAATGTTTTTAGTGCCTAAACGGTTGAGCGCCGGGATGGCTGCCTTTTCAAAATAGTCTTCTACTATTTGCTGCTGCGCTGCGTTGTTAAGTGTATACACTCTTAGCTCATAAAACTCTTGCTTCGTTTTTTTAAAAGCCGTTGCACCGCTTGTGGAACCAATGCTGTGCCATGAAGTAAGCAGCAGGGATGATTTTACAAAAGAGCGTCTTTTCATGATGGAATGTTTCAAACGTTGTAAGCCGTTAATGGCTGCAAGCAACAATATGGTTTAGCGAAAATACAGCTTATGAAAAACAAGGGGACCTTGGTGCTAACAAGTTGTTGCTTGTTACAAAGCAGGCATCACCACGTAACTACAATAAAAAAATAAACCAACGGCTTTGCCGCAAGACAGTCCCACAAAAAAAACCCGCTCTTTCAAGCGGGATCTAACTTTTCAAAGGGAAATATGTTTATCGCAGGTCCACTACTTCTACGCCTGGGTATTTCGATTTATCGAAAGTGAAATAAGCATCGGGCACAGAGGCGGTTCCTTTCATGGAGTTAATGGTGTAGCTGTAGCGGCCACCCGACTTCTCCAAAAACCTTGCGCTGTAAATGGTATTGGTAGCCTTGTCTATGAGCACATACACTTTATGAAAAGGACGGGTTTTATCTGTAGGCGTTAATTCAATTTCCTGCAGGGTTTTTCCGCCTTCTTTTTTAGTGCCGTTCAATTTGTAATAAAAATCCTGGTCGTAAAAATTGGTGAACAGCTTTTGCGGCGTCATGGCGCTGGCGGCTGTGTTTACATTATCCACCGTTACTTCATTGGCACTTTTATCGTAGTTCCAGGTGGTTTTGCCATCGGAATAAATTTCCATACCATCGAGCATCACTTTATATCGGTTGCCTTTCATGGTAACCGTTCCTTTTTTAGTGGACAGGGCTTTGCCTTGTGCATTTTCCACCTTGTAAGTAAAGGTGGCCTGCGGTGCTTTATAAGTTTTGAATTTAGCGCTGACCGCATCCAGTATTCTTTTAGCGTCGGGGTCGCTTTTCGTAGGGTTTTTATCAGTTTGCGCCTGGCTAATGAAAGCAACGGAAACCAGGCTCAGCAGGGTAAATAATTTCTTCATGGATGATATTTTGATTAAAAGTCGCGGCAAATATAGCCTTTACGTGCAGTTAGAAGGCAATTGGCATACCGTGTTTAATCAACAAAATGTTTCTTAACAATTCTATAGTGAGGAGGAATAACAGTAATGAATAATGAATGATGAGTAATGAGTTCGTGGTATGCGTAAAAACTTTTTTTATCCAACCTGCTCAATAACTAAAGAGGTTGCCATAGAGCCGGACCGTCATCATTCATTACTCATTAACTTAAGTTCTCCAGATACTCCGGCAACCCGGCTTTTCTTAAGGCTAACGCTATTTTGTATATTTGATCAATGTCTCACTTAACCAATATAAAGCGCTTGCTTACTGAGCTTAAGCCGGAATTGATGAATAAGTACCATGTTCGCACTATTGGACTTTTTGGGTCTATCGTCAGAGACGATTTTTCAAGTCAGAGCGATATTGATATCATTGTTGATTTTATCAAGCCTATTGGTGTTGAGTTTATTGATTTGGGCGACTTTATTGAAAATAAGATAAAAAGAAAAGTAGACCTTGTTTCGAAAAATGGCATCAGGGAAAAATATTATAAAGCAATAGAACGGGAGATCGTTTATGTCTAAAAGAGCACCTGAACTTCTTATAGAAGATATCCTGGATAGTTCGCATAAAATTATTGCCTACACCGCAGGTTTGACCAAAGATGCGTTTATAAAGGATAGCAAGACCATTGACGCAGTAATCAGAAACTTTGAAATTATTGGCGAAGCAGCGAACCGCCTTCCAGACGAATTCAAAAACAAATACCCCTCAATAGACTGGCAAAGGATAAGAGGTTTCAGAAACAGGATTGTCCATGATTACTTTGGTATTGACCTGTCTATTGTGTGGCAAATTAAAGAAACGTATCTCGGGAATCTAATAACGCAGCTACAACAAATCTCCTTAACGTAAAGCTTTCGTCTTTATCTCTTTTTCCATTTTCACTTTACAGATTCTCCAGATACTCTAGCAACTCAGCTTCTGTTTTGATCAATACTTCTCTTGCCTTGCTGCCCTGGTTGGGGCCAACAACACCTGCGGCTTCCAGTTGATCCATCAGGCGGCCTGCACGGTTGTAGCCCAGCTTCATGCGGCGCTGAATAAGAGAGGTAGAACCTACCTGGTTTTGTACAATGAGTTTTGCAGCGTCTTCAAACAAAGGATCTTTATCCGACGCATCAAAATCTTTTCCTTCCAGTTCTTTTTCATCTACATATTCAGGTAGCATAAAGGCCTGGGGGTAACCTCTTTGGTCAGATATAAAATCCACTACCCTTTCTACTTCAGGTGTATCTACAAAAGCACACTGCAAACGAACGATCTCGCCGTTGTAGGAGATCAGCATATCACCCTTACCAATCAACTGCTCGGCACCGCCGGCATCTAAAATGGTACGGGAGTCGATTTTACTCGACACCTTAAAGGCAATACGGGCAGGGAAGTTGGCTTTAATGGTACCCGTAATAATATTCACCGACGGACGCTGCGTAGCAATGATCAGGTGAATACCCACTGCACGGGCCAACTGCGCCAAACGGGCAATGGGCATTTCCACTTCTTTACCCGCCGTCATGATCAAATCGGCAAATTCATCTACCACCAAAACAATGAAGGGCAAATACTGGTGGCCTTTTTGCGGGTTCAGTCTTCGCTTTGTAAATTTCTCATTGTACTCTTTAATGTTTCTCGCCCCTGCTTCTTTCAACAGGTCGTAGCGATTGTCCATTTCAATACAAAGCGCATTGAGTGTATGAATTACTTTTTTAGTGTCGGTAATGATGGCATCTTCTTCCCCCGGAAGTTTGGCTAAAAAATGCTTTTCGATATGACGGTAAACGCTTAACTCCACCTTTTTCGGATCGATCAAAACAAACTTCAATTGCGAAGGATGTTTTTTATACAGCAATGAAACAAGAATGGCGTTCAGCCCTACGGATTTACCTTGCCCCGTAGCCCCGGCCATTAGTAAGTGCGGCATAGAGGCCAGGTCAACGATAAAGTTTTCGTTATCGATCTTTTTACCTACGGCAATGGGAAGGCTAAAGTTGTTATGAACAAATTTTTCGGAAGCCAGCAATGTTTTCATGCTTACTACCGTCTTCTTTACGTTGGGTACTTCTATACCAATGGTTCCTTTACCCGGGATAGGTGCGATGATACGGATGCCGAGGGCTGCCAGGCTTAAAGCAATATCATCTTCCAGGTTTTTAATGCGTGAAATACGAACACCTGCCGCCGGCACAATTTCATATAATGTTACTGTGGGCCCCACCGTAGCGCTGATCTTTTGAATAGTGATGTCGTAATTCTTCAGCGTGGTGATGATCTGGTTTTTATTGGCTTCCAGTTCGGCAGGATCCTGCACAATTTTTTCACTGCCGTGTGTTTCCAGCAGATCAACCTTTGGATATTTATAATCACGAAGGTCAAGCGTAGGCTCGTAGGGCGGCAGGTCGCTGTAGTTTTTCTCTGCGCCTTCTTCCTCTTCTGGCTTTTCTTCTGCCGATTTTATTTCCAGTTGCAGGTTACTTTCAGGCTCTTTTGCCACGGGTTTTTTAGGCGCCGGTTCGGGCACGATCTCTTCAGGTTCTTCTTCGGCAGGTATATCATGCTTGTGCAAAATATCGTCTACAATTTCTTTTTCAACTACCGGCTCATTAATGGTGAGTTCATTTTCATCCGGCTCGTCTTTCTCCACAATTTTAAAACCATTGTCGGCTTCTTCAAGGTCACCGGCTTTGGTAATGACCATGCATCCATCACCTTTTAAAAGATTGGGTTTTTCTTTACCAGCATCGTTCGCTTCCTGGGCATATACATCGTTAATGGTGGTAACAGGTGCATTGCGATTGAACACTTCAGGAATCTCCGCATCTTCCTCCACTATATCATCAGCAGCAGGTTCTTTTGCTTTTCTTTCGGGCAGGTTGAACGTTGGATTGAACTGCCAGATAAGATAAGAACTGCCTACTACCAGCAGCAAGGCAGCCGTGCCCACACCACCCAAAAAGTTTTTCAGCCAGTCGCTGATCATATCGCCTACCCTGCCTCCGAAAGGAAAATCGGCACTGAAAAAAATAAAGGCAAAAGTGACGGAAAGTATCAGTAGTCCAATGGTTACATATTTAAGATTGCGCCAAATGGAAAACACCTTTCTGTCGAAAAGAAGGTTGATGCCCACTACAAAAAAGAAAGTGCAGAACAAAAACGAAGCAAGTCCGAAACCATCATATATCAGGCCATGCGAAGCAAAAGCACCCAGGCGGCCTAAAAGATTAGCTACTTTGCTGTCCTTGCTGTTATCGAACAGAAAAGAAATACCCTTGCTTGCCTGCGACTGGTCTTCACGCCAGGTAAACAGGTAAGAAACAAAAGCTATGAAAAGGAAAATGGAGACAAGGAGCGAAACGGTGCCGATGATCTTCCAGGTCCGTTCGTCGCGGGCCAGTTTTTTAAGATCAACCTTTTCCTCTTTATCGGCTTTAAATTTTGCAGGCGCAGTTTTAGGCGCTTTTTCTTTAAGCGTTTTTTCTGCCTTTTCCGTCTTCGCAGGTTTTTCCTCGGCAGCCTTAGGCGTATTGGATTTCTTTAGCTTGTTAGCCATAGAATCAAAGATAGTAATATGAGCGATGAAATGCAGGCCGCAAGCCTGTTTAATCCAAAAAAAACATTATTTTTTGATTATTCCGATCAAGAGGAACACCCAGCCCAGTATAAAAAGCAAGCCGCCAACAGGCGTGGCAATGCCCACAAGTGTCGGAACAATTTTATTACTTACCTGCATTGATACAATTAAATACAGCGAACCCGAAAACAACACAATGCCGCCTAAAAAGAAAAGACCTGAATAATGCATAAAGCCGCCCCCAAACTTTTCGGCCAGCAGCCCTACAAACAGCAGGGCCAGTGCATGGTACATTTGGTATTGCACCCCGGTTTGATAAATACCTACGGTTTCGGGTGAAGCAATTTTTTTCAATCCATGCGCACCAAAGGCGCCCAGGGCCACAGCCAATCCTGCCAGTACAGCTCCCGTTATCAAAAATATTTTTTGCATGATCTTATTTACTCCTGAAAGATCTTTTTTACCAATTCTTCCAAACTGATCTCATCGTCGTTGATGACTACATTGGCCTGCTGGTAAAATATCTTTCTGTTGGAAAATTTTTTAATGATGAATGATTTCAATTGTTCGTTGGGCACATCGGCGATCAATGGTCTTTTGTCTTTTTCTTTGAGCAGGCGATGATACAAACAATCGGCGGAACAGTTGAACCAAACAACAGTTCCATTCTTTTTTAAATAATCAACATTGTTGTAAAAGCAAGGGGTTCCACCACCGGTAGCCATTACAAAGCTTTCATGGCTTTCTGTAAGCATATACAATACTTCTTTTTCCAGTAACCGGAAATGCTCCTCTCCTTCTTCTTCAAATATTTGGGGGATGGATTTGCCTGTGTGCTCCACGATCTTCTCGTCAAGGTCAAAGAAAGGAAGCGAAAACTTTTCACTAAGCTTTTTGCCCCAGTAGGTTTTTCCACAGCCCATGAAGCCGATGAGGAAGAGTTTTCCCCCTGTCCCCCTGAAGGGGAGACTTAGGCCGTCATTATCTTTATTTATCTCATTTTGCATGATAGTAGAAAGAAAATGCAAAAGAACTGAATATTAGTGAGAGCAAAAATTTGTAAAGCTCTTTGTATAATGTTGTACTCCGGAAGGCTCAGTAGAATTACAGAAAGTACAAGTGTGCGACGCAATGAAAATTCAAATTAGCAATGCAGCTAAGTACATACAATAGAATCTTTTAATAAAAAGTAATTGCAACAGAAAAACCTTTCCAACCTAAGTCTCCCCTTTAGGGGGCAGGGGGAATCACTTAAACGCATTCAACCCTGTTACATCCATGCCGGTTATCAGCAAGTGTACATCGTGTGTGCCTTCGTAAGTGATGACGCTTTCCAGGTTCATCATGTGGCGCATAATGCTGTACTCGCCGGTAATGCCCATGCCGCCCAGCATTTGCCTTGCATCTCTTGCAATGTTGGTAGCTATTTCGCAACTGTTTCGTTTTGCCATAGACACCTGTTGCGGCGTAGCCCGGCCTTCATTCATCAACGTGCCTAACCGCCACACCAACAATTGTGCTTTTGTAATTTCTGTTATCATCTGGGCGAGCTTTTTCTGCTGCAATTGAAAGCCGCCTATGGGCCTGTCGAACTGCACTCTTTCTTTACTATACCGAAGCGCTGTATCATAACAATCCATCGCTGCACCCAAAGCTCCCCAGGCAATGCCGTATCTTGCTTTTGTAAGACAACCCAGCGGACCTTTCAATCCTTTTATATTAGGAAAAATATTTTCCTTAGGCACTTTTACATTGTCAAAAACCAGTTCTCCTGTTGCGCTGGCCCGCAAACTCCATTTGCTATGCGTGGTAGGTGTGGAAAATCCTTCCATGCCTCTTTCAACAACCAATCCTCTTATGTCGCCAGCTTCATCTTTTGCCCACACTACGGCTACTTGCGAAAAAGGCGCATTGGAGATCCACATTTTACTGCCGTTGAGTATTACATGATCGCCGGCATCTTTAATATTAGTAAGCATGCCCGCAGGATTCGATCCATGATCGGGCTCTGTTAAACCAAAACAACCTAACCATTCGCCGCTGGCCAGTTTGGGTAAATATTTTCTTCGCTGCTCTTCGCTGCCATAAGCATAAATAGGAAACATGACCAATGAACCCTGCACCGACGCCGTGGAACGAACGCCGCTGTCACCTCTTTCCAACTCCTGCATCATTAACCCGTAGCTGATGTAATCCAAACCGCCACCGCCATATTCATGCGGAATGGTAGGGCCAAAGCATCCCAGCTCACCCAATTGCTTTACGATCTGTTGCGGAAATTCGGCCCGCTGCGCATAGTCTTCAATGATGGGCGAGATTTCTTTCTTTACATAATTGCGAACGGTTTCGCGGATCAGTTTATGCTCTTCGGTTAATAATTCATCTACCAAAAAATAATCGGGAGACTGGAATTGATCTGTTGCCATAGCGGCAAAAATAAGTTGATTGTTTGAGAGGTGAATGATTGAAATTGAAATTGAGAGCATTGACCATTGACCAGGGAAATTTGTTGAAGAGGTGCCTACATCTTTCTTTACCAAAGAACATTACCCCGAACACAAGCAATTGCTATTATTAACCGCCCAGCTTCATCAAACTGCTGCTTCCTTATTGTACTTACTTCTATATTCCAATGGCGACATGCCTGTAATTTTTCTAAACACTTCACGAAATGCTTTTACATCTGAGTAACCCACTTCATACATCACTTCATTAATTGTTTTGCGGGTAGTTTCAAACGCCTTTTTTGCCGACTCAATTTTTACTCTTTGCGCATATTCAACCGGCGTGTTTCCGGTGGCTTTAATAAATCTTCTATCAAAGTTTCTTCTGCCTACGGCAAATTTGGAAGACATATCTTCAACTGATATTTTTTCGTGCAATTGACTTTCAATATAGGCCTGTGCTTTTTGCACCATTTCATCGCCATGCAGTTTTTGTCCTTTAAATATGATAAAGGCCGACTGGCTGTTCCTGTCCATTTCAATTTGAAAAACTTTGGAACAAAAAATAGCGGTTTGCCTGTCGTAATATTTTTCTACCAGGTAGATCATCAGGTTTAAAAAAGAATAGGCACCACCGTTGGTATAAATGCCATGTTCATCAGTGATCAATTTATCGGTTTGCAAATTCACCCGGGGAAACAGCTTTCTGAAATTATCTGCAGCGGCCCAATGTGTAGAACATGTTTTCCCATCCAGCAAACCCGACGATGCCAGCAAAAATGCACCGGTGCAAATGCTTGCTACTTCAGCCCCGTTCCTGTATTGCTTTTCTATCCAGTCAACCAGCAAACCGTTTTCCTTTACTGCCTTGCCATAATTATGATTGACCGAGGGAATGATAATAAGATTTGTTTTTGCTATTAAAGAAATATGTGTATGAGGCTTCACAGTGAACAGGCCATCATAAAACTCAACTTTTTTTGAAATGCCTGCCAATTCAATGGTAAACAATTCTTTTCTGCCGGCTTCCCTGCGGTAAGCATTGGCTCTTGTAAATATTTTGTAAGCCCCTACTATGCTGCTTAAATTATTTCCTTCGCCATCAGGAACGATGATGGTAAGATGTTTCATGTGCTGGTTTTATTGACAAAGATAAAAACTGTTCATGTCCAGATCAACCCGTCACAAAGTCCATTTTACACCACACTGAAGCAACCTTTAGACAATACTTTTGTTCAATAAAACCAACGAAAACAGAAATGACATGGCACAAATGATTGTGATTTATAAAACGCCGGCGGACAAAAATGCTTTCGACAAGCATTACTTTGAAGTGCATATCCCGCTTGCAAAAAAACTTCCCGGATTAAAAAAGTACGAGGTAAGCAAAAGCCAGCCGGTTTCCATAACCGGAGATAAAGAAACTTACCTGATCGGGACTTTGCACTTCGAAAATTTAGAAGCGATTACAACTGCCTTTGCCTCTGAAGAAGGAAAAGCCTGTGCAGCAGACAGAAAGATCTTAGCTGCCGACGACAAAGTTCAAATGTATTTGTTTGATACAGTAGAAGTATAGAGACGGCTAAATCAATTAAATATTTTCAACAATGCACACGCCACACTTTACCGCTACGCTTCTTGTAGATCAAACCGGGGAAGAAGTCTTCAAGGCAATCAATCAAGTTAGCAATTGGTGGTCAGAAGATTTTAAAGGCCACTCACAAAAATTATATGATGAATTCGAGGTTCGCTTTGGCGATGTGCATTATTCAAAACATAAAGTAGTGGAGACCATTCCCAACGAAAAAATAGTTTGGCTTGTTACAGACAGCCGCCTGAACTTTCTAAAAAACAAAAATGAATGGAATGGCACCCAAAACGTTTTTGAAATTTATAAAGAAGGCAACAAAACAAAGATCGTGTTCACGCACCTGGGCTTAACACCAGACATTGAATGTTTCAGGAACTGCTCAAATGGATGGAACCATTATTTAAACAGCCTGTTGAATTTGATACATACCGGCAAAGGGCAACCTAATAAGAAGAGCAAAGCCAACACAGAAATACAATCAATAAAATAATAAAACATGGAAAGTCAAAGCTTCACTACTACCCTTTTGGTAGATCAAACGCCGAAAGAAGTATTCGATGCCATCAATAACGTTCGTGGGTGGTGGTCGGAAGAAATTGAAGGCAATACAGAAAATCTAAATGATGAATTTACGTATCGTTACAAAGACGTTCATCATTGCACCATGAAATTGATAGAAGTTGTTCCCAACAAAAAAGTGGTTTGGCTGGTGCTGGATAACTTTTTTAGTTTCACCAAAGACAAAAGCGAGTGGAAAGGAACAAAGGTTGTTTTTGATATTTCTGAACATGAAAACAAAACGAAGGTGACATTTACACACCAGGGCCTTGTTCCCGAATATGAATGCTACAATGCCTGTGTGCATGGATGGAGCCAATACATAGAACAGAGCCTGCCGGCTTTACTATCCACAGGCAAAGGGAAACCAAATGGAAAGGATAAGGCATATACCATTCACGAGGTGGCAGCACGGTTTAACGAGCTTGCACAACAGGAAAAATGGTTTGACATACAGGACGAGCTTTTTGCCAATACGGTAAGAAGCATAGAACCTTCCAACTCTCCTTATTTTCAAAATGCAGAAGGCAAGGCTAAGGTTCGCCAAAAAGGCGAAGCGTTTGTAAAAAAGATCCGGGAGGTACACCGGGCCGCTACCACCCAACCCGTAATAGGCGGCAACTATTTTGCAGTTGGAAGAGAAATGGATATTACAGTGCAGGACCTTGGAAGAATACAGATCAACCAGGTAATGTTGTATGAAGTAAAAGACGGGAAGATTGAATCAGAACAATTCTTTTACTAAAAACTTTTTTTAAAAGCCGATAGCATAATCTACTACCGGCTTTTAAATTGATTTGATCTTGTTACTGTAATAAGTTTTACTGGAAAAATGCTGCAGGCGCATTATGAACAAATAAACGAAACCTGCTTTACAATATTTTCTTCAGCTCCTGGTAATACTGGCAAACTGGTCTCATCAGGCATATCTCGCACTTGGGTTGAGGACGGCAAATCTCCCGGCCTAAAAACGACATGGCCATGCCTGCATCCCATTCTTTTTGCGGCAATTGCTCCATGATCTGTTTTTCAATTTTTTTAGGATCGTCGCCGGTAGCAATGCCCAGTCTCGGCGCCACACGCACCACGTGCAGATCAACAATAACACCTTCGGCAGGCTTGCCGGCTTCACGCAAAATAACACAGGCCGATTTACGGCCTATACCGGGTAAAGCCACTAATTCGTCAAGCGTAAGCGGAATGTTGCTGTCCTTTTTTATGGTTTGCGCCATCTGCAGCAGCCATTTCGTTTTATTGCCAAAGTTGCGCACCTTGCTAATAAAAGGAAATAATGTTTCGGCGCTGGCTTTTGAAAGCGATGGCATGTTAGGAAAAGCTTCAAATAGTTTTGGCGCCAGCGAATTGATGTTTTTGTCGGAATCCTGTGCCGACAAAACAACCATTACTACCAGTTGGTAAATATTTTGATATTCCAGCGGATGCTTTTTGCCTTTATATTTTTTTAGCAGCGGTTTAATGGCTTCGCTCCAGTCAACTTTGGTGGCCATGATGGAACTTTTTTTATGGTGATAAAGATTATTTGGAATGGTGATCACTTCGTTTAGGCGCCGGCGTTCTTCATAGTTCGTTGCTGGGAAGCATTAAGGATACAGCAAATATTTTTTTCGCATTTTTTTATAATTGCTTAAACCGGGCTCCCAGCTTTTGCGTATCTCTTCGTCCGGCACATTGTCAATGATCTGCTGCTTAAACCTGGCATCGCCTGTGCGAAAATCAATATTGCCTATTTCCCTGCTTTGCTTATAGTCGAAGAACTTTGCTTTGTCAGGATAGGCCTTATACAATTCTTTCATCCATTGAATGTTGATCCTTTTTGTTATACGCAACTGGCTCACATCGTAATGGCGCAGGTCAAGTCCATAACAAACCTCGTTCATGTACAAGGGTGTTTCCGACATGCCCGGAATACCAACTGGCGTAAACGAAAATTTGTATTGGCCTTTCAATGCAGGGCTGCCCAACACGGTGAAAGGAAAATAAGTGCCGCGGCCATAATTAAGAATAGTGCCTTCGAACAAACACATGGAAGGATACAACAAAATTGATTGTTGCGTATTAAGGTTGGGCGAAGGATGTACCGGTAGTTCGTAAGGCATATCATGATCATAATTAGCAACAGGAATTATTTTGATCCTGCATTGCAGGCCATTGGGCAGCCAGCCTTCACCATTGATCATTTTTGCAAACTCCCCTATCGTCATGCCATGCGTAATAGGAATGGGAAATTGGCCAATGCCCGATCTTAATTTCATATTCAGCACAGGGCCGTCAACAAAATAACCGTTGGGGTTAGGACGGTCAAGTATCAGCAATTCTTTTCCATTTTCCGCACAGGCTTCCATTAAACGGGCCAGTGCATTAATGTTGGTATAAAAACGGCAACCCACATCCTGCATATCATAGATCATCAGGTCAACATCTGCAAGGTCTTCTTTGGATGGTTTATTTTTCGGACCGTATAAAGAAATAATGGGAATACCCGTGGCGCTGTCTTTTTCATCTTTTACACTTACGCCTGCACTGGCATTGCCCCTGAAACCATGTTCGGGGCCAAACACTTTTACAATGTTAACGCCAAGCGATAGCAAGCTATCCACCAAATGCTTTTTACCAATAATAGTGGTTTGGTTGCCCAATACGGCTATTCTTTTCCCTTTTAAATAAGGCAGGTATTTCTCTGTTTGGTCGGCGCCTGTCTTAATTTTTCCGGTGGTTGCATTGGCAACAGCAACGGGCTTTCTATAAGCGCAGTAAAAAAATGTAGAAACTACAACAAGAAGAAAAAAAAGTTTTTGCATGGCTGTTTGTTATCAATGAAACATAAATGTAAAACATAAAGAAGTTATGCATGAATAATGATACTGTTTCCTTGATTTTCATTTTAGCAAACGGAATGAGATGCCTTCAACTTGTTATTGCGGTGTGATGCAACAGGCTTGATAGCTTACCCGAAAAATTGCAACTCTGCGCAGGCTAACTTATTGATTTAACCTTTACATTTAACACCAACAATATGCCCTCTATGATGCAGATAAAAAATTGGATGACCGTTGCCCTTATCACTATGTCTTTCATGGCAAATGCGCAGCATGCACCTCTTACCACTTCCGGCAATCCTGTTTTTCCGGGTTGGTATGCCGATCCTGAAGTGGTACGCTTCGATCATACACTTTGGATCTATCCCACCTATTCGGCGCCTTACGAGCAGCAGGTTTTTATGGATGCTTTTTCCAGCAACGATGGTGTGCATTGGCAAAAGCATGAAAAGATCGTGGATACGGCTGCCGTAAAATGGGCAAAGAAAGCTATGTGGGCTCCGGCCATGATCAAAAAAGATGGTCTGT
>JBQCJM010000107.1:0-2569 GCA_051952715.1 Flavisolibacter sp.
AACCTGTTAACGTCAATTACCGGCGAAGTGTCGGTTAGGACATAGCCTTCCATTATAATAATTTTGGCGGCAGTAAAAATGCGTATCAAGCGCACCTGGCAGGCAGCGCCGCCACTAACAATGCACTGAATGTTATTGCCCAATGCTTCTCTCCATTTGCTGAAAATGATTTTATTGGCTACCGCTAATTGCAGCTTGTACCAAAGCCCTTGATCATTATTGATCTCAAACTTTTCGGCAAGGCTATGTGCCCAGAAAAATAATTTTCTTTTGGTGCCGGTCAGCTCGTTGCCTTTAGCCATAATTTTATCGTACACCTTTTCCAGCAAACGTGGAACCGTAGTAAACATATTGGGCTGTACT
The DNA here is from genome assembly GCA_051952715.1 of Flavisolibacter sp. GTDB lineage: Bacteria > Bacteroidota > Bacteroidia > Chitinophagales > Chitinophagaceae > Flavisolibacter. The sequence continues at coordinate 364 of JBQCJM010000107.1, forward strand.
TCTTTTAAGTTGTCGCCTATAGTTTCCAGGCTTTCTGCGTAATAGATAGATGTGTTGTTGAAAAGATAGAGATAGGTTACCATTCTTTCAAAGATGTGGTTGAGTGGTAAAAAGCTCAACGCTTTCTGATTGTCGCCGGGTGGAAAACAACTCATGCTGGCCATTACATTAGAAAGGATATTTCTGTGCGAAAGCATAACGCCTTTGGGTGTACCTGTAGTGCCCGATGTATAAATGATAGTGAACAGGTCTTCAATAGTTATCTTTTCCGACACAGTAACCAGTTCCTCGTAATGCTCCTGTTTACCCAACGATAAAAGTTGTTTCCAGTGTGAAGCACCGCCTACTTCTTCAAAGCTGTACACATTTTTAATGCCTGACATTTTGCTGCTTACATTTTCTACTTTATGAAACAGTTCTTCGTCATTTACAAATACAGCTTTTACCTGCGCATCGTTCAGCACAAATTCAAGGTCATTGATGTGAATGGTGGGATACAGCGGAACCAATACGGCGCCAATTTGCTGTGTGGCCAAATCAAGGAACATCCATTCGGGACGGTTTTTGGCAAGGACAGCAATTTTATCACGGCCTTCAATTGACATATCGCCACCGCCATAACCTGCTGCCAGCAAACCGGTGCTTAGCTTGTCAACAATATCCTTCACTTCTGCTGTACTATAACGGCGCCATTGCCCATTTTCTTTAGCAGCAAGCGTGGCTTCATTGTCACCCAATTTCATTTGTTCTGCAAGGCAATCGAATAACCTGTGAGGTTGGTTCATTATAAATCTCTTTTCAAAACAACAAATTAACTAATTCGGCATAGATAAGAAAATAGTGACTAAAAAAAGGCGACTGGTGGGGAAACAGTAGTACGATTCGACTATGCTGAATAAAGAGCAAACAGTAAAAGAGTGCGACGCAAGAGAAGATGATAATAATTCACAAGCCTGGAACAAAAATCCACTTCCAAGTTTAAACAAAGCACAAAACGAAAAGACCGTTCCCAGCCTACTCTTTACTAACTATTCAGCATCCACCATTAAAGTGTTTGATAATACTGTCCCTTCGGCATTTTAAATACACGGCCCTTTTGAAAAGTAGTGAACTTAGTATAAGCGTCGTTATTGGTTTTTGTCCATTGGTCAAATGCTGGCAGGTTTTCTACAGCGCCAAACAACCATTGGTTGTAGGCTTCAAACATGCCGTCTTTAATCAGTTGCTGCTGGTAATCGAACAGACGGAAAGGAAACTTAGCTGCATAATCTTTGTACCAGTCTAAAATGAAGCGGGTGCGTATCATGTTCAGCGTTTCAGTGCTGACACCTTTGTTAAGCAGCGATGCCTGTTTATTGAAGGTTTGCAATACTGCATTAGCAAATGCGCTGTTTTTTGTTTGTTCTTTAGCCGGGCCAACATCGCTGAACAACTTTTCTTTATAAGCCTTCAACAAAAGCTTTTTCATCTCGGTAGCCCTGTCGGTGAGGTATTCCATGTTCACGAAAATCTCTCCATAAATAACGGTCCAGATCTTATCTTTTGTATAGTAATAATAAAGTGCAGCATTGTAATAATTCCCGGCGTAGGAAGGCGCCAGTTCAATTCCTTTTTCCCAAAGGTTAATGGCGTTGTAATCTTTTTTTTCCCAAAGCAGTTCGCCATATTCGCTGTACAGAGGGCCGCTGTTCGGAAATTTTTTCAGTGCCTTTTTATACATTTTATCGGCTTCTTTTACTTCTTCCAAAGCTTTGTAAACATTGCCGCCAATTTGAAAAACAACTTCATCGGCATCGTCACGGTCAAGCATAGGTTTTATTTGCTCCAGTGCCCGGGTGTAATCTCTTTTATAATAATAAGACATGGCCAGGTCTTTTTGCAGGTCAAGGTTTTTAGGATCTTGCTGCAAAGCCCTGTTCAATACAAGGATGGCATTATCCCAGTCGCCGGAACGCATAAAGTTGCGGGCCGTTTCCTGTGGTGTAGCTTCCTGCGCTTGTGCAAACGCAGTTGCAAAAGAAATTGCAGAAAATAAAAGAAGGAAAATCTTTTTCATGTTTCAAAATAAGCGTTTAAAAAAGACAGCGCCTAATGCCGGTTGGTAAAATAACAATTTGTTGGGTTGGTGCGGGGATGATGATGAGGTTAAGCAATAAAATGATTAGAAGCCTGATAAGTCATTTTGATGGCCTAATTCTCATCCTGA
>JBQCJM010000108.1:0-7568 GCA_051952715.1 Flavisolibacter sp.
CACAGAGCCCGAAGGGAAATAACCCCATTTATTTACCTGTGCAAATTTAGAAGAGCCATCAGCCCTTACAGTGAACTGCGTTAGAAACCGCTGATCGTAGTCATACATCAACCGGCTGAAAAAAGAAACCAGGTGGTTTTCGTTTTGATAGGAAGGCAATTGTGAATTACTGATATAATTGGTTCCAAGATTCATATTCCCTAATGCTTTTTCCGGTGTAATACCTATGGGAAAATCTCTTGCTAACTGGTTTTGCCCAATCGTTTTTGTTTGATAGATTTCATGTCCTATTAAAAAAGATATTTTATTTTTTTGATTAAAATCACCGCTCAATTTTGAATTGGTGAACGTAAGCACATTGGAATTGTTCAGTGTAACACGATTTGAATTGCCAATACTTGCCAGCGGCATACCTGCGCCATTTAATCTCGAATTGCCTGTGATAGTGTCATCAAACGCAGTCTGGCGCTGGGCGTAATTATCAACACCAATTGTGCTTTTAAAACTGAGGTAATCGGTAAATTTTAATTCTGCATACCCGCTTAAATTAATAAGGTTGCTGTAATTTCTTCTATACTCTGCTTCGTTCAATAAAATGGGATTTACAAGGGCCAGGCTGTTGGCATTGGTTTGATCGGCATAAGCTTCATCATAGTCAAGCAGGTTTTGTCCGGGCAAAAGGAAGGGCCTGTATTTTACACTGTGACGCAAACGATTGGTAGAAGAAGAACCTGCATTGGAAGTACCTGCGCCTTCAACTGTTGTATTATTATATCGTGTGTTAAATCCAACTTTAAGCATCTTGCTGAATTGATGATCAAATTTGAAGCTAACAAGTTTGCGGTCAAAGTCTGAACCAAGCTGAATACCTTCCTGTTTGTTGTAAGTAAGGCTTAAATTATAAGTAGTACCATTGCTGCCACCAGCCAGGCTTACATTATGCGATTGCCTCATAGCAGTGCGGCCAAACATTTCATTCTGCCAGTCTGCAAAAGGAACATATTTATATAGGTCAAGGTCTTCAAACCTTCCGTATGTTTCCTGAAAATCTTTTTCCGATGTACTGTTGCCACGGCTTCTCTCATACTGATACAGAACAAAATCGTAAGGATTCATCACATCGAGTTTGTTTGCCAGTTTATCAACGCCTACCAAACCATTATAACTAATAACAGGTTTTTGATTACGTCCACCTTTAGTGGTAATAATAACAACGCCATTCGCACCCCTGGCACCGTAAATAGCAGTGGCCGATGCATCTTTCAAAACGTCAATTGTTTCAATGTCCTGTGGCGAAATAACAGACAAGGCATTTTCTACCTGCACCCCATCTATAATATACAAGGGCGAGTTATCCTGCGTAATAGACCCACCACCTCTTACACGAATCAAAACATCGGCATCAGGTGTTCCCTCTGTACCTGTAACCTGCACACCTGCTAATCTTCCTGCAAGTGCCTGCGCTGCAGAATTAATAGGAATATCTTTTAATTGTTTTGCACCTATCGAAGAAACAGAACCTGTCAGATCTCTGCGCCTAACCGTTTGATAACCGATAACCACTACATCCAACGCCTCGGCAACGCTGTGCATAGTTACATTCAAATTGCTTTTATCACCAACCGAAATCTCCTGTGGACTATAACCAACAGAGCTAAAAACCAGAACCACATTATTCCTGTTGGGAATTGAAATGGTAAATCGGCCCTGGTTGTTTGTAGCCGTTGCTGTATTGGTGCCTTTCACTGTTACATTAATATCAGCAAGCCCTTGCCCTGAACTATCTGAAATAACACGGCCGCTAACCGTTCGGGTCTGGCTCCATGCAAAGGCAAAAGAAAAACAGGCAATCAGAGAGAGATAAAATTTTCTTTTCATATACAAGCTTGATAGTTTTTAGTTTCAGATCGATGGTGCAATCAAAAATCAACTACATCACCCTTGCTTAACTCATTTTATAAAATGAGTTTTCATCCTGTCCACTTAACAAGTCTAAACAGATATTTGTTGTTGGCAAGCAGATTTAAAAAATTTATTTACGCAATCGTTACCGACAACGTTTGCAAATCTGGCAGTAGATAGAAATTCAATACTTTTAAACAGATTTTAAAAAGAGCCTAACTATTTTCATAATGAAATTTGACAGCGTCACCATAAAAGATATTGCCAAAGCGCTAAACCTCTCTACCTCCACTGTGTCAAGGGCTTTGCGTGGCAGTTACGAAATCAGCGCTGAAACAAAAAAACAGGTGTTGGAATATGCCGAACAAATTAATTATCGTCCCAATCCTATTGCCTTAAGCCTAAAAGAAAGAAGAACCAGGGCTATTGGCGTTGTGGTAAGCGAGATCGCTAATAATTTTTTCTCCCAGGCTATTAATGGTATCGAATCTATTGCTTACAATTGCGGCTATCATGTTATTATTACACAAAGCCATGAGTCGGGTGAAAGAGAAAAAGTAAACGTGCAGCACCTTGCCTCCCGTGGTGTGGATGGTTTGCTAATCTCTCTTTCCAGTGAAAGCGTTGACCTCTCACATTTAAAAGAACTGCATGAAAAAGGTTTGCCAATCGTCTTTTTTGACAGGGTGACCGATGAAATAGAAACACATAAAGTAGTTGCCAATAATTATCTTGGTGCTTTTCATGCAACAGAGCATTTAATTTTCCAGGGCTTTAAAAAAATTGGACACATTACCAGCTCGCCCTACTTATCTATTACCAAAGAACGGCTTCAAGGTTACCAGGATGCTTTAGCAAAACATAAGATTGCCTTCAATGAAAGCCTGGTGCAATATTGCATGCACGGAGGAATGGTATTGGACGAAGTGCAGCAAGCCATGGACAGTTTATTCAAATCAAAAACAAAACCGGATGCCATATTTACCGCAGGCGACAGACTTACAACGGTTTGTTTTAGTGTATTGAAAAAAATGAAACAAAAAAAAGAAGTGGGCTTTACAGGCTTTACCAATACACGACTTGCAGATCTTTTTTCTCCTGCTTTAACGGTGGTACGCCAACCCGCTTTTGAAATAGGACAAACCGCTATCGAATTTTTAATTCAAATAATAGAAAGTAAACGGCCCGTAACCGAATTTGAAACAAAAATTTTGGAAACAGAATTGGTGATCAGAGAATCATCCATAAAAAAAGATCCGTAGCCGCTATTCGTTGTTTTTCGACGCATTCTTTACACGAGTTGATTCATCCAAATTAATAATTTCTCTTTTTAGCACTCAGGTACTTTTCCTTTATTACAAAATGCATAGGCTTTTCGTACACCTTGCTCTCCAGCCAGGAAATAATATCGAGATAAGCGAAGGCCCTTGTTTCAAAACGATTCTTCTCAAGCCTTTTTATTTTGTTCAACAGTTTTTCAAACTCGGGTTTTAATTTTCTTGGGGATAAGTGAAAAGTATTTCTAATAAAGGCAAACATCTCTTCTTCAATTACAGTGAGGTTGCCCATTTTAGCCATAAAGCGGTAAACCGATTTGGTGAGATATTCCATAATGTCGTAATTGCCCAATTCGTAATGTGCCAGTAAGTGCATAAGACGGGCATAGCATTGCAAATCATTTCGAAGATCCACTTTCCAATTAATGATCTTCTGCAAATAATCTATCGAAGTTTCGTAATCCTGGTTGCCAAAATAAAGAGAAGCTATTTTGTAATAAAACACCAATATGCGGTGACGGTCTAAATACAAATAATATTCATCCAGCTTTTCTTCGATATACGACACTAAGGAAAGCCCTTCGTTAAACGTTCCCAGCATAAAGTGCTGGTTCATGCGGGCTGTATTAAGATAGACAAAGGTTTGGATGCGGTTGTTGTCATTGTGATTAACTGTGTCTGATGCTGCGAACGCTTCAAACTGCTTTAACACAAGATCGAACTGCTGATAATTACGTAAATCAAAATGAGCATTCAGCAGGTTGTGCATTCCTTTAATGTAATGACCTGTTTCTACCTTTATCATTTGCGGTTGTTCCAGAAAAAGGTTCATCCACTTTTGCGTGTATTTGTAATACATCAAAAAGTCCTGTCGTATAAATGCATACCAGCAATAGCTTTGGCATAAATACAAACGTTCATAAAATCCTGTTTGCAGGTGTGCATCAGGCGGCAGCGATTCTTTAAAGAACATTCTCACATCCACTTCATCAGCTTCATTTCTTGCGTGACCGTTTTTTATATACCAGCTATACAATTGCAGGGCAAGATTAGAAAGCTTCGTGATCATACGCCGTTTCTCATTTATTTCAACAGCTTCAAACGCAAGCCTGTCAGCTCTGTCCTGCATACTGCGTGTGATATGAAGCGTTTCAATTTTTTTTTCAAGTGATATGATCTGTATCAAAAAACTATCCTGGTTGTATAAATGTGTAAGCTCTTTTAACTTATCTAATATTTTAAGGCTTTGCAGATAAAGTCCCTTGTTATATAAAATGCGTGCATGATCGAGTTGTTCATGCAATTGCATATCTATGCTTTCTTCGCTTTTTAGCAAACGCAAACTTGACAAAAGTTGTTTATAGAGATGCGCTTTGATATTCGATAATTGTTGCTTTTTTATAGCAGGATTTTTTTTCAACAACATAGCTTCATCATAGTCATCCATTTTATCAAGCGCATCAAAGAGCTGGATGATCTTAAGGTCTTTGTTGGCGGAATTACGTTGAATATAAAGCTTGAAATTTCGCTTCTCTGCTTTTTGTAAGGATCGTATCAATTGAAATAATGGATCGGCTGACCGGTTGGGCATCGTATAGATTTTCTTATGAAACTCAATGCTGGCAAGGCTTTCAGAAAATGAAATCCAATTTCAGCATTGTAAATCTGTTGCTATTTTATTTTAATTGCGAAAATAACACATCCTACTTTTACAAAAGAAACGCACAATGACAGATTGTGCGGCACATTGTTAAGAAATTCTTATTAAGCGAGATTTAATTTTCTCTATTCATATAGCAAGCAATCGTTAGCACCCGCTGTTTCTACAGTGGGTTTTTTTATGTAAGCTCTTAAACTTCCTTTAACAATTAAAAAATAAATGCCTTGAAAATATGAGTTGTCTTTATGCAGTTGACGGAGAAAATTTTCGCTGGTAAAAGCAAAATAAATGAAGTGGAAGCCGCCTTATGAACAGGAACTTGGCAGTAAATAGACGGCTTGAGAAGCTGACAACAACAAAGTAAACACCGCAGTTTGTAAAGCGAGGCTGCGGTAGGAAAATTAAACGGCGATGTTAATTATAAGCCCAGGTAGCCACCACCATTATCATCAAAAGAATAACGTCTGCTGATCTTTGCAGTTGTTTCCTTCATTTGTAAGAGGTTTGTTTCAGTAGCAAAATGGTTATGTTTTATTGAAACATGCTGGTATTCAACCGGCCTTTGAGATGCAGGCAAGGCTCTTAGGCCTGTTACATTTTGAGAATGTCTTTCACCGCTTTTCATAAACTTCTGTTGATCTTGTTTTTAAAATTTTTATTAAAGGTTAGCTGTAAAAAACAGCAAACTGTCATCAATTGCTTGCTATATCAATTGAAACTTTTACTAAACTCCTGGCAGAATGTTACGGTAGGCACTTGAATAATTCCAGTGTAAAATTATATATACCATACAAAGATGTGAAGCCGATATGTGCTAAGTATTACTATAACAAAAGAAGTTAGGATAAGCTGAAACGCTTGTCTGTAAAGGATTACAAAGATTTAAATTACGATGCCCAACTCATTTTACACTTAAGTGAGTTAATGATTATTTAACAAAAGAAGAAGGAAACAATAAGAAGAGATTGCCTGGCCGACCTTGAAAATTCTCTTAATCACGTTCGGTTAAGGTTTCTTTTCGCTGTTGTTCAGTCCTTGCTTCTTCTTCCGGCGTTTGCTCCCGGCTTTCGTTTTTTTGATCGGCATTTTTGAAAGGATTATGCTGTTCTTTTTTACTTTCCTGTTTTTGCGGCTCTTCATTTCTGTTACAAGCATTATTTCTGTCAATCTGCATAAAAAATAATTAAAGATGAATAATATCAGGGACGGAATTGGTAAAACAGGCCTAGCTGCCACACCTGGTTTTTTACGTTGCCCCTACCTTTCGTAATATCGCTAAGCCCAAGATTGTAACGGGCATCAAAACCAAGTCCTGAAGCTGAGATAAAGCCAATACCAAAAACCCAACTCAGGTCACTTTGCTTAAAACTGTTTTTCTCACTGTATTCCACACCATTGTTATTGTCAAATTTTACCGAAACTAAAGCTCCTACCTGCGGGCCTGTTTCTAAACGTAAACCGCCACGGCCCAGGTACTGGAGTAAAAAAGGGACATTGATATAATCAACTTCTTCTGTTCCGTCGGAGAATTTGGCGCCCTGGGTTGAAAAAACTATTTCAGGCTGAATAGCTAATTTAGGATTGTGCGTATGTATGTGTGCCAGTGCACCAACATGAAAACCTATTCTTGGATCGGCGGTGTGAATATTATAATCAGCAATATTCACTCCTCCTTTTATGCCGAATTGAACGTTGCTTCTTTGGGCAAAACACAAAAACGAGATAAAAGCAAAGCTTGTAAGCAGGGCTGCTTTCTTCATAGAAAATATTTACTCACCCTATTGCAATTTTGATACCATGAAGTTGAAAAGCCTACGCTTTCTAAGAACGTTTTATTTAAACACTTCATTCAACAATCCGGCCAGACGAATCCCGCCTTTCAACAGTTGCTCATTTAATGTTGCTACATGATTGAAGTTATATTCATAACCCAATCTTGCATTGGCAGCAGGTGCGTTATCAATCAGGTTTTGTGCAATAGTATAGGAATCATATAACCATGCCGTAACCGGTTGTTTGATCCATATCTTTTTTTGAGAAATTGTAGGGAAGTTGATTGCCTTTGCATATTCAGTATAGCTCAGTTGCTGGTATTCAATCAGGTTTTCGTCCCAAACACGATGCAGGTTTGAAGGTGTACTAAACCAGTTCACCTTTATGTCGTTACCGCCTGCGGTCCCTACCGGGCTCACATGTAGCGGCTGGCTTAGGTCTTCCGCTATATGAATCAGCAAACGCAGATACATTACTTTTTTATCCTTTGGTAAATTTTTTTTCTTCAATTCTTTTGTCAGGAAATTCAGTTTTGTATAAGCATCGGCAGCCGTATCAGTTTTCAGGTAATCTTTCATTTGCTGATAGCTTAATCCTTTTTCAAAATTCACATAATGCCATGGGCTCAGGTACCTATACGCAGTGTCCGATTTAATAAAATCGCCCCAGTTACTGGCCATGGCAATTGATTCGTGGCCCAGTATCTTTTGAATTTCAGATCTTGCTTTAGCTGTTAAATAGGTAGAGGCAATTTCGCCTACAATCCTGTGGCCAAGCATTCCCCAGGCCATAGATTGCAACGGGAGATAAAAAAAGAAAAGAACAAAAAATATTGCTGCAAAGATTTTTTTACGCATAACTATAAATATAGAATGCGCAAAAGTAGAAAGATTATGCTAAGACGGGAGACTGTTGGTACAAAAATCTTTACCGAACCTCTGCCTGCTGCAATAAGA
>JBQCJM010000109.1:0-6582 GCA_051952715.1 Flavisolibacter sp.
CCCAGGCTCTTTGGTTCGCTCCATGTGCCATCGGGTTGCAGAAAACATACATAGAGGTCGTTGTTGTAGTCGCCGTTCTTTTCGCTCATGTATAACAGTAAGGTCTGCCCGTCATGCGCCATAGAAGCACCGTTCTGCCTGCCATTGTCGTACTTGTGGTAGTTTTTGATCTTCAGCATTTCAGGGGCACTCCACCGGCCATTGGCCAGGCGGTAACACATGCTGACACCATTGCCATAATAATCGCCATTAATAAACGCATTGCGAATCAGAAGACGGTTATTGTCGGGAGATATCCAATACACTGCATTATAGTTATAAGTATTTAATGGATAACCCATGTGCACGGCTTCGCCCCATTTACCAAAGGTATCGCGGTGAGCATACCAAATGTCCTGCGAGTTGCGTACCGAATTGTATTTTGTATTGAGGGGATGGTTTTCACAAATGAAAAACAAATGATTGCCATCGGCAGAAATGGTGGGGCGCAGTTCGGCTAACTCCGAATTGACTTTCCATCCAAGGTTTTCTATCTTGATGATGGTGCCTTCCTTAATGATGTTTTCTTTTTGCGCTACCAGGTTGCCGGTAGTATCGTTCGATGGTTGGGCTTTTGCTATGTGCAATAAAGCCAGCAGTATAAAAAAGCAGGTTGCCTTTTTCATGGGTTTGGATTTACGGATTGAGGGTGTAAAGTACTAAGGATTAAAAGTATTTCAAAGCGCTGTGCCGCGTTGGTGATAAAAGCCTGGCTATAGAGAAGCCATTAGCTATGGTTTTTGTGCCATTAATACAACTTCATGCCTGGGTGCAGAAACATATAAACATTGGTAACAGCTTCGCCTTTTTTATGGATAATGATGCCTGTGCAAATCTGCTGTTCATTGGCCGCTGCTATTTCAAAAGCAATTCCCATTTCTTTATCATCATAAATAACAATGTTGCGGCCATCATCATTATACTGTGCCACTTTTTTAATGGCGGGAAACTGTTTACGGATATCTGCTAAAGAGGAATATACCTGTATGCCACTGCCAGTGGAAAAGTAAGAAGATGTAGTGCGTATTTGCTGCACCGTTTTCTCCCGCATGGTGCTGTCTTTATAAGTAGTGTAAATATTGAGGGTGGTAATGTTGTTATGTTCATCTTTTTTTCCATTCCAGGTAAGCCATGCTTTGCCCATGGCTGCATCGCTTGCATCGGGTTTGCCTAAAATGGTTGCGAGAGTTGCAGCATCAGTGCCAATGCTGGTTTGGCCAACACTTTCGCCGGGTACAATAAGTTTGTTGGCAGCGGGCTGTTGTTGGGAAACAGCCGTTGTATCAACATTCGTTTGCTGCCTTGTTGTATCGTCACCAGCAGTAGCAGGTTCATTATTGTGCCCGCAGGAAACAAGAAAAATGGAAAATAGCAACAACCATTTCATGTTATAAGGTTTGATCTTATGCTTTAAAAAACCATACCGCTACTGTATTATAAAGCCTTTGTCATTGCTTCAAAGCTGTTTTCTCCTGTTAGTTCGGTATAATCTTTTATTAAAGCATCGGCGCCAGATAATTCCGCTGCACTATGCGTGGTAAGAACGCCAATTACTTTCATGCCTGCAGCCTTTGCCGAATTGATGCCTACAACAGCATCTTCAAACACTAAACAATTTTCGGGAGCTACATTTAGTAATTGTGCAGTACGGGTATATATTTCGGGGTCCGGCTTGCCTTTGCTGATATGCGATGAATTAACGATCACATCAAAATACTGGCGAATAGGAATGTTTTCAAACATGAAATCAATATTCACCTGTATGCCCGATGTGGCAATGGCCATAGGAATGTTATTATTTTTTAATTGTTGTAGTAAAGGTAACAGGCCGGCCACCGGTACAATGTGCTGTTGGTACAGTTGCCTGTAAATAGCTTCTTTTTCGTGTGCATACACCAGGGCTTCGGCATCGTCCATTTTGCGGCCGTAGATGTATTCTATCACATCTTTATTGGTGCGGCCATTTACATTGGCCTTATATTCTTCTTCCGAGATTTCGCGGTTCTGGTTCTTTAAATATTGTATCCAGGATTTAAGGTGAAACGAATTGTTATCAATAAGGGTTCCGTCAAGATCAAAAATCACTGCTTTCACTGTCATGCTTTCTCATTTAATTTTTGCAAAGATGAAGAAAGCAAATTTATAACCCTGGAACCCTTCTCAATCCATGTCTGATTTCTAATGCCTATTTTTATAAAAATTTCTCTTTTGAAGTCATTACTGAATGGCCAGCAAATACAACTTACCATTAAACGGCTGGCAAATCAAATTTTAGAAAATCATGTGGCGTTGGATAATACGGTGTTGATCGGTATGCAGCCAAGAGGCATTTATTTATCTGACCGCATTGTGAAAGAAATTAAAGCGGAAGCCAGCACCACTAATATTGAATACGGCAAGTTGGACATTACCTTTTACCGTGACGACATTCGCAAGGAATTGCATGTGGCGAACAAAACCGATATTCTTTTTTCCATTGAAGGCAAAAGGGTAGTGTTGATTGATGATGTACTGTACACCGGCAGAACCATCAGGGCTGCGTTGGACGCTTTAATGGATTTTGGCCGTCCGCAAAAAGTAGAGCTGATGGTTTTGATTGACAGGAGGTACAGCCGCGAATTACCGATACAGCCCGATTATACCGGCAAATCCATTGATTCCATTGTTACACAAAAAGTAAAAGTATTGTGGCAGGAGAAAGATGGACAGGATGAAGTGATTTTGATTGATTGAGAGAGGTTGCGAGCCACGAGCTTTGAGCTGTGAGAATTACGTTTGGTTTGAAGAAACTGCACTACGAAAACTTCAAACTATAAACTTCAAACCACAAACTCTAATTCCTTTATCTTTGATTTTTAATGGCGCTTTCTACCCGACATCTATTAGGAATAAAAGACCTTACTCCGGCAGATATATCTCTATTACTCGACACCGCAAAGCAATTCAAAGAAGTTTTACAACGGCCAATTAAAAAAGTTCCTTCGCTCAGGGATGTAACCATCGTGAATTTATTTTACGAGAATTCAACCCGTACACGTATTTCTTTTGAGCTGGCCGAAAAACGTTTGTCTGCCGACACTATTAACTTCAGTGCATCAGGTTCTTCGGTATCAAAAGGCGAAACGCTTTTAGATACGGTGAACAACATTTTATCTATGAAAGTAGATATGGTGGTGATGCGGCATAGTGCCAGTGGCGCTCCGCATTTTTTAGCGAGACACATTCCTGCGGCTATTATCAATGCAGGTGATGGTATTAATGAACATCCCACGCAGGCCTTGCTGGATGCGCTTTCCATTATGGAAAAACACGGAACATTAGCGGGTGTTCGTGTGGCAATTATCGGCGACATTATGCACAGCCGTGTGGCGCAAAGCAATATTTATTTGCTTACCAAAATGGGAGCGGAGGTAGTGGTTTGCGGCCCGCCCACACTCATTCCAAAATATATGCAGGAGGCTTTCAACGTTCGTGTGGAGTATAATTTAAAAAAGGCCCTGGAATGGTGCGATGTGGCTAATGTGTTGCGTATTCAACTGGAAAGACAGAACCAGGTTTTATTTTCGTCGTTACGAGAATACAACCTGGCTTATGGCATTAATAAAAGGATATTGGACGGACTGCATAAAAAAATAACCATCATGCATCCTGGTCCCATTAACCGTGGTGTGGAACTTGACAGCGATGTGGCCGACAGCGATCAGTCTATTATTTTGCAACAGGTGGAGAATGGTGTAGCCGTTCGCATGGCTGCCTTGTATTTGCTGGCAGGAGAAAGAAGTTCGTCCTGATCATTCGCAGCTTGATAGGTGCATTATCATTTGTGTAATTCGTTGCCGTGTTATTGTCTTTTTATTTCGCTTAACTTAACAACAGTTTTTCATTCAATTTTATTCCATGCGCATAGCTTTATTTCCCGGCACATTCGATCCTGTGACCTTTGGGCATCTTGATATTATTGAGCGGTCGTTGCCATTGTTTGATAAATTGTACATAGGCATTGGCATTAACTCCAACAAAAAGCCCATGTTTTCGGCAGAGCAAAGGATAAAGTGGCTGGAAGAAATATTTAAGAATGAATCAAAAATAGAAGCGGTCATCTACGAAGGGCTTACCGTGAACTGTTGTAAAAGGATCAATGCTAATTATATAATACGGGGAATTCGTTATGTGAATGATTTCGAGTACGAAAAGGCCATTGCCGATATGAACCGTAGCCTTGATGAAAACATTGAAACGGTTTTTTTAACCTGCCTGCCTAAATATACTTCGGTGGCTTCCACTTTGGTGCGTGATGTGTTACGCTATGGCGGCGACGTGTCACAATTTGTACCCGATGTAGTGTTAAAAACCATTCACCAGTCCGATCCAAAGATTTTATTTGCATAAGCCTTAGAGAGACCAAAAGCTTTCTGGCAAACAGGCCTCTTATTGGTTACTACTTTGTTTTTCACAAATGCTTTATACCTGCCTTCACAACTTCTAAGATGGAAGCATGGGTATTATCCATGTAAGAAGCTATTGCATCCAGTGGAACCCATTCGCATTTTTCAATGTCTTCGTCTGTTTGTGGAATGAAAGCATCTTTTGCACTTTTCATCATGTACCAGTGCGATTCTTTCAAAATATGCTCGCCATATTGGTGATAGGTATGATAGGTAACACAAAGAGGTTCTTCGAGCCTGACATTGCTTAATCCTGTTTCTTCTTTCACTTCTCTAATGGCGCAGGCGGAGAGGTCTTCGCCCTCATCTAATTTGCCTTTGGGCAGATCCCATTTTCCACGGCGAAAGATCAGTAGCAAATGTTTATCATCTGTATATACAAAGCCACCGGCGGCCAATACCAGTGAAAGCTTTTTTTTGAAGCTGTTTAATAAAGCATTAACGTCTTCATGTAGAAAAACACCTCTTAATATCTGTGGCTGCTCCATTTCATAGATCATAGCCTTTACGGTGTGCGAATTCAATTCGTCAATAAAAACAGTTTCTTCATGATGCAAATATTCTTCTACCTCCTTTGTTAAGGCATCAACCAAAAAGAGGGGTTTGTTATGGAAGTAGATTGTTTTCTGCATAAGCAAATGTATTGTTTCAGTTGTAGCGTAGAAGAGCGAGGATAAAAATATCAATTAAAAGCTGCCCAGGTGCATTGGTTTTCAATCAGCAGGATGTATCATGCCATTCTGTATCCTTGTTCCTTGTTTGATATTCAAATACCTTCGCGGCATGACAGATGCTCTTGTTACGGCTGAAAAATTGTTGCAAGCCGATGCCGTCCGGTTAAGTCCGAAGGCTCCATTTACCTGGGCCAGTGGCTGGAAAAGTCCTATTTATTGCGATAACCGCAAGGTTTTATCTCTTCCTTACATCAGGGATTATATTAAAAGCGAACTGTGTAATGTGGTTTTCGAAAAGTTTGCCGATGCTGAACTGGTGGCAGGTGTAGCCACAGCGGGCATTGCTTGGGGAGCCATGGTATCTGACCAGTTGAAGCTTCCGTTTATTTACGTACGTCCGAAACCCAAGGAGCACGGCTTAGGAAACCAGATTGAAGGCCAGTTTAAAAAAGGCCAGAAAGTAGTAGTGTTAGAAGATTTAATCTCTACAGGCAAAAGCAGTTTACAGGTAGTGGATGTGCTAAGACAAAACGAAGTAGAGGTTATTGGTATGGTTTCTATCTTCACCTACCAGTTTCAAATAGCTAAAGAAGCCTTTGAAAGGGCTTTTGTGCCTTTTATATCACTTACAGACTACCCTTCACTATTAAATCTGGCTGAAAAAAAGGGCCTTATCCAGCCGACAGAGCAGGAAATTTTGTTAAATTGGAGAAACGACCCCGCCAACTGGGGCGGACTTTCTTAAATTCGTTAAAACAATCTTCTTTATGAAAAAACTATTATTTACGGCGCTTATGGGTAGCTTTTTAAGCCTGGCTTCTTCTGCGCAAACAAAGGCTGTACAAACTGCAAAGATCAGCACGCCTACGGTTCAGTGTGAAATGTGCAAGAAAAAGATTGAGGATTATTTGAAAAGGTACGATGGCGTTACAATGGTAAATGCTAATTATAAGCGTCACGAGGTGACTGTTAAATACGTTACAGACCGCACAAACGAAGAAGTTTTAAAAGCAGCTATTGCCAATGCCGGTTATGATGCCAATGAAATAAAGGCCAATCCGGAAGCTTACAAGGCACTTCCAAAATGCTGCAAAAAGCCGGAAGATGGCGGCGGTATGCCAAAGCATTAATGTGTGTCAGCAGAAAAGATTTGAAGCCCCCATCGGGGCTTTTTTTTATTTAAGTCTTATTTCATCCAACCGGTGTAGCTCCTGGTAATGAATGGGCCTTGTGATATAAATACCTGCCTTTCCTACCTTCACAGATCCATCAGCCTTTAATAAAATATCCTTCCGGGCCAGCGAATCAAGGTTCATATTCAGTGCCGTTTGTAGCGATATAGTTCCGGAAAAGGGGATTGAAAACTCACTATTACTTCTCACATCTATTGTCGAATCCTGGGTAAACTTTCCTAAATAGGTACT
>JBQCJM010000110.1:0-5983 GCA_051952715.1 Flavisolibacter sp.
ATTTTTCCCTTTGATGAATCGTTTCCGCAATATGCACTGGCCAAAGAGCAAATGAGTGGCGCCTGCGGCTTGTTTACTTTTACTTTGAAAAACGGAACAATAGAATCCATCACTAATTTTTGCGAATCACTGAAGCATTTTTTTATGGCCGTCAGTTGGGGTGGGCACGAATCACTGGTGCTGCCTAAATGTGCTGGTATCTTGCCTGGAGATTTTAATGCAAGTAATATCGAACATCAATACATACGCATGTACACAGGACTTGAAGATCCGGCTTATCTCATTGCAGATCTGGAGCAGGCATTAGCAAAAGTATAACGAATCGTAATTGGCACACTTCAAACCATTCGTCTAATCTTTTATAACTGCATACTAAATGCTTTATAAAGATTTTGCGTTTCAAATAGTAAAAACAGTCTACCGCAATCTTCTTTTCAATATTTTTACAGTCATGAAGCCACTTGCTCTATGCTTATGTTTGCTTGCTGCTTTTTTTGTGCAGGCGCAGGAAAAATGGGATCTTCGGAAATGCATAGCATATGCATCAGCCAATAATATCTCCATCAGGCAACAGGATGTTCAGGCAAGGCTGACAGAACTAACCTTCAAACAAAGTACGCTGTCCATGTACCCTTCAGCCAACCTGAATGGCGACGTGGCTTATAGCTCGGGCCGTAACCAAAATCCCGTAACCTTCGATCTGATTACACAAGGTTATCTCTCTAGTGGCTTTAGTTTGCAGGCAGGAGCTGATTTATTTAACTGGAACAGTAAAAGGAACAATAGGGCAGGCAACGCATTTGAAGCACAGGCAGCATTTGCCAATGTAGAAAAGCTAAGGAATGATGTTTCGCTTAACGTTGCCGGTGCTTACTTGCAGGTGTTGCTGGCAAGAGAACAAATAAGAGTAAGTGAAATACAGGTGCAACAAACGGCCTCTCAGTTAGAGAATACGAGGAAGCTGGTAAATGCAGGCAGTGTGCCAGAACTCAATGCTGTACAACTGGAAGCGCAATTAGCTAACGATAGCTCTAACCTGGTGACAGCGCAAGGCAATAGCATACAAGCATTGCTTTTACTGAAAGCTTATCTTAACCTGGATGCGGGTGTGCCATTTGATATTGAAGCTCCTAACATAGCTACCATACCACTCGAAGACCTGGCTTCTTTACAACCCGAAGCAGTGTATGCACTGGCAGTTAAAAACCTGCCGCAGCAAAGAGTGAATGATTTAAGAATTAAAGCAGGTGAAAAGTTTGTAGCCTCTGCCAAAGGCGCTATGTATCCAACCTTCTCCATTTTTGGTAGCCTGGGCACCAGCTATAACAACCGGGCTCAAACCATTATAGGTTCTACTACGGTTACGGCACCATTGGGCAAGGTGGATGTGGCGGGAACACAATACGATGTATTCCCCTTGCAGCCTTTCTCCAATTATACTTACGGAAAAATTCCATATTTCAGTCAGTTAGATCAAAATTTCAGGCAATCTATTGGCCTGAGCGTAAGTGTGCCTATTGCTAATGGAGGTTCTTTGCGCACAGCTTACGAAAGATCAAAGTTGAACCTGCAAGGTTTACAACTGCAACAGCAGTTAGACAACCAGTCGCTAAAACAGGACATTTATAAGGCGTACACCGATGTAACTACATCCATGCAAAAATTTGCTGCTGCCACTAAAACCGTGCAGGCCAACCAGAAAGCATTTGATTTTGCTTCTAAGAGATATAATGTGGGTTTGCTCAATACCATTGACCTGATCACCACTCAGAACAATTTGTATGGGGCCAGGCAGCAAAGCCTGCTGGCGCAATACGACTATGTTTTTAAAATGAAAGTATTAGAGTTTTATAAAGGAGAGGGATTGAAGCTGTAACGGGTGTGATAGAATTGGTTTGCAACGCTGCGCTGTTGCGTGAGATAAAAAAGTATAACATAAAAACGGATAAATAATTTTATAACCTTTCTGTATCAAGAAGTCAACAACAGCAATGTTTCTTCAAAGTATGGAAATTAAAAAGTCCCTTTTGGGATTTAGGGTGTATGAATAAAACAGTTAAATGGATATTAATAGGCTTGGGTGTGCTGATTGTTCTTTTGGTAGTAGCAAAGGCGTTCAGTGGCTCATCCAACGAAGGCGTGAAAGTAACGGCTGAAAAAGCGCAGAAGCGAACCATTATTGAAACCGTAACAGCCAGCGGGAAAGTATACCCCGAAGTGGAAGTAAAAATAAGTCCTGATATATCAGGCGAAATTACCGAACTGGATGTACAGGAAGGTGATAGTGTGAAAAAAGGCCAGGTGCTGGCAAAGATCTACGCCGATATTTATTCTTCGCAGCGGGATGAAGCAGCGGCAAGGGTAGCGCAGTCGCAGGCTACTGTAGCCAACAGCCAGGCAGCTTTGGAAGCATTGAAAGTACAGTTAAATCAGGACAAAATTTCTTACGAACGCAATAAAGATCTCTACGATCAAAAAGTGATTTCAAAATCTGAACTGGAGCAGTACGAAACAAAATACCGCAGTTAACAGGCACAATACAATGCGGCCCTGCAAAATATAAAAAGCCTGCAGGCCGGCACCCAAAGCAGCCGCACCAGCCTTGAAGAAGCCAATAAAAACTTGGGAAGAACAACGCTTGTAGCACCTATGAGCGGTGTTATATCCTCACTAAGCGTAAAAAAAGGTGAAAGGGTAGCAGGCAATAGCTTTAACGTAGGTACAGAAATGATGCGGGTAGCCGATATGAGTTCTATGGAAGTACGGGTGGATGTGGGTGAAAATGATATTGTGAAAGTTAGCATTGGCGATTCGGCGGATGTAGAAGTAGAAGCATATAACAAAAGAAAATTCAAAGGCACTGTTACGCAAATTGCCAGTAGCACTAAAACAGGCGTAGCAACTTCCGCCAACGATGTTACTAACTATGAAGTGCACATTCGTGTCGATCCGGCTTCTTACCAGGATTTAATTGATCCTTCACATCCCAAAAAGTTTCCTTTCCGGCCGGGTATGAACGCCAGCGCCGATATTAAAACCAAAAGAACAGACAATGTGATCAGTGTGCCCATTGCAGCCGTGGCGGCAAGAGTTAAAGGAACCGATACGAATATCGAAGACAAGAAAAAGCAACAGAAAAAAAGCACGGATGACAATGCTGATGATGCCACCAATACGGTAGCCAGCGACGAACTGGAAGAAGTGGTTTTTGTAGTCGGCGCCGACAGTAAAATTGAAAAAAGGGTAGTAACCACCGGCATACAGGACATTAATTATATTGAAATTACCAGCGGTTTAAAAGAAGGCGAACAAATAGTAACAGGCCCATACAATGCTATTAGCAAAACGCTGCGCAGCGGCAACAGAGTGCAGATCGTTTCGCAGGATAAATTGTTTGAGAAATAAGTTCATGATATGAACGCATTATAGTTGCCTATAATAATGAACCATGAACTATGACCTATGAACCAAAGAACATGCAAACTAATTTCAACATCGGCGTTATTGGCAACGGAAGTTGGGCTACGGCTTTAATAAAGATATTGACAGACAATGGTCACAAGGTCAATTGGTGGATACGTAATGAAACTTCTATAGAACAAATAAAAAAACGCAGGCATAATCCTAATTACCTGCCTTCTGCTTATTTTGATATATCTATATTAAACCTTCACCATGGTGTGCAGGACGTGGTGGATGGCTCTGATCTTGTTGTAATGGCTGTACCTTCAGCTTATATACAGCAGGTGTTGGAAGGCATCGATAAAACTTCGCTGAAAAATAAAAAAATTCTTTCTGCCATTAAAGGGCTGGTGCCCGGAGAAGATGTTTTATTGAACGACTACCTGAATAAACAGTTTGATCTGCCACTTCAAAATTATTTCGCTGTATTAGGCCCCTGCCACGCCGAAGAAGTAGCGGCTGAAAAGCTTTCCTACCTTACATTTTCAGGAACTGACGAAGCCAAGGCAACGGACATAGCGGATTTGTTCAAAACAAGTTACATCAATACCATTGTAAACACCGATATCCTGGGCGTGCAGTATGCCGCTGTGCTAAAAAATATTTATGCCCTGGGTGCCGGCATCGCCCATGGTTTAGAATACGGCGATAATTTTTTGAGCGTTTATATTGCCAACAGTGCCGATGAAATGGCCGGCTTTCTGCGCAAAGTAGGTGCCCAGCACATGGTGGTGGGCGAGCATCAAAAAACAAACTCTCTCACGCATAAGAAAGATATTAACTACGCCGCTTCTGTTTATTTGGGCGACCTGCTGGTTACATGTTATTCTCTCTACAGCCGCAACCGAACTTTCGGTGCAATGATTGGAAAAGGCTATACGGTGCAGTCGGCACAATTGGAGATGAACATGGTGGCCGAAGGTTACTATGCATCCAAATGTATTTACAACATCAACAAAAAAATTGGAGCAGACATACCCATTGCGGAAACAATCTATAAAATTTTGTGGGAGCGGCTGCCTGCAGCAAAAGAGTTCTGCAGGGTGGAAGAGGTGTTGGTTTAGATATAAGCGGTATACATGTAAGGCCTATCATTCTTTGCTCCTATCTCAAGGATTAACAGTATGAAACATACTGTTCTGTATCGTTTGCAGGTCATGCTTCAAAGATTATTCAGGCGTAGAAAGAATTGAAGTAAAAGACAATCGTTACTTTTTAGCACTACAGTTGTAATGAAGGAAATCGGTCAATGAATCGATGTATCCATGGCTAAGGCACAAGGGTTTGGATACGCCGCATCAGTTATTAGTAGAGCGGCGGCAGGTTCTCAACAATTTTACTGGCAATTTCTATTGTATAACCTAAAACAGAAATACCTGTACGAGCTTTTCGTCGTTAACTTGTTCACTGTGTTCCAATTTGCAGTAAGCCGGCTGGCTGATGCCGAGTGCTTTTGCAACGGTTTTTTGCTTCACCCCTTTCAGGGTTCGTAGCTGGCGCAGGGTTTCTCCGGAAATCATTAAATAGAATTAGTATTAAGGCAATAATAAAGAAACTAATCTGCAAAAAAATGTGGATCTCACTGTATTTGCCACGTGTTTTCACGGTATTTGGTTATAATTTATAACTTCCTTTTTTTGGCTGCTTATTTTTTTCAGACAGAAATTACAGTATATACAATGCTGTCCCATGCACCTTAACCAATTGCTTGAAAAGAAAACTAATAGCGACGCTTCTAACGCTACCATTCAATTAATAAAGCAATTAAAAATTCCGGTAACCGTTTCGGCAGTGATGGAAGCAGTGGAGCAGCATCCAGACCACCCAAGCTTGTTAAGCATCAGCGATAGTTTAAAGCAGTGGAAGGTTGAAAACCTGGCCTTGCACATCGAACCACAAAATCTTGAACAATTACCAACACCCTTTATAGCGCATACAAAAAATGGCGGTGGCAGCTTTGTTTTGGTAAACGCGGTGAAAGGAAGTGTAAATTATATTGATGAAAAAGGAAAAAAGCAAGCCAAACCCAAAGAAGAATTCATAAAAGACTGGAGCCGGGTGGTATTATTGGCAGAAACTACTGAAACGTCAGGACAAAAAAATTATGGATCAGAAAGAAAAATAGAACTCTTGGAAAACCTTCGCATTCCTGCTATCATTCTTTCTAGCCTGCTGCTAGCAATTTTTTTCTCACTAACACAAACCACTGCTCATGGTTTGTGGGCATCTCTGCTGATTTTACTTAAACTAACTGGCAGCGTGGTTACAGGTCTGCTGCTTTGGTTTGAAATAGATAAATCAAACCCTATCTTACAGCACATTTGTTCTTCGGGGAAAAACACCAATTGCACGGCTGTTTTAGGTTCAAAAAAAGCAAAGCTTTTTAGTTGGATAAGCTGGAGCGAGATCGGCTTCTTTTATTTCACCGGAGGCTTTCTCTCTCTATTGCTAACTGCTAACTGGCAACTGCAAACTTTTTCTGTATTAAGTTGGCTAAATCTTTTCGCTTTGCCTTATACCG
>JBQCJM010000111.1:0-2234 GCA_051952715.1 Flavisolibacter sp.
GAGATAAGACTATTGATAGAGTCCACCGCTGTACTCCAGGAGCCACCGGCAAGACGTGGCAGTTCGACGCGGTGATTTAATTTACCTTGCTTACCGATGATTTTGCGTGCCTGGCTTAATTCCTGCACCAATATTTCATTTAATGCGATGATCTCGTTTAAAGTGTCATATATTTTCCCGGTAACACCTATCTGATCATTGGGAACTCTTACAGCAAAGTTTCCATTCTTTACTTCTACAAGAACGCCTAAAAGTTGTCTTTGATCGATCAATCCATCTAATTCTGAGGGAAAAAACTTAGTTGAATTTTGGGGACGCTTACCATTGGATTTTTTTGTCGGAGTAACTGTCGCTTCTTCTAATATAGTAGGTATAGGTGCTGGCTCAGCACCGTTTGCTTTCGTTTTTTTTATACTCATAGTTAAGAGGTGTAATTGAATTCAAACCTAATAAAAAAAACGTTTCAAAATTTATTCGTTTTCAAATATTTAACGGCTGTAAGTAAAGGTTTTAAGAAGATTTAAGAACAGCTTTATATCCGCTTAAAAACAAGAGCTATCTTTGCCCATTCAATTCTATTTGTGACCGATAAAAATTTAACTGCTGCTTCGCTTACCGTGTTTTTGGCAGAAGACGATTTAGATGACCAGGATCTTTTAAAAGATGCTTTTTTGCAGATCGATCCCTCTATTCAATTTTTCTCTTTTTCTTCAGGAAAAAAAATTTTGAACCAGTTGGAAAATCATAACACCGTACCAGACCTTGTAATTCTGGACTACAATATTCCTGAAATGAATGGCGCAGAAATACTGCAGCTGATTAATGGGAAAGAGCAGTATCAGTCAATTGTAAAAATTGTTTGGAGTACTTCCGATTCGCCTTTTTACGAAAATACCTGCCTTGCTTTGGGAGCCAGCGCCTATTTTGTAAAACCCTCTACCCTTTCCGGCCTAAGCCAAATGACCAAAATCATGTTGTCGTATATTAATAAGTAAATGATTTCTTCTTGTTTTAAAATATATTAGTGTTTTAAAGCAAAATATGAAAAGAATCCTGCTCATCATTTTGATTGTGCTTGTGATAGCGCAA
Organism: Flavisolibacter sp.; assembly: GCA_051952715.1. Classification (GTDB taxonomy): domain Bacteria; phylum Bacteroidota; class Bacteroidia; order Chitinophagales; family Chitinophagaceae; genus Flavisolibacter. The sequence continues at coordinate 1,090 of JBQCJM010000111.1, forward strand.
TTCATCCGTCCTCCACACAATAATGGAGCGGCAACATCAGCAACAGATATTACTCATGTTGTAAACGTACCCGATAGTGTTATGCAGTTATTAAAAACCTCTTGTTACGATTGTCACTCTAATCATACCGATTACCCATGGTATAGCAAAATAACACCCGTAAACTGGTGGTTGTACAATCATATACAAGAGGGAAAGCGGGAATTAAATTTTTCAACTTTTGCTGCAGGTACCTTTAAAAGGAAAAACAAAAAATTGCAGGAAACAGCAGAGCAAATAAAAAAACACGAGATGCCTTTGGATTCTTACTTATGGATTCATACGGACGCAAAGCTTAACGACGCACAAAGAAAAATGATCATTGACTGGACTGATGCAGCAAGACGACAGGTAATGCAGGATTCGCTGGCAGGAAAATAATGATAAAACGATGATAGCTGATAGATGGCGGATAAACTGTTACCTGATTTTTCACTGATAATAAGATAGCCTCGGTCGTCTATCATCACTTTGTCGTTATCTTAATAAAGCAGTCTCACTTTAATTGTATTGGGCACTTCTTTCAAAAGCTGGGCGGCACGTTTTGATAATTGCTTATCAACATCTACCACTACATAACCGATACTATCGTTCGTTTTTAGGTATTGACCTACAATGTTGATCTTATTGCGGGATAAGGCGCTGTTTATATCAGACAACACACCTGGAACATTTTTATGAATATGCAGTATGCGATGACTACCTTCCTGCGGCGGCAAAGCCAAAGCAGGAACCGTATGCGACCCAAGTGAAATTCCTTTATCTAAATAACTCAGAAGTTTATTGCTTACATCTTCGCCAATATTTTGCTGTGCTTCTTCAGTAGAGCCGCCAATATGCGGTGTTAAAATAACATTGGGCAAATTTTGCATAGGCGATTCAAAGTGGCCGCCATTTTTTTCAGGTTCTATAGGAAATACATCAATGGCTGCACCTGCTATATGACCACTTTCAATATACTTACGCAGGTCATTCAGTTCTATCACTTCCCCTCTTGCATAATTAATGATGATAGCGCCTTTTTTACAGTATTTGAGATTGCTTTTATTGATGAGATTTTTTGTCTGCGCAGTTTCGGGAACATGTAAAGTAACAACATCAGCCTT
>JBQCJM010000112.1:0-8066 GCA_051952715.1 Flavisolibacter sp.
GAAGTAAGGGCAGAATATTAAAATACCAACAAGCTTTCAACTCGGTCAGCCTATCAAACACACAACTTATCTTTAACCGGTGCAGCATGTAGAATTTTTTCATAAAGATCACTTTGAATTGCGCTACCATCGGAAAAAGGCAAAAAAGTCCTTGTCTCATTTTATTGACTTTTTTTGGGAAACAGATTTTGGCAAATTGTACAAACAGTATCCGCAAGGCTTTTCCGATGCCTTGTTTCCCAATGTCGGTTATACGTATTTGATCAACCTCGGAACACCTTTCATCATGCAGCTGGAAGACGAATCTTTTGAGATGAAATCGGATGGTTTTTTACCACGGCATCAAAACATGATCTGTCACCATTCCGACGGCAATAAAATATTTGGTATCAAGTTCAAAGTATCGCCGGTAATTTTTGAAAAGAAGATCAATTTTTCTGAATACAAAGAATATATTTTTCCGCTGGCGTATTTAATGGACAGGAATATCATTGCTAGAATAAAAGCGGCCAGCTCTTTTGAAAAGCGGATGCAAATCACCTCGGATTATTATGAACGCATCATCGAAAAATATTCAGGTTCTTTAAAACCGGTAGATGTTGTTACGCAAATTTTGAAAGATTGTTCAGAGCAGAACTGTTTTGATATTTCCATTGAAGCATTGTCAAAGAAATATGGCATCAGCTCCCGCACACTGCAACGCTATTTTGAAGCTGCTACCAGCATTTCCAGCAAACAGGCCTTGCAGATTTTGCGCATCAGGAAAGCTATTGAACATTTAACTACTGAGCGCCATAGTTTTCATTTCAGTGACTATGGCTATTACGATTACAGCCATTTTTACAAGCACTTAAAAAGCTTTATTAACAAGCACACCATTGATATTATTGAGCCGCATTTACAGTTGCTAAAAAAGTGAATGGTGAATAGTCGGTGGTGAGTAGCTTTCCTAAGCTATAATTTTTCTTTAGTTGCTGTTTTATGCGCTGAAAGTTTTGGAACATGATAGCAATAACAAATGATTCAATAACCAATAATCAATTCAAGCTATCGAGAAAAAATTGTAATCCAAAAATGCTTCATTTTCTACTCACTACTGACTACTCACCACTTACTGTTCACTCCATTAATTTCCTCCTGCTCTTCGTCTTTCTTCTTCCGAGCCTGTTGTTCTTTTGCGAGCCGCTTGCACTTTACTATTTCCAAAACGGTAAGTGAAACTCAGGTTTGCTACACGTGATTCTCTGAATGCGTGCCAGTTCTCTACGTAACTGCCTTTGTATTCGACAGTGGCTTTGGGCAGATTGGTCCAAAAAATATCGGTCATGTTGAAACGCAATGTTCCTTTGCCTTTCATAATGTTTTTCTGTGCGCCAACGGATAAGCCCCATTGCGGATCTAAAACCATGTAACCATATTGTCCGCCGGTGTTCAGGCTTGCGTTCAACTCCGCAGACCAACCTTTTTTGAAAGTAAAATTGTTATTGGTTCTGATGGTTGCAGCAGGCTTGCCATCATTCAATTGCGTGCCGCCTAAATTGCCATGGAATTTTTCATAATAAAGGTCAAAGTTGTTCATCATGTTCCACCACTTGTTAATACGGACAGGAGCGGTACCACTTAAACCAATGTAATCCGACGACTGAAGATTTACCGGTATTTGTACGGTGATGTTGGAATCTTGTCCGGGCTTGATCTCAAAGGTGGGAATGACATTTAATATCTTTGAAAGCACTACGTTCTGGGGGTCTTTTGTATGGCTGTAGCTTGCCGTGAAATTCAGGTTCTTTACTGTATAATTCAACTCGTACGACCACGTGGTTTGTGGTTTCAGCAAAGGCTCGCCGGTTGAATAAATGGTAGCATCCACCTGGAATAAAAACGGATTGAGCTGTGAATAACCAGGACGATCTATTCTGCGGCTTACGGACATACCCAACGTTTGATCTTCTTTTAATTTGTAGTTGAAGAAAGCACTTGGAAACAATTGAAAGTATTCATTGTTATATTTCCTATCGCCTTTTACCTGCCGCGTTTTTACATTAGTGTTCTCTCCCCGAAGTCCTAATTGAAAATCAAATGTTTTGTACGCTTTGCTGAAGTTTACATAACCCGCATTGTTGTACTCCTGGTAAAAAAAGCGGTTGGTTTTGGTATCGTCCACTTGTGTTTCTGTTGGAAATACATTGTAGAACTTTGCATCGTTATCGGACGATACATAACTTGTTTTAGCACCTGCTTCGAACTTAGCGCCGTTCTTCAAAGGGTTTACAAAATCAATTTTTGCCGTTTTCAACGTGAGCTTTCCATCCTGGTCACCATCTAAAATGTCATCTTCTTTTCTTTTGCTTCCGTTCAAATTGTAGAAATAACTGGCGGTTCTGGTTAGCGATGTAGAATTGAAAGTGCCATAATCGACATCGGCTGTTAATTCTTTTCCATTGCTATCCAGTTTTTGTTTGAAGTTGATATTGGCCACCGTGTTATTAAAATGATCGTTGTTGGTGCTAACGGATTGAAAGCTGAAATCGGGTTGGAAATTCTCATCGTTCACAGCCGTACCAATGTCGGCCCGGCGCCGAAAGCTGTTAAAGCTACTGTTGACCACAAAGCCTATGATGGTATTCTTTGATGGAAAGAAATCTGCACCTAACCTTGCCGTGTGGGCATTGAAGGGCATGGTGGCGTAATTGTCCTTATCATCTGACCCTTTAAAAACACCATTTTCAAAGAAGTTGCGGTTAATAATCAAGTGATTCAAATTTTTGCGATATGAGTAATTGTAATTGCCAAAAACGTTCACTGCTTTATTCCGATAATTGAACGTAGCGCCGGCATTGGTTTTCGGATAAATGCCCTGGCCGTAACCGGCGGTGAGTGTTCCGTTGGTGCCCAGCCGCTGGTCTTTTTTCATGCGTATATCAATAATGCCCGAGTTGCCTGCTGCATCGTATTTGGCCGAAGGGTTGGTGATGATATCTATACGTTCGATGGCGCTGCTGGGCAGGCCTTTTAAATAATTGGCAAGGTCGGCGCCGGTCATGGGCGTGGGTTTTCCATCAATCATAATAACAACACCGGAACGGCCTCTTAAACTGATGGCATCGTTTTGATCTATGGTGACGCCGGGTGAACGCTCCAAAACATCCAGGGCCGAGCTGCCTGCACTTATAATGCTGTTTTCTACATTCACTACAATGCGGTCGTTAAGTTTTTGAATGAAAGGTTTTTTGGCCGTAACGGTTACGCCCTGCATCTGGGCATTGGTTTTGGCTGTCATCGTGACCGGTGGTAGTGTGAGAGCAGTTTGCTCTAACGAAAATGTATGGCTGTATTGCGTATTTAACCCCACAGCAGTAATGCGTATAATATAAGTTCCGAATGCTATGTTCCCGAATTCGGCGGTGCCGTTTTTATCGGATAAAGAAGCTTTTATTAAAGAGGAATCTTTGCTGTTCAACAATTCGGCGGTGGCACTTTCTACGGCCGCTTTTTGATCGGTGATGGTTATTGTGATCTTGCCCTTGCTGGTTTGCCCAAAAGCCAAAACAGTGAACAAGCTGCACAACAGCACAAAGGAAAATTTTCTCATGGTCGAAAGATTTCCGGCAAAAAAGCGAAGAAAACGGCGGATAAAACGGCTAAACTATATTAAGGCTAGCGATAGGCTATGAATGGAGAAAAGGCGTGGTTGTACGAAAATTGTCGTGTCCGATTTTTACATGTAAAAGCTAACCGGCTATTTATCAGGTAAGATAATCTTAAAATCAGATGAATTTAATGTAAAAGTAAATTGTCCATTGTATTCATAATTTCTGCCATCTTCTTTTACAAGCTCAACTTCTGCAGCATTATTATTATACTTTATTAGTATAACGCCTTGCATCCCTTTTTTGAGAGTTGGGTTAATATCCTTAATAAGTTCTATTATCTGATACTCCTGAAAGTCGTTACTCATTGTCTTTTATTTCTTGCAGGTATTTGTTCAACAATTTATAAAAGCCGTCTTTGGCTTCGCTAAAAATATTGAACAATTTTTATGGATAGAAGATGTTTTGTTATATCTCCTAAACCTTCACCTTTGCGCCATGAATTTTAATGTTGAAGAAATCAATCGTTTGATCCGCAGCCGCCGTTCTACATTTCCGAAGCAATTTGAAGAAGGCAAGAGAGTAGATGATGCCATTGTGCAGCAAGTCATAGAAAACGCAACCTGGGCGCCCAGCCATGGCAATATTCAGCCCTGGAAATTTGTTGTGTTTACAGAAAGTGGTTTGCAAAAGCTGGCGGCGTTTCAAAGTGAATTATATAAAGAAACTTCCGGAGAAAAGTTCAAAGAAGCAACGTATCAAAACCTGCAGGCCAATCCTTTGAAAGCTTCGCATGTGATTGCGCTTTGCATGAAACGCGACCCCAATAAAAAGTTTCCGGAAGTGGAGGAAATTTCTGCCGTGGCTACGGCGGTGCAAAACATTTATTTGTCGGTAACGGCTTATGGCCTTGGCGGGTACTGGACAACCGGCGGTGTTACCTACAATGAAAAGGCCAAGCCTTTTTTTGGGTTAAGCGATGATGATAAGCTGATGGGATTTTTTTACATTGGCCATATTGCTGTTCCTTCGCCGGAACAAAAAAGACACCCTGTAGAAGAAAAAGTGATGTGGGTAAAAGGCTAAGGATTTTGAACCAGGAACAGGGAATGCTGCAGGAGGAAAGCGCATTTGCAACGTTTCTTCCTTTTTAGCCCTGTGGCTACCATGCAATGACCCATTTACCATCTTTGTCTTTGGCATAGTTGAGCCCATTGCTCATGCTGTGCACTTCTACCCCTTCTTTATTGATGAAGGTTTTTTGTTCGTAAACCCGTATGCCATTGTTTTCCCTGGTAAGGTAAACAATGAGGGCATTGAGGGTGGGCTGCACTTCGTGCAGCCATTGTTCATCGCTTTCGCGTACAAAGGCCTGGCTCATGGCTGGGATTTATTTTACCGGATAAAAATACCATGCCCTGATTGAAGATTTACCAAACCCATATTTGCAGTTGGCAACTTCCATCGTAATTGCCCGATACATTCACTGGCACTATCTATGCCTCAACCTTGCCCCGCAATTGTATTCCATTCCATAGCTTAACCGAAAAGCGCCATTGTGATGAAAATCATCTCCTAAAAAAAATTGCCATGCAGGTCTGTTCTGATGCGGCTTTTAGTGCCGGTGCGAATCAATACTTCCTACCAATGCTTCCCAGTCAGGTTAGGAAATGCCAAGAATACCAGCTTTGCCATTGTTGTTGGAAACATTTTTCACCAACCAATCAATCGCATCATAAGTATCTGTGCTTTCACTAACAGCGTCTTTTTGTTTTAAATGAATGATGGGCTTATGAATTTCCATTTTGCCTTCACTTTTGTACTTGCCACGAATGTCCTGAAACATAAAAATGTAACCCTCTGTTGGCAGATCGTAAATACGTAAAATTATTTTTTGAAAGTGCCACTACTGTGTTATCCGGAAAACGAAACGAAGCATTGTAAGGCGTCCGGGTGAGCAAAAAGGGTACAGCAATTTTGGCATTGACTGGCATAAAAATCACCGTGTACAGTTTTATTCCGTCCCGCATGCGAATAATTGCACTGGTTTTTTAAAGCTGTAAGCGTATCTGTTTGCGCATCTACAAAAAGAGCAATAAAGCAGAGAGATAAGGAAAGAAAAATCTTTTCTATCCCAAATATTTACGAATGCAGCTGCTTTATTAAATCGTATATTCTTGCTGAAAGCTCTTTTAACTTTGGCCTTACTTCTTCTTCACGCACAGGTGTAAAAACTGAAATGATGTATTTTATTTTCCCATCATCCACAATACCAACATCGTTTGTATAAATACTCCACCATCCTGTTTTGTGATAGAACATAGCGTTGGCAGGCAGGCCCGTGGAAAGTTTGGTGGTATCCAGTTGCCTTCCCAGCAAAGCTTTCATTTGCATGCTCACCCACGGATTTACCAGTTGTTGCTGATAAATTTTATACATGAAATCTGCTGCATGCAGGGCGCAGGTTTCTGTACTTCTTATTGTGTCGTAGCCAGGATCTTCAAATGTTCTTTTCAAAAACTTTCTTGTCACTTCACTGCCCAGCCAATTGTATTGGTGCATCGTTTGATTGATCTTGTTTCTTTTAGCCACATCAATTAAACAATTGGCAGCCGAATTATCGCTACGGGTTATCATCAGGTCAAGAAGATAATCAATGGTAACGGTGTCATTGTTTTTTAACAACGGCCTGGGGTCATAATCAATTTCTCTTCCTTTATCAACATCGTTTGGCGACTTCACTACATAAGGCTGGAACAAAGAGTATTCACCGTCGCTTACCTGCTTCAATACTTCCATAGCCACGTACATTTTATAAACTGAAGCCGGATAAATAAAATTGTCGGCACTCACACCGCCAAACACGGGCTTCTTTCCTGTGAGATCAATTACCGCCAATGAAATTTGCTCTTTGCCATCTTCGCCTGCGTCGTAAGTGCTATCCAGGCCAACTTCATGAACAATTTGCTTTAACGAATTAGTAAAGCCTTTGGATTGTTTATAATAAGCGGGGATTTGTACCTGTGCGAAACTGCTTACATAAATACAACAACCGAACAGGCAGAAGCTTAAATATTTCAACTGCATTTTTTTTAAAATCATATCGATTAAGTTACTCACCTCCGCTTTTTTCTCCCACAAACCACTGCTCTTTGTTTTTGAACAGCACATTGAATGTAGTAAGTGTTCCGTAGATGCGGGTAATGTACTGCTGCAAATTCACCTTATCCTCATCGCTCAGTTTTTTATGTGCATTAATCTGCTGCTCCATTACTCTTAGCCTGTCACGGAGCATTACAATTTTGTGAAAGAAATCTTCAACCGGAATTTCTTTTGGCTTTAACGATTTGTCGGCGGGCTGTAAAATCATTATTCCTTTTTGCCAGCGGTCGCCCAGCGGAACATTTTCTGAAATACCGCCCCACAAGCGCAAAATCTTGAGCAATGATCTTTCTACATCAGAATGGGTTTCTATTTCCTCTGTAACATTTTCGGGAATGATCTCTTCCAAATGCTCATCGTTCTTATCAACTTCTTTGATGCCATGGTAAATGAAGGAAATGAGATAAGTGGCATAACGGATACCAACAATTACACCAGGGCCATGCTGCGTGTGTTGTAGTCTTGTACCAATACCGAGATTCAATTGATCCATACTATTTGATTTTATAAAATTCATAAGGCGTAAACTCCACAAAGTCGGCAACTGTAACGGTTACTGATTTTACTTTGCCGTTTTCAATACTAAATGGCCAAACTTTTACACCGTATAAAGGATCGTTAAATGTAGCGAGAAACCTATTTTCTCCTAAGGGTTCCAATGTTGCATAGCGGCCTTTATGATGTTCGAATGTTGCCACCAGTTTTCCATTTTGCAAAGCAATATTCATGTTGCCGTACACATCGTGTTTGTATGTGCCGGTAAAATATTGCAACGCCAATGAGGGTTTCATATTCATTGCTACACTGTCTCTTTTTTCTTTCAACCATTTGGCCTCTTCCGCATCCTGCTCCTTTTGCCGCGATAAAAAAACCTGGTTGTAATTGCGGTAAGGCAGGTGCATGTATGCATCCATGATCTCCCATTTCAAAACTTCGATCAAATTTGTTTCGGAATTGGTGAGTACAATAATGCCCAGCTTTTCTTCCGGAATTAGTGTAACGCCTGTAACAAAGCCATTAACACCGCCTGTGTGAGAAACGATCTTCCTTCCATTGTATTCCTGCAAAAACCAGCCAAGGCCATATAAAGCAAAATGTCCCGTATTAAATGGCGCTCCTCCATTTCCTAAAATTGAATTAGGTGTTCTGGTTTGAGCAATAGCAGCGGCGGGAACAACTTGCTTGCCATTATACTTTCCATTATTCAATTGCATCAGCACCCAATGGCTTAAATCATTTACCGAAGAAGAAATGCTGCCTGCAGGAGCCATGTTCTCCAATCTTCCATAAGGCACTTTTTTAACCTCACCATTT
>JBQCJM010000113.1:0-8520 GCA_051952715.1 Flavisolibacter sp.
ACCTTCCCAGCAATCTCTTTTAATACCATCGAATGGGCCATAGCTACCAAAGAAAGTAGGATGATTAGGTACAAATGAAGCAGGCAAATACGATTCGATGGAAGGGCCGTTATCCGATGTAAAAACAACCAGCGTATTGTTTTCAATTTTAAGGTCCTTCAACAGTTGCATAATATCTCCCACTGCATCATCAATCCTTCGCGTAGCCGTTGCATAGCGTTTGTATGTATCGGGCCACGCTACTTTGGGTGTTGAAGAACTGCTGTCATTATCATAAGTGGCATCCTGGTATTCGGGATAAACATAAGAATCAATGGTACCCGATGCAGTATTGATCATGTGGCCCGGTTCATTCAGCCACAGAATGCCTCCATTCAGCCCTTTACCCTGCGGATAAGCCTGTGTGGGCAGTTCCAGCACTGCATGCGGCGCATCGTAGGCCAGGTACATAAAAAATGGCTGTGCCGCATTCGTGCTTTCATGATCAACGATCCATTTTTTTGCACGGGCAGTCCATAAATCTGTCGTGTAACATTTACTTAAATCTGCTGCAATATTTTTGTAATCACTCCATACTTCTTTTTTACCCCTGTACAATCCTTCTGCAGGATAATGTTCATGCCCATCGGCATGGCGCATGTAACCAAAGTAACTGTCAAACCCTCTTTTCAAGGGGTGTGCAGGCCAGTCAGGTCCTTCTTCTTTTTCGCCCTGCAATCCCCATTTACCAATAGCAGTAGTGGCATAACCTGCCTGTTTCAACACAGTGGCAATGGTGTGATTGTTTTCTAAAGCCTTATCAAATTGATTATCCCGCACATGTGCATTGCCCTGGTTGACACCTGTCAGCAGCGAGGCTCTTGAAGGTGCACACACCGGTGCATTGCAATATTGTTGAGTGAGTTGCGCCCCGCTTTTGGCTAATGCATCAATATGGGGTGTAAGTTCATAAGGCTTTGAATGATCGCCGGAAGCTTTTCTTTGATTTTGAAAGAACACGCCAATATCGCCATAACCCAGATCATCAGTGAGAATGAAAATAATGTTGGGTTTTTGCGTGGCCGATTGTGCCTTTGCGGAGATTTTAATTCCTGCTAAAACATAAGCACAAAAACAAAGTGACAGGAGTTTTCTTTTCAAAAACATTTAAAATGGAGTTAAGAGAATTGTTGTGCAAAAACACAAGCGTACTAAAAATAGGCTAAGTCATCTTACAAACACCATGCAAACGTTTGTTCAACCATTGTATTTACATTTTTATGCTTCAAACAATCCACTATTTCTTTCTTGATTTTTTTGGAAAATAATCAGTCGAGCTTTGCCTACTGTTTTCTGGAAAGCTGGCAAAACGCAACACTTCTTCTCTTTTTAATACAAGCGGTGTTGTGTACACCGGCGATTGTTCCGTTACTTTATCTTTATTGATCTCGTAACGAACCACACCTGACCCGGTGGCATTTTGTAACGAAACAGTTGCTACACTGTCGGCCGTGTATGTTGCTACCAGTTTGGGAGTAGGAACCCGGTAATTTATTTTCCATCGATCGTAACGCTGGAATTGGTTGGTAAGCCGCCGTTGAAATCCGTCAAAATCTTTTTTGTTTTTTGGCGTCCATGTTATTTCTGCCAACGCATCCATACGAGGATACACCATGTATTCAAAATAAGGTTCGGTAGCAATAAACTCAGTCCAAAGATTGGCCTGTGCTCCCAGTAAATGTTTGGCGTCTTCATCTGTCATTAACGGATGCTGCGGTTCAAAAGCATACACAGTATCTAACGGTGTCCAATAACCTATGGCCTGTGGTTCTATTTTTGAATCGGCCTGGTAACCGTCGAAATATAAATGCGAATATGGCGACATGATCACATCGTTACCCATCTTTGAAGCTTCAAGGCCGCTTTTTGTACCCAGCCACGAATGAACGGTGGCATTAGGCGTTAATCCCCCATGCATGATTTCCTCCCATCCTATCAATTTCTTCCCGTGTGCATTAATAAACTTCTCCATTTTGCGAATGAACCAGCTTTGCAGCTCTGCTTCATCTTTCAGTCCTTCTTCCTGTATTCTCCTTTGGCATTTAGCACATTTTTTCCACGCATCATGCGGCGCCTCATCGCCTCCAATATGAATGTATCTGGATGGAAACAATTGCATCACCTCCGTCAGCACATCTTGTAAAAAAGTGAATACACTGTCATTACCTGCGCAATAAATATCTCTTGAAACACCCCAAACCTGGCGTACTTCGTGCGGCTTACCTGTTTCGAAACTTACAGGGTTGCAGGCCAGCCAGGGATATGCCGTAATTGCTGCTACGGAGTGGCCGGGCATTTCTATTTCAGGAATCACTTCTATATACCGTGCAGCAGCATACGCTACCACTTCTTTAATTTGTTGCTGCGTGTAAAAACCTCCATAGCGAACGCTGTCTGTTTTTTTCCTGTCGTAACCAACCTGCGTTCCATTGCGGTACGCAGCTACTTGCTGCAGGCGTGGATATTTTTTTATTTCAATGCGCCAGCCCTGGTCTTCGGTTAAATGCCAGTGAAATCTATTGAGTTTGTGATAAGCCAGTTGGTCAATAAAACGTTTGATGAAATCAACAGAAAACATGTGGCGGCAATTATCGAACATCATCCCCCGCCAGCTAAACCGCGGCTCATCTTCAATATGCACTGCCGGTATGCTTTTCTTGCCCTCCACAGGAATTAATTGCAGCAAAGTTTGCACGCCGTAAAACAGGCCATTCTCTTTTTTAGCTCTGATAATGATCGCTGAAGGCGTAACATCCAGTACATAACCTTCCTCGTTTGTATTTACTGAATTATCCAGTTGCAAATGAATGGCTTTGGCTCCTTTTTGTTTTGATAAGACTGATCTTGTTTTAACAGTTACGCCACCCGCATCTTTAATACCGCTGACAGCTAAACCTGTAAGCGACTGCAACTGCGGCTTGCTGTACAGGTACACCTCATTATTCAATTGAAAATTTCCTTTATTCTCTACAATTGTTTTAGGCAGGGGAATAATAGACAAATTGGTTTGTGCACAGGAAGTGAGTGCTGCAAAAAAAGCAGCGACAAAAAACATTTTTTTCATGGCTTGTATGGTGTAGTTCAACTTTAGATATTCTTTTAATTGTTTTATCCTGATTTATTGCCCCAGTAATGCAGGCATTAAAGCTGTTCGTTATGCTTTATTAAAAACTTTTTTTGTTATCCGTTTCGTCCTTTAAAATTTTCCTTGCGTCATCATCTTCATATTGATCGATCAATTGGTTGAGTTGTTTTTTTAATTGTGCTGTAATTTTTTCATACCCTTTTTTGCCATATACATTATCCATTTCGTTTTTATCTTTTTTCAGGTCGTACAACTCCCAACTATTGACTCTTGTATAAAAACGAATGAGTTTGTAGCGTTTGGTGCTGATGCCAAAATGCGGCGATACGGAATGTTCCCCATTTTCATAATAGTGGTAGTACATAGCGTCTCTGCCCTTTGCTTTTTTGTGGGTAAGCAATGGCAGGAATGATTGCCCCTGCATATCGGCTGGAACAGCAAGGCCTGCTGCACTAAGCACCGTTGGTGCAATGTCTAAATTCATTACAAAGTCTTTGTTCACGGTTCCCGGCTTTACCACACCCGGATAGCGCATCACCATGGGTGTGCGGAAGGATTCTTCATAGATCCAACGCTTGTCGAACCAGCCGTGTTCGCCCATGTAAAACCCCTGGTCTGACAAATAAATAACAACTGTGTTATTGGTTAGGTTGTGTTTATCTAAATAGTCAAATGCCCTTCCGATGTTTCTATCCAGGGAAGCTGCCGTACTTAAATAATCCCGCATGTAGCGTTGGTATTTCCATTCGGTTAATGCGTTGCCCGAAAGATGCTTTGATCTGAAATCTGCGGCGATGGGCTTGTAATAAGCATCGAATTTTGCCCTTTGCGCTTCATTCATCCGGCTGATGCTGCCTTGCTTGTTTTCTGCTTCTTCGCTGTCGAACATTTTCAGATCGTAACCTAAGATCATGGTCTTTGCAATGGTCATGTCCTGAACGGCAGCCGCCTTTCTTCCGGCATAATCATCGTAAAAATTGTGTGGTAACGGAAAAGTAATGCCATCAAACCTTCCCATATCGGCCGTATCCGGTATCCAGGTGCGGTGCGTGGCCTTATGACCGATGACGAGACAAAAAGGCTTCGTAGAATCTCTTTGATCTAACCAATCTTCTGCAACGTCTTCAATAATATTGGTAGCATAGCCTTCTATTCTTTTTTTGCTACTGTCCATTAGCAGAAAATCCGGATTGTAATACTGTCCCTGTCCGGGAAGAATTTGCCAAAAGCTAAATCCCTGCGGTTTTGTTTCTAAATGCCATTTACCGATCCATGCGGTTTGATAACCGCTCTTTGTTAACTCTTTAATGAAGCTGTTTTGTGAGCCGTCGAAACTGGAATGTTCATTATCCTTAAAACCATTTTTATGGCTGTATTTGCCGGTGAGGATCACCGCACGACTGGGGCCACAAATGGAATTGGTAACGTAAGCTTTTTGAAACAACACACCTTCGTTGGCAATGCGGTCAATGCCTGGCGTTTGCATTAGCTTACTGCCATAAGCACTAATGGCCTGATAGGCATGATCGTCGGAAACAATGATGAGGATATTGGGCCTTTTTTGGGCAGATGCACTCACAGCAATTAAAAGAAATGTGCTGATCAAAATTTGCTTCAACAGTTTCATGGTTGTTATTTAATTAGTTAAGGCCCTCATCAGGCATGGGAACCAGCTTCCTGAACTTTCACAATTGCCATCGGCCCTTTTCACCTTGTTAATTGCAGCTAAACAAATGTAGGCACCAATAGGGTTTGAAAAGCTCACTGTACAACCGTTTGCACATTTTATTCTATTTGTCTTTTTTCTATAAAATGCACATCAAAACCCAGCCACGCACATCACTAACTATTTTATTTAACGGCATGCTATTGGATTTGTATTTACAAATCACGGCCATGCCTTTATCAACGCCACAAATAAAACAGGAACTGGAACAATTAGACCAACTTATGTTGAATGCCGAAGAAGAGCATAATGATCTATTGCAAAAAGTTCATCCTTCTCAATACAACAGCGCAGTCAACCTTTTGCATTACCTGGCATTGCGCAGCACCGACATCCGCAACCTGCAGGATGCTTTACACGAACAGGGCTTTTCGTCGCTGGCAAGCTCTGAAAGCCATATCAGGAGCCAGGTACTGGCCGTATTAAACCATTTCGGCCATTCCAGCCAACCGCCTGCCGTTACTTACGGCAACAGCAAAATGCTATTGCAGCGCAGAACCAACATTTTATTTGGCACGGCATCTTTCCCTTCCATTATGGTTACTTTAAAAACCTCTCATGCCCACGATTACCTGGCAGTAAAAAAATTGCTGAAGGCAGGCATGAACATAGCCCGCATCAATTGTGCACATGATGATGAAGAAACCTGGTCAGAGATGATCAAAAATGTGCGGCAGGCCAGCCAATCAACAGGCATTGCCTGTAAAATATATATGGACCTGGCCGGACCAAAGATCCGTACGGTTATTAAAGGAAAAAAGAACCGTATTCTTTTGGAAGAAGAAGACAAGCTCTATTTCACGGATAGTAATAACCGTAAAAAGAATGGCGTTCCTGTGGTAAGTTCCAACATTCCGCACATTGCAACGCAATTGAAGGAAGGTGAGAAAGTATTGTTTGACGATGGATTGATAGAAGCCAAAGTTGACGGTGTAAAAAAAGACGGCGTGACATTAGAGGTAACCAGGGTTTCATCTAAGAAATCTTATCTTAAAAATGAGAAAGGCATTAATTTTCCCGACTCTCAGCTTTCCTTGTCAGCACTCACCGGATTTGACCGCAAATGCCTCCCGTTTATACTGGAGCACGCCGATATGACAGGTTATTCTTTTGTGCAAAACGAAAATGATATTGCCGGACTGCAAAATGAAATGAAAGAGAAAAAGCTGCCCATGATTTTAAAAATTGAAACACCCGAAGCCTTTAAAAACCTGCCCGGTCTTTTATTCAAGGCAATGGAAGAAGAATGTTTTGGCGTGATGCTGGCCCGCGGCGACCTGGCAGTGGAAATGGGTTTTGAACGCATGAGCGAAGTGCAGGAAGAAATTTGCTGGATATGCGAAGCAGCACACACCCCATTGATATGGGCAACGCAGGTTTTGGAAAACATGAATAAAAAAGGAATCGCCACCCGCTCCGAAGTAACAGATGCAGCCCACAGCATTGTGGCCGAATGTATTCTTATCAACAAAGGGCCGCACACCGTGAAAGTGATCAAAACACTAAAAGATATTTTGCAAAGAAGCCGTGGCCATCATTTAAAAAAACGCTTCCTGTTGCGGCCACTACATATAGCCAAAGAATTTTTAGCAATGAATGAGCAGCCCCTGTAATTACGCCGCACCACTTTCATTATTTGCATGTTCTGTTACCTCAAAACTTTTAAGGCAGGCAGCACACAAACAATTATCATAGGCCTCTTTAAGTTTTACAAGCACTTCTTTCGACAAATGAACGCTTTCGCACCAACAACCACTGGTTTCATTCTGACACGAGAACGCCACACCGCATTTGGAACAATTCTTTTGCATCAGTTATTGTTTATAAACGGCTGCCAGTAAATAAGCCAGTCAATCATGCGGCTGGTGTAGCCGTATTCATTGTCAAAAAAAGCAAACAGCTTTACCTGGTTGCCCACCACGGAGGTAAGCCCGCCATCCACCACCGCCGAGTGGGTGTTGCCCTTAACATCCAGCGACACCAGTGGTTCTTCTGTATATTCCAATATGCCTTTATACTCGTGCAGGGCAGCTTTGCTGATAATTTTATTCACTTCATTTTTAGACACGGCTTCTTTCAACTGGAAAGTAAAATCGCCCAGCGCACCATTGGCCACGGGCACCCTTGTGGTTATAGTGGCAATTTTATTTTCCAGCAATGGGAACAAACGCTCCAGCGATTGCGCCAGGTCAACGGGCACCGGGATGATAGATTCGGCTGCCGCTCTTCCACGCCGGAAATCTTTGTGCGGCGCATCTACCAGCTCCTGCCGCGATGTGTAGGAATGAATGACATTCAACTGCACCGATTCTATGCCGATGGCATTCATCAAATAAATGAGGTGGGTAGAGCAATTGGTCATGCAGCCACCGGGAGAGATCACATCTATACCCGCTGTTAAGGCATGTTGGTTGAACCCGTAAATGAGCAGGGGAACATCTTCAGAGCCCGTAGTGGAAAGCAACACTTTTTTGGCGCCGGCCTTTAAATGTTGCGCTGCCAGCTGGCTGGTGGTAAACCTGCCCGAACACTCCAGCACCACATCTACATGCAAATGCTTCCATGGCAGGTGTAGGGGATGAGGCTCGTTAAAAATGGCTATCTCCTTGCCATTAACAACAAGCTTTTCGCTTAGGCTTACAGGATAAGGAAGGTTGCCATACACCGAATCATGCCTGAGCAGGTACACCAGGTTTTCTTTATCCATGATATCGTTCACCGCAACAATTTCTATTTCGGGGTGGTCAATTAATTTTCGAAACAACAGCCGGCCAATTCTTCCCATTCCATTAATGGCAACACGCATAATCGTTTTATTTGTGCAGCAAAATTATTGTTGCGAGGGGAATTTACCGGTGCAAACTTGCACAGGCACATTACACCATTGACCGGACAAACAGGCATACGACCACCGTAGCCAGCCAGCCCAGTAGAAAACAGAAAAGAAAATATGCCGGCTTCACGCCATAAGGTTCTTTGCCAGGGGCGGCCTCGGCAGCCGGGGCTATAGCTTCTTTTTCAGCAACAGGTAGGGGTTCTGTATGTGCATCCTGTAATTGCATGGCAGCAAATTACTTTGCCTTGCAGGGATGCTAAAGTCACTCATGTATTTTAACAACATAATAGTAAATACTTACTGGCTTTGTTGCCATGCCATTAGAAGGGTTATAAAAGAAAAGCCTCTCGCCCTGTCATTCTGAAGAACGAAGGGTCTTTGAATTGCTTGTTAAGGAATGGTGTAACCGGTAGTACGCTTTACAACGCTGTCTATAGTGCAGTTCAAAGATGCTTCCTGCGTCAGCATGACAAACCATTCACTACTGTTTCTTACACTTTCATAAGTAGAAGGGTTATAAAAGAAAGCCTCTTACCTTGTCACCCCGACGAAGGAGGGGCCTTTGAACCGTACTTTAGGAAACGATACAACCAGTATTGCTGTTTGCAAAAGTCGCTTATAGTGGTTACCACAGATCCCTCCTGCCTCGGGAAGACAAGCAAAAAAACATACTGCTATAAGAACCCACCCCTGGCCCCTCCTGGGAACAGGGCTGTTGCATTCTACATAATTAAGTTTTTAAGTTCTTTAATATTATTAGCGATCATTCGGATAGTTTGTGCTACTCCTCCTGAGTAATTTTTTCTTAAAATATTCAGAGCAATGTTTTTCATA
>JBQCJM010000114.1:0-2151 GCA_051952715.1 Flavisolibacter sp.
CTTACAACAAGCCACTTTGGACAACATGCCAGAGCTTTTAAAGGTTTATTATCTGCAGGTAAATAATAACCAAAATGGATTGCAAACAATGTTTAGTAAAGACAAGGAACGCATGTTACAGTTTAAAGACTGGAACGATGAACAACTGCAATCGATCCTCGCTCCGGTTTTACTGCTGCTTGGCGACCGTGATGTGGTGACCGCCGAACATGCTGTAAAAATGTCGAAGATCATTCCAAATGCCCGGTTAATGATAGTGCCGGGCACTCATGGGTCATTCATTGGTGAAGTATGTTCCATAGAACAGGGGAGCAAAATGCCGGAGATCGTAATTGCAGCAATTAATGAATTTTTAGGTGGCTGATAAGGTTAAACAAAATGTACGGATACCTGCTATAGAAAAGAAATTTATTTGTAACCAAAACAAAAGCGTATGACGTTATCGGAAAAAATAGCAACCCATTTTAGAGAGGTTCATTTTGGGAACAACTGGACTTCATCGAATCTTAAAGACACGCTGGCAGGTGTAAGCTGGCAACAAGCGATTGCCAAAATACAGTCACTCAATACAATTGCAGCCCTGGTTTATCACATAAATTATTATGTAAGTGCCGTATTGAAAGTATTGCAGGGAGAACCGCTTACAGCCAGTGACAAATATAGTTTCGATTTGCCGCCCATTCAATCTGACAGAGACTGGCAACATTTGATGGATAAATTGTGAAAAGATGCCGAAAACTCCGCCGGTTTAATTGAACAGATGGCGGATAGCAAGCTCGATGAGATTTTTGTAGATGAGAAATACGGCACTTATTACCGTAATCTCCAGGGTATCATTGAACATACACACTATCACTTAGGGCAGATCGTTCTGATAAAAAAATTGCTTGGAGATAATCATGTGGCAATAAAGTAAGACCGAAAGCGAAATATTTAAAGTCTTCATTTTTTGCAACACAAACTTCTTTAACAGCGGCAGTTATATAAAACAACCGCTCAATTCAATTAAGCGCAATAAGTCGTAACCCTAACCTCTCAACATTGAATCTTCTTTATCAACAGCGTTAAAGCCACACAATATGGTGGCTACGGCCGCCAGAAAAAAAAGAATAGTAACCCAGATGCTTGCATTGTTCTGTTGCGACCATGCGCTGTCTATAACCGTGTATAACCACGTGGCAACAATAGCAAACATGATGCAGAATACGACCCACTTAATAGTTGTAGTCATGGCTTTTAATTTATTGTTAAGCGAGATAGAAATTCTTAGCCTTTGCAGAATGACCAAACTTTCAGTGCCTTTTCACTTCGTCACTTTCAAATGAAACTTTTGATGATGGCCTTGTAATGATTTCCATTCAATGCAGAATTAATGCGGTCAGAATAAAGAAACTTTCTTTCTATAACGAAGCCTTTTAAAAAACCAAAGCCTGCTTACATAAGAACGGAAGATACCCGTACAGTATTTTACAATCAGCAGTTAAAATTGGTACAAATAAAGCCGGGTATTATAAAGTTACGTACTCTCTCTGAATGTTCCTTGGGAAATTAAATGGTTCAGGTAATAAGTAATAAGTAATCAGTGATGAGTAAAGTCCTACAGGTATCAGACTCCAGGCATTGAGAAGCTTTTACGCAAACCACGATCTTATTACTCATTCAAACAATTGGTGTCGCTGCTGGCAATCATAAAATAAAATTGCCACGCAATAAAAACGTGGCAATAAAAGATTTTGATTTTGATAAAAAGAAGATCAATAGGCTCTTGCAAATAAAACCCGCTCCCTGGAAGGTTTGCCTGTCAAAATACATTTCCCTTCTTCCTGTGGATTATTTAACGGAATACAACGAATGGTTGCTTTTGTTTTTTCTTTGATGGCTTCTTCTGTTTCAGCTGTGCCATCCCAGTGTGCCGATACAAAGCCGCCTTTTTCGTCCAATATTCTTTCAAATGCTTCCCAGGTATCGGCTTTAGTGATATGTGCTTCGCGATAAGCCGCTGCTTTATTGTACAGGTTTTGCTGAATGTCGTTTAAAAGGTTTTGTATATGATCTACAACACCATCAAGTGAAACCGTTTCTTTAGTTTTGTTGTCTCTCCTTGCCACTTCCACTACATTATTTTGAAGATCTCTTGCACCTAAAGCTAAT
>JBQCJM010000115.1:0-3958 GCA_051952715.1 Flavisolibacter sp.
TGCATGATACGTGATGAATTGAAGCGACTGAAAAGCCTTGTCGGATGAAGGCTGATACAACAAAGCTAAACCGACGCCGGTAGCCACTTGCAGAATAAAGCAAAACAAAGTAGCGCTGCCAAACACATAAGCCCATTTACTGCCGGGGGGCACAGGATGATTCATCAACGGCTTTATCATTTCAGAAAAACCACTGCGGTCATTGATCCAATGTCCTGCTTTTTTAAAAAATCTTTTCATGATTCTAAACACCGTTCTTAAATCCGGTCTCTACGAGCCACGCCTTAAAACCTTTACGTATCTTTCAAAGTTTCATTTTTGCAAACATCAAACATCATTCTGTTATCGTAGTAATGGGTACCGGCGCTGTTTTTATTTCAATATCGTTTTTATGAATGCGCACTTCAATTTTTGTTAATGGTTTTGGCGGCGGCCCGGCAGCCACCGTTCCATCTTTATAATACACACCACCATGACAAGGACACATGAATAATTGTGCTTTGTCTTCCCATCGCACCGGGCAGCCTAAATGTGAACAATGAGCAGAAAATGCTATGAGTTTACTTTCACTTTCTCTACGCAGCCATGCTGCTGTTTTTGCTGTAACACCCGCCCAGGGCAAAGGATCAGCGTTGAGGTATGTAATCAATTTCGTTTCACCTACCGGTATTTCGCTTAAGGCAGCAACCCTTCGCCACTCCTGTTTTTGTCTTTGCAGCAAAGGACCAAGTAAGGCGCTGAAAACAGGCACTGAAACAATAGCTGCAGGAATAGCGCCTGCCAATAAGCTCAGCCGCACTAAAAATTTTCTCCTGTCAAGATTCTTTTCGCTCATACAACATTGTTTTTATCCAGCCATAAACGGAAATACAAATACCAATCACACCAGCCAAACTAATGATCCATGTTGAAAGAAGGCCCCATGCCAAAAACAAAACAGATACCGCAAGCACAAATGGCATATACGTTGGTGCTGGTAAAATTTCAGGTTTTGCTTTTACAAATTCAACTTCATTTTCCATTTCAATCATTTTAACTCAACAATCAATTCATCTTTTTGATGAAACCACTGCACCAACAAATACATAGCACCGCCAACATAGATCAAACAACAGGGCACCCACATAATCAGTCCTGCCGCCTGCTGGTCATTTATCCGGGTAATTCCATATTGCTGAACGATTTTGTTAAATCCATAAACATCATGCATGGATAAAAAATGATGATAGGTATTGGCAGGTGCAAACGTGATAAGCAACCCAAGCAGGGAACAACCAATGCATGCAGTGAATAAATACACTACACCATTCATTGCATACATTCTAAGGTTTTTATTAGGATGTAAAACCGGCGCACTAAAAATAACTCCGGCAATAATTAAACTAATGGCTTCAATAAAATTAATAAGTTGAAAACCTTGTCTCACTCCTTGCATAGAACCCATGTTGTTGTTAAAAACAACAGGCATATGCCAAACCCACATGGTGCCAACGCCTGTAAGCCAGCAAACAAGAGAGTGATGTTTTAAAAAAGTAAAAAAAGAATGGCCAAAATTTTTAGGAAGCGACAACATGAACAAAGGCCCTACGCAAAGCAGCAACAATACATGCACAGCCATGTGAGCAGAGAAAAGATAATACTCCGATAAAATATGCAGCGGCGAAAAAAAGCAAATCACCATTAAAACAATGGCAGTAATAAAATAGCCAATGCGCTGAATTTTAAACCTGGATATCATTATAAAAAATAAACAGGTTAAAACCAGCATGCTTACCGATGTAATGTTAACGCTCCAACGTGATAAAATTTCTTTCATACGATATAAGGCAACACGTAAATAAGTGAAAAAACAAAAATCCAAACAGCGTCTACAAAGTGCCAATAAATGCCAATGGTGGTGATGAGAGATGAAGAAGTATTTTTTAAATAACCTTTTCTGGTTAAAGCAAAAAGAACAGATAAAAGAATCAATCCGATTAATACATGCAGGCTGTGAAAACCTGTGAGAGTATAAAAGCTGGAACCAAATTCGCTTTTGCTCATAGTGAGGTTTTGATTCAATAAATGATAATACTCATGTGCCTGCCCTGCTAAAAAAATTAAGCCGAGGCTAATAGTGGCCAGCAACCAGGCCTTCATTTTTTTCCTTTCACCTTGCTTGTAATTTTTCTCTGCCCGCCAAAAACTGAAGCTGCTGCTCAACAGTAAAAAAGTGAACACCCCGGTTTTTTTAATATCCAGATGATTCGTTGCCTCCCTTTGAAAATTTCCGCTTCGCCAGAAATATAAATAAGCCACCATCAGGCAAATAAAAAAGATGGCTTCAGAGCCAATGGTAAGTTTCATCATGAGTTTGTTTTGCATAGAAACAATATTGATTTACACTTCAAAGTTTTATTATACCAATTATGACGATTTATATGAATTACTTTGTTTCCTTCTCATAATTTGTTTCAATTCTTGTTATTGTTATTCATCATGGTCCGGATTTTCCGGGTGTTTTATATCGTAAAAAGCCCTGCGGCTATTAACGACCGGAACGTTTATAAAGTTCTTTTCTTTGGGCGGCGAGTCGGCATACCATTCCAGTGTAAAAGCATTCCAGGGGTCTTTGCTTTTCAGTACTTCTTTTTTCATGGCTTTGTAAATGTTATAAAGTAAAAACAGCACAGCTACAGCCATCAAATAGGCACCGCAGGAAGAAAGAAAATTCAACAAAGTATAGTAAGGAATTTCTGCGTAAGTATACACTCGCCTTGCCATACCCATCATGCCTAAAAAATGCTGAAGAAAAAAAGTAAGGTTGAAGCCAATCACAAACAGCCAGAAAAACCATTTACCCAATGGCTCACTTAGCATTCTTCCAGTAATTTTTGGAAACCAATAAAACAAGCCAGAGAACAACCCAAACAAAGAACCGCCAACAAAAACGTAATGTAAATGGGCTACTACAAAATAACTATCAGTTACCTGCCAGTCAATAGGCACAATACTAAATGCAATGCCGCTCAATCCGCCAATGGTAAATTCAATTAAGAAAGCAACGGCAAACATCATAGAAACCGTTAAACGAATGCTGCCACCATACATGGTGCCGATCCAGTTAAAAATTTTAATTCCGGTTGGAATACCAATTAACATGCTGCTGGCTGCAAAAAAAGAATTGACTGTATTACCCATTCCGGCGGCAAACATATGGTGCATCCATACGCCAAAAGATAATAAGCCAATGGCTACAGTGGAGCCAGCAACAAAAGCATAGCCAAATATCTTTTTTTGAGAAAAAACCTGAAACACTTCAGAATAAATTCCAAATGCAGGAAGAATTAAAATATAAACTTCGGGGTGACCAAACATCCAAAACAAATGTTGCCACAACAAAGCAGAACCGCCTGCCTGTGAATTAAAAAAATGTGCACCCATCAAGCGGTCTAAAAGCAACATGCTCAGGGCCCCATTGAGTGCAGGTATAGCGGCAATAATTAAAAATGAATTGACCAATGCCATCCACACAAACAATGGCAAACGCTTTAGCGACATACCTTTTACACTAAGCGTTAAAATTGTTACAATAAGATTAATAGCAGTTGTAACGCTTCCAATACCGCCAAGCAAGAGTCCCATTGCGTAATAATTAATGCCATTGGAGGAGTAGTTATTTTCATTCAGCGGGGCGTAATTAAACCATCCTGCATTGGGAGCACCACCTGCTGCAAAACTGAAATATAGAAGCAGTCCACCAAAGAATGTAATCCAAAACGAAAAAGCATTTAACCTCGGGAAAGCCATTTCGTTAGCACCTATCATTAGGGGTGTGAGGTAAACTGTTAATCCAAGCAGAGCCGGCATCATCACAAAAAAAATCATGGTAACGCCATGCATGGTAAAAATTTGATTGTAAGCTTCTGGGTTAAGAAAATGATTGTTAGCAATGGCCAATTGTGTCCGCATCAGCAAG
>JBQCJM010000116.1:0-23149 GCA_051952715.1 Flavisolibacter sp.
GGAAACATTCATTTCTCTGGAAGAAAGCCTGAACCGCAACGTAAAAGTTACTGTATAAACCGAGATGAGATCATCGCCATTTTTTAAAGGCCTTTCTTTTTTGCTGATATTAAATATATTGGTGAAACCAGTTTGGATTTTTTTTATTGACAGGCAAATACAAAACCAGGTGGGGCCTGAAGCGTATGGAAAATATTTTGCCGTTCTAAGCCTGTCTTATATTTTAATTTTTTTGGCCGATGCCGGTCTTACCAACATGGTGAATCAAAGATTGGCAAACCATGAAAGTATTCATGTGCGCCAGTATTTAAAATGTAAGTTGTTGTTATCTGCAATTTATTTATTTGCCTGTTGCCTAGTTGCATGGATAACAAACTTGCAGCAATGGGAGATTCTTTTTTATGTTATCGGCATACAATTACTCACTTCCTTTTTCTTATTTCTGCGAAATATTATTACAGCGCAACAACTTTTTACAGCCGATGCCTGGTTTTCTGTTGTAGATAAAGCTTTGGTGATTTTGCTGTGTACAGGGTTTATTTATTATCCCGTTGCTTTTGGCGCTATAAGCATAGTGTTATTTCTTAAGATCCAGTTTTTTTGTACAGCCTTTGCTACACTTGCTGCAATTTTATTTTTAGCAAAAAAACGGCTATTGACAAGGGGTTCTAAAGAAAAGATGTTGACGGTTGTGAAAGCTGTTGCCCCTTTTTCCGCGATTATTCTGTTGATGTCCATACACTATAGAATGGATGGTTTTCTTTTAGAACGCATTCACCCCAATGGCGCTTACGAAACAGGTGTTTATGCAATGGGCTATCGGTTGTTGGATGCTACAAATATGGTAGGCTATCTGGCAGCAAGTTTCCTGGTTCCTTTTATTGCAAGATATCAACAGCAAAAAGCTGTAATTGAAAACGCAATTGCTAACGTAAGGCATATTCTTATTTTCTTTGGCATTGGCATTGCCAGCTTCTCTTTAATGTTTGCGCCGTGGATTGAACAATTGCTGTATCATTCGAACGATGTTTATCACGCAAAAGTGATAAAACTTTGTGTGGCAACGTTGCCAGCTTATTTGCTGGTGCATATATATGGATCTGCTCTTACAGCTACGGCAAAATTCAGATCATTCATTTCAATTCTTGTGGCTTCAGTAACCATTAATGTAATACTTAATTTCATTTTCATTCCTTCAATGGGGGCTTTGGGTTGTTGTGTAGCAGCATTGGCAAGCCAGTATTTTTGCGCTTTGTGTTGCTATGTAATGGCAACAAAAAAGTTGCACTTGCCATTTATAACAAGATCAAGCCTACTGTATTTACTAACAGCTATAGGATTAAGTGTATATTTTTATTTTGCCAGGATGTCAACGCTGAATGTTTGGCTTATTTTAAGTCTTGCAATTGGCTTTATGGCGGTGTTGTTAATTACACAGGTTTCCTACGCTAAAAAGCTTTTTTTGCAATTATATTAGTTTGCATCAATTAGTTGTTTTAAAATCGGTTTGTTTTACATTTCAGTTATCGAATCACAAAAGCTTTAGAAAAATTCAAATAATTCCTGTAATTCGTGTGTTTAAATTCGTGTAACTAACTAAAACCGCATGCCCGATCTGTTTTCTGTTTTTGTAAGATGGTGGAAAGTTATTCTGACACTTAGTTTGTTAGCGGCTTTCATTGCTTTTATAGCCTGCATTATTAGCCCAAAGAAATATTTATCTACCACTACCGCTTTACCCGCAAACAGCCTTATTGCTGATAAGGCGAGGATATTTAATAAAAATATTGAAGCCTTATACTCCAGTTTTGGTTTGCCCGATGAATTAGATAAGCTGGAAGGTACAGCTGCTCTCGATACCATTTTTATTGCTGCTGCGCAAGAGTTTAATCTGCCGCAACACTACCATATTCAACCCTCTGCCGAAGCTATTTCCAAAGCAGTGTTAAAGCTTAGAAGGAACAGCAACATTTCAAGAAGCGCATACGACGAATTGAAAATAAAAGTTTGGGATGAAGACAGAAACGTGGCAGCTGCTTTGGCAAATAGCCTTATGAAAAAGATTCAGGAGCTGCATCAGCATTTGCAGAATGAAAATAACATAGCTGTTCTTCAAAAATTGAAAGAAGCATACCGTATAAAACAGCAACAGTATAAATCGTTTGCCGATTCAACCATTGGAAATTTAAAAGCAGATGAAGAGATAAGCACTGCAAAAAAGACGGTTTTATTGGAACAATTGAAGCAGTATGAAAAAGCTATTGATGAATATGAATTAGCGGTGCAAACCAATCCACAAGTGCTTTTAGTGGTTGAGCCGGCCCGCTCGTCGTTATGGTACGACAAGCCGAAAACAGTGCTAACTGTTTTGCTTACGTTGGCAGCGGCGTTACTGTGCACCTTTCTTATGTCGTTGTTTTTAGAAACAAGAAAAAGAGAAGTGTAATGACAGCCAACGGCAATAAAATGTTTATTGGCTTTATTTCAATATTGTTATTGTTTTTTACAGCATGGGCTGCTTACTGGCAGCAACTAAACTATATTTTTATCCCGGTTGCAATAGTATTTATTGTGTTTCTATTGCAATACCCAAAATATCTTTTTTATATTTTAATAGCTTCTGTTCCGTGGTCTGTTGAATATAATTTTAGCGCAACGCTTGCAACAGATTTTCCGGACGAACCTCTTATGCTGTTGACGGCATTGGCAGCGATAATTTTATTAATACAAAAAAGAAAAACCTGGCGGCAAAAGAGTTTGCATCCTTTACTATTCCTGATTCTGCTGCAGTTAGCATGGACGGTTGTAGCAATAATATCATCAACAAATATTTTTATCTCTTTAAAATATTTATTGGCTAAAACATGGTATCTGCTTGCTTTCGTAGTTATGCCGATTTATTTATTGAAAAACCAAAGAGAAATAAAACGTTTGGCCACTATACTCTCTGTTTCCATGCTTTCCTGCATGTGTATTGTGCTTATAAGGCATGGACAACACAACCTGACTTTCGAAAATGTAAATGAAGCGCTGCATCCATTTTTTCGCAATCACGTAAATTATTCTGCGCTTTTAGTTTGTATGGTGCCGCTACTAATTGCTTTCATTAAAAGTTCTTTGTCCAAAAATGCAAGGTTTTTTCTGGTCAGCATTTTACTTATTACCATTGCTGCACTATATTTTTCTTATGCAAGGGGTGCGTGGTTGGCCTTGTTTACAGGAGTCATAAGCTATTGGCTTTTGCAGAAAAGAGCTTTGTTATTCAGCTTTGTACTTTTCTTGCTTGCTTGTACAGCAACAGTTTTTTGGTTGAAAGACAATGGCCGTTACCTCAACTTTTCACCCGACTATAAAAGCACTATTTTCCATACTAATTTCGAAGAACACCTCGTTGCCACGTATCAAATGAAAGATCTTTCAACGGCCGAAAGATACTATCGATGGATTGCCGGTGTACGAATGATAAAAGACAGCTGGAAAACGGGTTTTGGACCTAATACATTTTATGATAATTATAAAAGCTATACCGTTCCAGCCTTTAAAACCTGGGTAAGTAAAAACGAAGAACATTCTACTGTTCACAATTATTTTTTACTCCTTTTTATTGAACAAGGCTTTATTGGGCTGCTATTATTTTTGTTACTGTCAGGTTCATTATTTTGGTATGCTCAAAAGATTTATCATCGAACGCAAGAACGATTTTGGAAGACAACCATTGCTGCTGTTTCTGCCATTTTAGTTATGATCTGCACTGTAAACTTTTTGAGCGATTTAATAGAAACAGATAAAACCGGAAGTGTTTTTTATTTGTGTGTAGCTGTACTCATCATTGCAGACGTAAATACAAGAAACACGATGGATCGTTAGTAAACGAACATGCTAAAAGCATAGGCGTAATTCCATTTAGCTATAAGGCAAAAGGTTTGTGAAGTGCTAAAACCTTTTCTTACCAAATTTTTGTCCGCCACCACGTTTATCATTACGGCTGCCGCCACCACCGCCACCGCGGTTGTTTTGAAATTTTCCTCGCTGTTGCCTGCCGTAGCCGCCACGATCCCTATCACGGTCTTGCGAAGGCCGGTAAGCCTTTACATAAGGTGTATTGGTAAATTCCAGCTGGCCTTCAGTAATGTTGGTGAGCTCACTTTGAATAGCATCATCATGCACTACATCTTTATGCCAGTTGTTATACGCCAGCTTCATATAATAAGCAATGGCATTGGCAAAGCCCTGGCGTTTTTCAGGGTTTTCTTCTTTTAAAGCTTTAGTGATTACCAACTCCAGGTTTTTGCCCAAGTGCGAATATTTAGGATAGCGTTTGGGATATGGAATTGGTTCAGGCTTTACCTTATACGTTTCCTTTTGAGGAATAGGATAAGGACTATCCACATCTAATTTAAAATCACTTATATAAAAGAGGTGATCCCAAAGTTTGTGACGAAAGTCTTCCACATTTTTCAAATGTGGGTTTAAAAAACCCATCAGCTCAATCACCACTTGTGCCTGTCGCTGGCGGCGTTCCTTGTCTTCAATTGTCATCAGGTGTTCCACCATTTTTTGTATATGGCGGCCATACTCTTTCATCGTCAAATAATTTCTGGTTGTATTGTATTCCATCAAAGCAAATGTAATAAACACCGTGGTTGTGGCAATAGGACGACTGAAAATTATGATTATGATTTTTTTGAAGGAGTGCCTTTCAAAATTGCATTTAACCGTTGATAAAAGTCGAGAACACATTAGTAACATCTTTAGGACTACATTCGTTATACGAAAACCTTCGTCAACAAACAATAAAAAACTTAAATCAATTAGTATGAGAAAATTTTTTTTAATAATCTTAGCTGGCTTTGCGCTCAACCTACCGTGCAGGGCACAAGAAAAAAATGAAACTATTGAAGGCAATGGAAAGCTAATTACAAAAGAAGTTCCTGTTGCTTCTTTCGACGCATTAGAAGCAAGTGGTATTTATGAATTGAAATTATCGCAGGCCGATAAAGAAACTGTAAAAATAGAAGCTGACGAAAACCTGCAGGACTTATTTCAAGTACGAAACGAAGGCAGTAAGCTGATCATTGACATGAAAAAGCTGGAACACAAAAACCTGAAGTCGAAAAATAAAATGAAGGTTTATGTTACTTTCAAAAAATTAAAAGAGATGGAATTGAGTACCGTAGGAAATGTGGCTTCGGAAGAGCAATTATCTTTTGATGATTTAAATATGGAAAACAAAAGCGTTGGCAATGTAGATTTGAAATTGACAGCCAATAAAATTGACCTGAAAAATAAAAGTGTTGGTAATGTGAAGTTAAGCGGTAAAGCACAGGATGCGGTTGTCAAAAACTCAGGTGTCGGCTCGTTAGAAGCGGGAAATTTTGTAGTGCAGACCATGAATATTGAAAACACAGGTATTGGCAGTGCTGAAGTAAATGCCGAAAAAAACCTGAAAGTGAGAGATTCTTTCCTTGGCAAAGTAAAAAACAAAGGCAGTGCGCCGGTAAGGAAGATGAATAAGGTGAAAGTGTGAACTATGATTGCATGTAGAGAGGCTAATGAAGATTTCTACAACTTCGTTATAATAAGAGAGTCCTCAAGCGGGACTCTCTTATTTTCTGCTGATCAGTTTCATTATGAAACATCTTGTTTCTGCTTTTTTTGCATCAGTATGCTCCAATCCGTTTCTTCAGCAACAATTGTGTTACTTAAGGTTCCCATTGCTTCTATTTCCATTTCCACTATATCGCCATCTTTCAGCCATTGTTCCTGATAATTAGCATCATTTAATTTTCCCGTTCCATTTAATTCCAAAAAGCAACCGGTGCCCACGGTACCGCTTCCAATTATATCACCTGGATAAAGATCAACACCATAAGAGGCTCTTTCAATGATCTCTGCAAAGGTCCAATCCATGTCTCCCAAATTGCCTTCACTTACCTGCATGCCATTTACTTTACAGCTCATTTTTAAATTCCAGTTTTTACCTGTATGCCCGTCTTTAGCACTTGTTTCAAATTGCTGCAATTCGTCCAATGTTACCAGCCACGGACCAATGGTGGTGGCAAAATCTTTTCCTTTAGCCGGTCCAAGGTTTAACATCATCTCTTCCATTTGCAGGCGCCTTGCACTCAGGTCGTTCATGATCATTAAACCACCAATATACTCAGAGGCTTCATGTGCTCTAATATTTCTTCCATGTTTGCAAATAACAATGGCGGCCTCCAGTTCAAAATCCAATTTTTCCAAATGGTCAGGCATACAGGCTACTTCTCCAGGCCCTTTAATGCTATGGTGATTGGTAAAATAAAAAATGGGATATTGATCAAACTCCGGTATCATCTCTACTTTGCGGTTTCTTCTGGCCGCAGCCACATGTTGGCGAAAAGCATAACCGTCGCGGCATGAAGTAGGAAAGGGAACCGGCGCCAACACCTGCACACTGTCATAGGGTATGCCTTTTCTTTTTGCAATTTTTTCTTCTTGTATCATTAACACGCCACCTTGCGCCACTGGAAATACATCTTCCCAATAGTTTAAGAACATGCCCATTGAATTAGGTAAATCCGGGTGAATCAAATCCATATCATACAACAAGCCATCTACCAGAATGGCTAACTGATCATGATCTTCTTTGAGATAAGAAATCAACTTCATAACAATCTGTTTAAGGCTCAAAAATAGCGCAGATGTTTTGTTGACATGGAATATTCTATGCTGGCAAAATAAGCATCAATAAATAGCCACAGCACATTGCATGAAATGGTTTTTACTAAAGAGATAGTTGGCCTTTAATCAGCCTCGCCTGTCATATCGGATAATGAACCTGAATTTGAATTCATTTCCGGCTCTAAAGCCGCCTCAATTTTATGCAGCAGATAACCGGTATGTAAAGGCTTGGGCAAAAGATCGTCGGCGCCAAATAGCATGGCACGTCCTGTGCTATAATCGTAACCCGAAATAATAATAACTTTTACAGGAGATTCTTCTTTTGCATTTTTCAACTTCCAGCAAAGCTTTCTGCCATCTTCACCATTTACATTAATATCAAGTAAAACCAGATGAGGTAGAAATTGCGGCAACACTTCTTCTGCTTCGCCCAGGCTGGCTGCAGTTTCTACCGCATAGCCTTCTTTATCCAGGCGGCGCTCCAGCAACATGAGCAGGTCAATGTCATCATCAATAATGAGGATCCGTTTGGGAAGCCTTCCAAACAATGCACACATAATCAAACAAATTGGTTAATCAATTGGATTAGCAACGGCTTTCAACGGATAGGATCAATGAGGTTTTCAAAGGAATTACGGTGATTCTCAGAAGGCAGTTGGATCGGGTTATTCAGGGGTAAGGATAAAAAGAAGTTGACTGATATTGGATTGGTTTCCTTGGATATGGATTTTACAAAAACTTACTGGACGGTTTTTAGGACATTGAACGGATTGATATTGTATCAATCAACTTCTGACACAAAACTATAATTACATAAGACCTGAAACAAGAGCAATTTTAGCCGATTTTAGGCTTATGGATTTTACTGAAAACGGTTCTGTTCTCTCGGAATATTACGGAAAGAAAACCTCGTAGAATTACGAATTGAAGCTTAGTTCCAGTTAATGCCATCCTTGTCAAGCGTATAAGGCTCAGATGGGCCGGTGGCAATTTCCTCCTGTGTGATGATGATAGATCCAGTTTCTAAGTTCATTTCCCAAATTGTAATGCAGGTATCCATAATGGTTTTTTTATAAGACTGTATGAATAGGATTTTGTTTACTATAAATCTACGGCTTACCACAAAAACAAGCGGTTTTTAGCATTTCATTTTGTCCAATAGCAAATTTCGACGGACGAAGAGAGTTATTGAATAGGTGAAATAAGGTCAAGGCAATCGCTTTTATTTGTGCTAAGCGCATCTATTAGCTTCATCACCGTTACGCCATCGTCTGCACTGCAAGGATTTGGCGTTTGACCAAGAAAATATTGAACAACTTTTTCAATCATAGGTTGCTGTACATGGGGAAGCATATCGAAATAAAAGCTTTGCTCCTCTTTAGCGGTTATCACTGTCAATGGTGCCTGGTCAAAAATGCTGAAGCGTATTGCACCTCCAGACCCTGTAATAATGCATTGGTCTTTCCTTTGCATAGAAGACAAAGCGAAGCACCAAAAGCCATTGAACAAAACGTTATTTTCAAAAACTACCTGCCCGCTTACAGTATCGGCTGCGCTGTACAAAGCTGCTGTATTAACAGCAATACCGGTTGCTTTATCAGGCTTTCCAAAAAAATAATACATGAGGTCAAGCTGGTGGGGCGCCAGGTCATGAAAAAGTCCGCCACCCGAAATAGCAGGATCGAGGCGCCACGGCTCTTCCGTTTTAGCTATCATAGAAGCATTATGTGGAATGACGAATTCCAATTGCACCGTTTGCACTTTGCCAATTATTTCCTGCTCAAGCAATGATTTGATTTTTTTAAATAATGGCTGTTGACGGCGGTAATGTGCAATGCAAACTTTTGTTTTGCTTTCTATGGCTGCATTAGCTATGCGTTGGGCCGATACTGCATGTAAAGCCATTGGCTTCTCTATGTAAACTGGTTTGCCCGCAGCTATTGCCATCAATGCATACTCTTCATGAAAAGCCGGTGGCGTAGCAATGTAAATAGCAGTTACATTTTTATCATTGATCAGTTCATTCGCATCGCTATACCACTTACTTACGCCATGGCGCTGTGCATAATCTTTTGCTTTTTCTGCATTGCGCCTCATTACTGCTACAAGTGTCGAGTTGGGAACTTTATTAAATGCAGGACCGCTTTTTATCTCTGTTACATCGCCGCAGCCAATAATGCCCCAGGAAATTTTTTCCATGACTTTAGTTGTGAAGTAAAAATAGAAAATAGAAATGGTTGTCCGAGAGCAACCCGTCAGTTTCTGATTCACAATCATTATAATAAAAGCCCTCATCATTATTTTAATGATGAGGGCCAATCAACAAAGAGTTGTTCATTCTTTTTTTGCAGTGTTCTTCTTTTTATCATCTGCAATTTTTTTTAAAGCTGCTACAGAGCTATTGGTGTAAGGATATTTTTCCAGTGACAAGGCATAATATTTTTCTGAATTGGCCGTATCGCCTGTTACGGCATAAAACTCACCCATCGAATCGTAAGGATTAGAACCCTCGGGATACATTTCTATGTATTTTTCAAAATACTTTTTAGCCATGTCGAAATCCTTTTTGTCGTTCATGTAGTAATAAGCAATTATGTTGTTCATGGCAGCTACATCCGGAAATTTTTGAACGTAGTCCTGTGCTGCTGCAAAGCTTTCATCTGGTGTGGCACGGGTTACCACGTAATAGTAGCCGATCATTCCACCATCGGGAAACATTTCGTGCAACTTTGCCCAAATGTTGCGCCTTTCCTCCTGTGTTTTATTTTCATCAACTAAACTGGCAAATAATTTTTCGCCTTCGGTTTTGTTGGTAGCACTTTCTATTGCCCTCTTAGCATACATTTTTCTTGTTTCACCGTTGGTCAGTGTGGCCAAAAAGGCAAGTGGTTCGGTAAAATTTGGATCCAGTTTTATAGCATTCATAAATTTGTCGTAGGCTTGTTCAAATTCCGCATTCATTTGGTGCTTTACGCCTTCAAATGCCAACTCTTTTGCCGCATTTGACTTGGTGCTCCAGGTCATTTGCTTCAAATTCATGTTTTTGTCATTCATTTTTTTTGCGGGCATTTTCTTTTGTGCGTGAGGGGCTGCGCTTAATAGCAGAAGCATGCTTACTAAGCAAATGATCATTCTTTTCATAAAAAAATTTTTGTGGTGAACAAATAGAATGTTCCAGGGAGCAGAAAAAGTAGTCTAGGTAGGTGCAGCGAAGATTAAAATAAAAAGCTCTATCAAGTTACATTGTTTTTATGAAAGCCGGTTTTAATGCAATAAGTATTTTTTGCAACTGCTGAAATAAGGGGTAGTGTAATGCAATTATGAAAAGCTCTACAGCGGTTCTCATTAGAACACCTTCCAAAATTTATAAGCACTACTTCTTTTTATGTATTGAAGCAATAAGAAGCTTATGAAATTTTTCTAGCTCTGCTATTTCTGTCGAGGAAAGCACTTCATTGTTTTCGTACTTCGTTTTGAAAAATAAAACTCTTTTGTGGCCCGGATATTTTGCTAAAATTTCTGCTATTAAATTTCCGGTTCTTTCATCTTTTGAATACAACGGTGCGGTGGCCGGCTTTTCAGATTTGTAGCGATTAGGTCTTTTTAAAATTTCGGCTTCCAGCGTAGCTAGTTTGTTTGCTGCAATAGACTTTGATTTAGAAGCTTTGGCATGTAAACCTTGGAGTTGCTTTTTGCTTAATCCGCCTCTTTCCAGGTATTGCTGGCGCAGGCTTTGAAGAAATGGAGAATTTGGATTAGTAGCAAGGGCGCCATCCAAAACATCCATAATAACATCGACGTCAGGCTTTTTTCTGTACATGTTTTTTTATCTGAAAGCTGAATGTAAGAACTAAGCTGTGTAAGCGTTCAGCAAATTAAACTGTTCTTTTGGTTATAGTGGTTTTTTCTTGTTCTTTCACTTCAGGCTTATTCAACAATAAAAGTACCGAGCTAAGAACGCAAAGGCTTGCAAAAATGCACAGGCCAAGTATCAATCCATGTTGTGGTTCGCCATACACCACTTCCCGGCCGTTTTCCATTACGGTTATTCTTTCGTTTGTGGATCGGTAAATAGCGTACACAAGGGCTACTAATGCTGCAACCCACAGCGCAATTGTAATTGTTCGTTTATTCATAACAGGTACTTTTCTGTTTGTTAAAACAACAAGTTCAAATTTAGTACCACGGTTGATGTATGATAACCATTATGCTAATAAATGGTTGTAATTGATGGTAGCAAGATAAGCCCGACAGAGAACATTAGTATTCTTTCGCAGCTTGCATGGTTCTCATTCAAAGGCTGATGTATTGCTGGAGATGATCGATAGTTTCCTGTTGTCGCAGGATGGTATCTTTTACTACGTCGCTCATAGAAATAATGCCTTTAAGCTCGTTGCCGGCAAATACGGGCAAATAGCGAATATTTTTCTCTGTCATTAATTCCATGCAGTGTTCTACGCTATCCTGCATGGACACCCGTGGCAGATCGGTGCTCATAATTTCTTCCACTTTTGTATCGGTAGAACTTTTGCCTTTCAATATTACTTTTCTTGAGTAATCTCTTTCGGTTACAATGCCGTTGTAAGTTCCATCAGTGCCGGTTACTACTACCGAGCCAATGTTTTTTTCCGCCATTATTTTTAACGCATCCAACACCGTAGTGCCGGCATCAATAGAAATGGCATGTGAGCCTTTGCGGGAAAGAATTTGATTGACAGTGTTCATAGCAAGTATTTACCAGTAATTTACAAAAAGAGCAGGCGATAAAAAAAGGATTTTTTTAAGAGCAGTTTTACCGGTGTGCTTACTTTATTGGTTAACGTTACTCGAGACGTCATTTTGAGTTTGTATTGCAGCCCCATCATTATTGATTAACAAAGGCAGATAAACAAAAAAACTGGTTCCTTTTTCCGGCTCGCTTTCTACCGTAATAAAGCCTCCGTGGTTTTCTACAATTTTTTTACAAAGCGCAAGGCCAATGCCCGTGCCTGCATAATCCTGCCGGGCATGCAGCCGTTGAAAAATAGAAAAGATCTTATCGGCATATTGTTGCTCGAAGCCAATGCCATTGTCATTAAAAGTTAACTCAGTATAATCTGTTTCGTTTATTGCAAGCAGATTTTTTCTCAATTGATTTTTAGAAATAATTCTTGCAGAAATATTGATCACCGGTGTCTTGTCGGAGAACTTCAACGAGTTATTGATAAGGTTCAAAAAAAGCTGATTGATCTGTAAGGGAATGCCTTTAATGACAGGAAGCTTTGTAGCTGTGATAATGGCTTTTTTTTCTTCAATAAGCAGCTCCAGGTCAGTTTTTATATTTTCAACAACTGCATTCAAATCAATGGTTGAAAACTCTTCACCGCCTTTTAAAAGCCGGCTGTAATTCAATACAGCTTTGATCAGTTGTGTCATGCGCAACGCCGAAGAGTTAATTTTTTGCAGATAGCGTTTTTGTATTTCGGGACTGTGCATGTTTTTTTCGCTCAGTTCTGAAAAGGTTTGAATCTTACGAAGCGGTTCTTGCAGATCGTGTGATGCCACGTAGGCAAATTGTTCGAGGTCGCGGTTCGATTTTTCCAGTTCGGTATTCAAGCTTTTCAATTTTTCATTAGCCTGTAAAATGGCTGAAATATCGTGGCCAATTACCAATACACGATCCACGTTGTCATTCTTATCTTTTAGCGGTATAAAAAAGTTTTCCAAATAGCGGCCGGACAACGATTTGTAGTTTGCATTATGTACCATTTCGCCTTCCAAAGCCTTCGTTAGATCGTTCATCATATCCGAATTTTTGAGCTTTGGAAAAATGTCAAAAATGGGTTTGCCTATCAGGTCTTTGGGAGCGATTTTATAAATGTCATAAGCCACTTTATTTACCACCACGTAACGGTACTCGGTATCAAAAACAGCTATCAAATCAACTGATGAATCAATAATGGTTTCAATAAATTCGTTTTGTTGTTTTAATGCGCTGTTAGCGCCTTCTAACTCTTTTGTGCGGTCTTTTACTTTTTGTTCGAGGTTTTGGTTAAGAGAAGTAATTTGCAGATTTTGAACTTCTATTTGTGTAAGCATGTGATTGAAAACATCCGTAAGCACACCCAGTTCATCATTGCTTAATTTAGAAGCCCGTACAGAATAATCTCTTTTATCCGACACTGTTCTGGCGGTACCGGCTAATTCCAGAATTGGTGAAGTAATAGATTTTTGCAGGCGTTTTGAAAGGAAATAAGCGAACAAAAAGGAGATGATGATAAATAGAAAAGTAATAAAGCCATAGAGTCTAAACCGGCTGTATACGGCTTCCAGGTCATTTTTTAAATACAATGTTCCAAGCCGGTTCCCGTTTTGCATCACTGGCTCGAAACCTTCCAGTTGTCCATTAACAAAATAGTAGCCATCCTTTTTAAAAGTAGAGGGCAGCTCTACTATCTCCGCTTTAGCAGGATAAGTAGCAAAAAGGTGCCCGCTTGTATCGTATAAGCCGGCAACAACAATGTGCTTCTCGGCTTTAAGCGCCGATAAAGTTTCAGTGGCATCACCTTTATTGTCGAAAGCCAATGAACCAGTGCTGTTGGCAGCAATAATCTGTCCCATGGTAGACAGTTCTCTTTTTGTTATGTCACGATATGTGATAAACTCGTAAGCAAAAAAAGCAGCACATGTCATAAACAACACGGCTCCGCTGGTTAGCAGTATAACCCGCATTAGCTTCCGTTGAATTGATATGTCTTTTTGATGCTTCATAACTACTCTACGATCTGCGCTACACGCAGCAGCTTTGAACTGATGTTCAGCTTTGCGGCTTTGACTGCGGAAATATTGATCTCTAACCTTATTTTATTATTTTCTGTAAAAAAACGGATCATGCCGCCATGCCTGGTAAAATCTGCCTCATCACTTACCGTTAAAATGCTGCGATTGTCAAGACTGGAAACGATATCTTCTATTGATTGGTCGTGGGCAATGAATAATATGTGGCATTCTTTTATATCTTCTTTATTCTCGCAACGTAAAACCTTTATAGGGTGGCCCATCATTTTTTCACCAGCAACAGTTTCGTTGATATAAGATCCAAAAGGATCGTGGCCAACAATACCAATAATAAAAGGGGCATTGCTGCTGCTAAATGCTGCAGGTGGCCAGTTTACAAACTGGCTGAAGTTAAAAAGAAAAACAGCTTTTACCTGGTATTCCTTTGTTGGCGTTTGCGCATGCAAATCAACAGTGGCGATGAAACACAATGAGAGCAAGCCAATGGCTATTGAACGTTTCAGGAAAAAAGCAAAAATTTTATGTAAAGCAAAATTTCTCAAAACCGGGCACTGATTTTTGCATAAAAACTACGTGGTATGTTTGATGATCCGAACTCTGTATGATTATCTTCAAGCAGGTTCTGCCCCACCACTGCAATTTCTATCCATTTAAATGTATAAGCAAGTCTTGTGTCGGAAGTAAAATAAGATGGTACGGCAACAGTAGCGAGTGTTTTAGGCAAACCACTAAGATATCGTGCCGCAATATCTAGTTGTAAATGCAGCGGAAGATCAAGAATAGACTGCAATACGGCGCTGTGTTTAGCATCGTTGCTTAAATAATCCGGATTAAAGCTGTGGCCTTTTTTTGCCTTGAGGTTTTTATCAAAATAAGTGTAGCCGCCTCTAAGCCTCCATTTAGTGGTTAACTCATAATTTCCTGAAAACTCTGCTCCCCACGATTTTCCTTCCGATCCATTTTGAATTTGATAAGTTAATGTACCGGGTAAAGCTTCCACGCTGTACAAGTCGTGGTAAACATTGTAAAAGGTTGCAGCAGAAAAAGAAGAACGCTGGTTAGGTTGAAAGCGATAGCCTAATTCATAAGCGGTCAGTTTTTCAGAAACAAAATTTGGTCCGCCAGCCACACTGGGGCTTGTAGGAGGAACCGTATAAGTAGGAAGAAAATAATCTACATCAAATCGGCTGGGTGACCGAACAGCCTTTGACACCGCAGCCCACAATGTGCTTTTTTGATTAGGATTTAAAGCCAGGCGGGCACTGGGTTGCCATTCGAAACCTGTATAAGAATAGTGTGTAAGCTTGGTGCCGATGGTAAGTTTTAAATGTTCCTTCAAACTTATTTCATCCTGTACAAAGCCATTAAAAAGGTTAAGCGTTTTACGAGGAGGCAAAATACCCACATTGGTGGTTCTAAATAAGGCTTCATCTTTTACAAGCCTATAACCGGCGCCCCATAAAAAGTTTTGATGTGGAAGTGGAAAGCGGTGTTGAAAATCCAGGTCGTAAGTTTTTAGCTTGTCCGAACCTGTTCCTGGCTGGTCGTCGCGAAAATACCTGTCGTAGTATAATTGAACTACAAAATCGGATTTTTCAGAAACCGTATGTGTCCAGCGGCTTAAAATATTTTGGCCGTTCAGTGGCGAGTTGGCAACTGCTGTTTTGCGGGTGCCATCGTAAATATCTCCCTGCAAGGTAATTGCGTCGGAAGCGTTGGGTTCCCAATCCATTCTAAATCCTCCCTGTGTCAGCTTCCATGCATCGTTATTATCTGTGCCGTTAATTAATGTGGTACCATCCCTGTCAAAATGCTGGCCATAAATCTTGTAAAAGATCTTTCCTCCTATTTGTCCGCCATACCTCAGCGCAGCCCTGTCTTTTATAAAATCGCCTGCTGAAGCCATGGCAAAAAGGCCTTTTGAATCTTTTGCGTTTTTAGTGATAATATTAATAACGCCATTTACAGCATTGGCGCCCCACAATGTTCCACCAGGGCCGCTTACCACTTCAATACGGTCAACGTCTTCAAGCAAAACATTTTGCTGATCCCAAATCACACCACCAAATAAGGGCGTGTAAACAGTGCGGCCATCAATCATCACCAAAAGCTTATTAGCAAAAATGGTATTAAAACCGCGGGCACTGATGATCCAGGCACTGGCTGTTAATTGTGCTACTTCTACATTGGACACCAGTCGTAAAGCTTCAGGAATATTGGTAGCGCCGGAACGCCT
Organism: Flavisolibacter sp.; assembly: GCA_051952715.1. Taxonomy (GTDB): domain Bacteria; phylum Bacteroidota; class Bacteroidia; order Chitinophagales; family Chitinophagaceae; genus Flavisolibacter. Next base: position 15,677 of record JBQCJM010000116.1, read on the forward strand.
GATGTCCTCACCTGTAAGCACCTGAATAGCTGATGCTGATTCCGTAAGTTTTTGTGGTACACGAGAAGCCAGTGTCACTTCAATATTCATCAACTCTTCTACTGATAACCTTTTTAGTTTGTCTGGAGATAATTTTTCCTGGGCTATAACAAAGCCCTGCCCCATGCACATAAAAGCAAGCCATAATAAAAAGCGGTAACATGGTTTTGAAAACAAAGAAATCTTTTTTTCTCGCTTTCTATTTGTTATTTCATTACACTTCATAATGAAATTAATTTATGATGGTGAAGGATTTGAGATAAAATTTCTGTCAGCTTTTTAAGGCTGGCTGGTTTTACAATAAAATCGTTGGCACCTGCTTTTTTAACGCTGGCCACAGCCGCCGGGTCGGCAGATGTAGAATATATGTAAACAGGAATATTTTTAAGATGTTGCAATTTTTTTATTTCCTGCAGGCATTGTATGCCATCCATGAAAGGCATATTCATGTCAATAAAAATAAGAGAAGGAATGAGTGAAGGAGTATGTGTACTTAATTGTTGAAGCGCATCGGGGCCGTCATTTGCAAAACTGCAATGGATAGCGGGATTTGCGTCTTTCAAAGCCATGCTAAAAATTTCCTGGTCTTCTTCATCATTGTCAATGAGGAAGCATGTAACGGGCTGCTGCATGGTTAATAAAAGTTAAAGTGAAGGGAAGTTAAATACTGTTTGCAATCGAAGGTTTAAAAGTAAGGATTTATTGCCTACGAATGGAAAAGTAATGTGCCTGTTTAAGGCGTCTAACCTTGGTCTTCAACACAACAATTACAATTGCAAAAATTATCAAAAAGAAACATTTGGGTTTAACATAAGCTTACGGAAGTTGAATTAATCAATGGGGCCATTTTTAATTCTCATACTGCAGAACGGCAGAAAAAACCAACGTTCAACTTTTACTATGAAAAAAAGAATTTTACTCATGGCTTCTGTATTTGTTTCAATGTTAGCCATGGCGCAAACAAAACCTGTTTTTGGTGTTCGCGGCGGAATTTCTTCAGCCACTATGCAAGGCGCTGCTGTAAATAGTTTAAACAACCTCCTTGATTTTACAAATGGCGCCATTACCACAGGCAGTCACACAGGGTTTTTTGCAGGAGGCTACGCAACTATTCCTATAAGCAACACCATATCGGTTGAGCCGGCTGTGTATTATACACAAAAAGGGTATGAATTGCAAGGTGAATTGAATATAAAAGGCGCAGAATTTTTAAGCGCCAACGCCAAAGCCCAACTTAACTCACAATACATTGACATTCCAGTAGTTTTAAAAGCTAACCTTGGCGGCTTCCAGGTCTTTGGTGGTCCACAGGTTTCTTATCTTAGTAAAGCAGATTTGCGTACAACAGGCGGTGTGTTAGGCTTTAATATATTGAACAGCACAACGGATGCTACAGCTCAATTCAATCGTTGGGATGCGGGTCTTACAGGCGGCGTTGGCTACCAGTTTGCCAATGGCGTAAACCTTATGGCTTCTTACGATCATGGTTTGTCGAAAGCAGATGCTAATAAAAACATGAATGCGTACAACCGTTCAGTTAAGGTGGGTATTGGATTTAGTTTTTAATATTTGATAATTGACAATGTTAAGCGCCTCTGTTCAGAGGCGTTTTATTTTATGCAATGGTGTCACGAATGAAGAAAAGTCAACAATTAATTAAAGCCTGTATTATTTACTTTATTAAGAACGAAGTTTAACCATGTAGTTATCGCTAATTGCAATGTTTATTTCCCATAAAGCTTGTTTTTTGGTTTTCTGGTTGCGAATTTGCTGAAGCATTTTATCTTAAACCTCAACCTATGAAACAGCTTATTCATCTTTATCAAAACAATCCTGTTGTACATTTTATTTTCGACGGCATTGCATTAATCGTTTGTGCTGTTACTGCAATTTTTACCATTACCATGCTTACTATAGCTTGCGCCATTTAGTTTAGCATTTGTAGTGGCAGTTGCTTCTATGTTTTGAATTGTTTGGTTGATTTGAGGTTGAAGAATGTAGCCGCCATTACAAATTGCAACTATCAATTGTGAAATTACTTCTCCTTGCGTTGGCCTTACATTTGCAACAAGCATAAACAATGGCCATTGTCACTTTAGCTTCCCTTCTGGATAATGATTTTTACAAATTCACCATGCAACAGTGCGTGGTAAAACTTTTTCCAAAAGCAAAGGCTCGCTATAAATTTATTAATCGCGGTCATCATTCTTTTCCCGCTGGTTTTGCCGATGCTTTGAAGGCTTCTGTTGCTTCCATGGCCGGATTTGCACTTACCAAAGAAGAAAAAGAATGGCTGTCGCAAACTTGTCCCTACCTTGACCCGGTGTACCTTGATTTTTTACAAGGTTATCATTATGACCCGACAGAAGTTAGCATTGAACAAAAAGACGACGAAGTAGAAGTGTTTGTTGAAGGCTATTGGTATCGCACTATATTATGGGAGGTACCTATTCTCTGTCTTATTTCTGAAAACTTTTATAAGCTCCAAAACCTGCAGCGGCGAGGCAATGAAGAAGTCGTTGAAAAAACAAAAAACAAGATAGAAGCTTATGCCCGTTTAGGCGTTACCATAGCCGAATTTGGCACACGCCGCCGTCATTCGTTTGAAGTACAAAATGAAGTGGTAAGGTCCTTGAAGCAATGGGGTAAAACTTTTGTAGGCACCAGCAATGTTCACCTGGCAAGGGTGCATGATACCAAACCTATTGGAACACATGCGCATGAATGGTTCATGTTTCATGCAGCCAAGTATGGTTTTAAAATGGCCAATACGTTGGCCCTGGAGCACTGGACGGATATTTACCGCGGCGATCTTGGCATTGCGCTTTCCGACACATTTACTACTAATGAGTTTTACGAGGTGTTTGATAAAAAGTTTGCAAAGCTTTTTGATGGTGTACGCCACGACAGTGGCAGCCCTGTTGGCTTTGCGCAAAAAACTATTGATCATTATAAAAAGCTCGGTATTAATCCGCTTTCGAAAACCATTATTTTTTCTGATTCTCTGAATTATGAAAAAGTAAAAGCCATTGCTGATTTTTGCCAGGGACAGATTGGAATATCTTTTGGCATTGGCACCAATTTTACAAACGATGTCGGTCTTGCACCGATGAATATAGTAATGAAAATGACCGAAGCTTTGCCAGAGGGAGAAGTTTGGACACCGGTTGTAAAGCTATCAGACGAACCTGCAAAATATACCGGTGATCCGCAGATGATAGAACTGGCGAAGAAAGTGTTGAAAATAGAATTGTAGTTGGCAGAATAATCTTTGTGTAAGAACAACATGAGTGTTGATAATTGTTTTAAGCACTTTCAACATTCTGTATAATCAGAACGAAACTGCCCGTTCACAGCAATTATTTGTTTGAGTAAAATATTGTTATCACCGTCTATGGTAACAATTGCAAGGTTCAAATCAGCCTGTTCATCAATAAAACTAACTACGCCATCTACCCTTATCAAGCCATTATCGTCTATTAAAAAAGACGCTTTTGATTGCTGTTGCCAAAGGGTTTTTAAAATTGCCTTTAATTTTTGCAGATCGTCAAATGTTTCTCTTTTATCCATACAAATGTTGGCTCTTGTAATTCGCAAGCTTTTGTTGTTATCAGCCGCTGGCTTTAGAAATAAAGTAAAGGTTCAAAACCACGTATAATACCAATACTACCTGTGCAGCGATCATGTCAAAACGAAAAGCCTGTTTGATCTTATTTTTCTTTACCAACAATAGTGAATAAGCGGTAGCCGTGATAATAGTAAAAATAAAGAAAAGCGTTACGCCATGTAGTGTGTCAACCAATGTAAAGGAGGTAGATTCTGGCAGCGAAGAATCAATGATGTATTTATTACCAATCACGGCAAATAAAGAACCTACGCTCAAACCAAAACGAGAGTCCATGCCATCGGCATGAATATAAAAACAGACGTAGGCTATTAAAAAAGCGATGTACATGCCAAGAAACATTTTCCAGAACAATCCAGAAGCATCACGCCTGATGTTAAGTCTTGCTCTGAAAGAACTGTATTCTGTATGCGGACGGGTCGCTTCTTCGTCACCAAAAGCTGTTTCATAAACTTTTATTCCTGTGGAAACACTGCAACTGTCAATGATCCAATCCCGCAGCGTGAACCGCGGATCATAATGATTACCCACGGTATCGGCAACAAAAACCAGTGCCCTTGAATCGAACTGAGAGTTTTCTATAGATAACCGAAGTGTTTGTTTATCGAAAGGAAAGTTCGATATCCTCCAGGAATCTTTCATGATACATTGCAACTTCATTTGCATGTAAATGCGTCCATCCGAACTGTCAACTGTTGCAAAAGAGCGGGAAACGGTTTTCGCTTGCGGCACTTCAAGATTTTGCAAAAAATCGAAGCCTTTGTTTTTATACTTCAGCCATAGCCAAAAGTTGACAGCATATTCTTTTTGCTTAAAATCAATGTCGTGTATGCTGGTAATATAAATGCCCACTTTCACGGTGTCGGGTTTTACCTCTTGTGCGAAAGTGCGAATAGAAAAGCAGATGATAACAAGAGAAAGAATAGAGAAGCGGGTGGTTTGTTTCATTTGTTCAATTTTGGATATTGGCTCAGCGCAACAAAACTTTTTATCAAAACTAACAGGGTTGAAAAATAAAACAAAAATGGGCAAAAGAAAACTTAGGTAATACGGCTGCGCAGAAAAATGCTCTGCTTTTAATTGCGTCTGGGAATGGTTTTAAAAAATAAAGCCGTTACAAAACGGCTTTATTTTAATTATAAAAGAATAGTTTTTCGTCAATTTCTATGGTTATAAACCAATACCTGAAACGGGTAACTTCACGTCTTTTTTATCCATTTTACCACCAATTACATAACCACCACCTGCACCAATAACACCACCAATTACAGCACCCAATACAGGATTCTTTTTATTAATAACGGCACCTGCGCCTGCGCCTACAACACCACCAATTACAGCGCCTTTGGCTTTATTGCTCCAACCTTTTTTTTCTTCGGTTGTGGTTTGGCCTGCCGGAACACTTGCTGTTTCATTTCCACCGGTGGCCGTGCTGTTATCAGACGATGGTACAGTTGTCTTTTCAGAACTTGCGGCAGGTGTTGATGGCAAAGCAGCTGGCTCAGGCGTTGGTAGCGAAGCCTGAGACTTTGATGTTTTTTTCACCTTTACTATTTTTTCAAAAGGTTTTTGCGGCTCCGGAGCCTGGTTATAATTGGTTGCATCGGCCAGTTCGTTTTGTGCTTTCCAGGCCTGGTAGCTGGCCAAGCCAACAGTATCTGTAACAGCAGTGAGTGCTTGTTGAGAAGCACTTGCCACTATTGCATCTGCATTTGCTTTAGGTGCACTGTTACAAGCTGCCATTATTACTGCCACACTAAAAAAAGGTATAAGTTTTTTCATATTTTATGTTTTAATGATCCGGCTATGCGGAATGAATGGATATAAGACCGCCGGAGGGCTTTAGGGTTTTCTGTGAATTTGTTAAAGCGAGAAGCAGGCAGAAGTTGCAGTTAAAAGATTTTTGCCAAAGTTTGTACAACAAGCAATTTTATTCAAATTAGCAGATCAAAACAAGCTATTATGAATACACTCGGCAATATCATTTGGCTCCTCTTTGGCGGCTTGTTTAGTGTTCTTGGCTATTGCGTTGGCGGATTTGCTTTATGTCTCACTATTATAGGCATACCATTCGGGCTACAGTGTTTTAAACTGGCTGGTTTTGTATTGTGGCCCTTTGGACGCAGGGCAGTAAGTACGGCTTCTTCAGGCGGCTGTTTATCTGTGTTACTAAATATTGTATGGATTGTTTGTGGTGGCTTATGGATCGCTATTGGTCATATTGTTTTTGGCTTCCTGCTATTTATAACCATTATCGGTATTCCCTTAGCAAGGCAGCATTTTAAACTGGTAGAAATTTCTCTTATGCCTTTTGGCAAAACAATAGTGAATCAATAGGTTTGAGTTAACGATTTTTTATTCAAGCTCCGAATGAAAATTAAGTAAAAAATTAAAGAGGTTAACCTCAGAAGGAATCTGCAGTTTTTTTCTCAGCCGGTAACGGCCAAGCTCAACACTTTTAATTGTAATGTTCATGATCTGAGCTATTTCTTTGCTGGAAAGGTTGAGCCGCAGGTAAGCGCATAATTTAAGTTCACTTGGTGTAAGGTTTGGATACTGGCTTTTTAAAGAAACAAGAAAATCGCTGTGCACTTTATCAAAATGCACGGCAAATTCTTCCCAGTTTTTTTTCAGCTTGTCTTCGCCTAACATCCTGATGATTTTTTTGTAATCGTCCGATTCTTTATCTGCTTCGCCGGTCTTTTTCATGCGCACAAATTCTTCTTTTACTTTCACCAGCATTTCGCCCTTTTGAATAAGGTTTAATGTAGTGGAAGCTAGCTCTGTATTTTTTAACTGTATCTCGGCCTCTAATTTTTCGTTACGCAGCCTGATGATCTCCTTTTCGCTTCGCTCCAGCTCAAGTTGATGCAGGTATTGCAGTTGCTTTTGTTCTTCTTCGTGTTTTTCTACCTGCAATTGATGTAAATACTGAAGACGTTTTCTTTCTTCCTCATAGCGGTGTCTTTGTTTCAAAAACTTTCTCTTTTGCCACTTGTACAGTAGATAGATTGCTGTAAACAATAAAAGGAAGTAAATCAAATAAGCCCAGTTGCTTTGATACCATGGTGGCAATACAATGAAAGAATAACTGCTTGCAGCGGATTCATTGCCTAAGTTGTTTCTGACTTTTACCTGGAAAGTGTAAGTGCCAGCAGGTAAATTAGTGTAATCTTTTTCGGTTTTCTTCGACCACTCCGACCATTCCTTATCGAAGCCTTTTAAATAGTAGCTGTATTCAATATTTTCTTTTTGACCATACAAGGTGCATGAATACTCAAAATGCAGGGAGTTGGAATTGTAATTTATAGATTCATGCGATTGCTTTGTTTCTTTTTCAAAAGCATAACCGCCATAAAGCTGGCGCTTATCTTTGCCAATAGTAGCAATGGCACCAATGTAGGCTTGTAAAGGATAATTATTCTTTTTATACTGTTCGTAATTGATGTGGTAAAACCCTTTTTCTCCACCTAAAAAAATGTTCTTTTCGTCATAGGGATAAATATTTTCAAAACCGCTTACCATTTTATTATTAAGCTCCGATAAATAAATTATTTTGGGCTTAGGACCTGAAAAGTCTACAACACCCAGGTTTTTGTCGTGAATAAACCAAATGTTTCCGGCTGGGTCTTCCTTCAAATAGCGGATGCTGCTTTTAAAGATGTTTTTAAAATAAGCCGAAACTTCGAACGAATCTTTATCACTGTTATACTCATAAATGCCTTTTTCTGTGGCTATAACTACGTGGTTCTTTACCTTAAATACAAAATTGTTATTGATGGAAAAAAGGCCGCTTTTGTCTGCGTATA
>JBQCJM010000117.1:0-3412 GCA_051952715.1 Flavisolibacter sp.
TATATTTTTCAGCAACCAACTTTGCGAGTGGTGCTTCATCGTATTCATTATCAAATGAAACCGTGAAAGTTTTTAATCTGTTGTTGTATTCACTTGCAATCGCTGTAACGAGGCCGCTGTCAATGCCCCCGCTTAAAAAACTTCCAACCTCCAGATCGCTTGATTCCAATCTTCTTTGTACTGCTTTATGAAGAAAATGATCGGTTTTTTTTAAGCTTTCATCAAATGAATCCTTGTTTTCCTTTTGATAATAATCGTTGATATTCCACCATCTCGTTTCATTAATAGAAAGCAAATTGCAATCAACAATTAAAAAACTTCCGGCTCTTAATTCGGTTACGTTTTTGTAAGGTGTGAATTGTCTGTAAAATGAACCGAGACGCAGGTATTGGTAAAAATTGTCTTTCTCAATTTCTAAAGAAGCCATCGTATTTAAGCAATTCAGTTCACTGGCAAATACCAATTTTTTACGATCATAATAATAATAAAGAGGTTTTTCACCTGCACGATCGCGAACGATAAATAATTGATTTTTTATTTTATCGTGAATTACAAAAACAAACATTCCATCAAGATGTTGCAAAAATTCAGTGCCAAAACGGTCGTACAGAAGAAGCAATGTCTCTGTGTCTGATGAGGTGCTGCCGGTAAGATCAAATTGTTTCCTTAATTCTGAATGGTTATAAATTTCACCGTTAAAAATGATCGTATATTTTTCATCGAGATGCATGGGCTGTTTGCCACAGGCGATATCCAGAATAGAAAGGCGCAGATGAAAGAAATCTACATTGTTGTATTGATAGCTATTGTGTTCATCAGGACCACGATGTCTCAATGTCTTACTTATATTTTGATAAGAGTAGCCTGAATTAACCGATCCTGCGATTCCGCACATAAAAATAATTAATAGCTGCAAATGTAGCTAATGCACTCTTTAGTTTTTAAAGACGTTTTTAAGGTGCGGATTAGTAATAAGGATTCACATTGCGCTTTATTTTACAAGGGAAGGCATTGAACTGAAATGGATCAGCCTGGAAAGAGTAACAGGGTTAACTTCGGATTTTGATGAAATGCTTTTTATTTCTTTTAAATAGCAATTCAACACGATCTTCTTATCAAATTCGCGGATCATTTTTTGCCTTGCTTGTTTCCCCATTTCCATTAAAGCGCTTTCAGGTAGGGCTATCATTTGTTTCATTTTAGCGGCAAGGTCGGAGGCATCGCGCACCCGGCACAATAAGCCGGTTTTACCATCTTCAATTATCTCTTTACAACCGGTTACATTGGTTGCAATACAAGCTTTTTCCATAGAAGCGGCTTCCAGCAGTACATTAGAAATTCCTTCACGGTAAGAAGGAAGCACAATGCAGTCTGCTGCAGCAATGTCTTTTCTAACATCTTTTTTTTCACCTTCATATTCTATAATTCCCTCTGATACCCATTGATATACCACCTTTTTTGTGAGCGTATTGGATCTCAGATTCTGCTGCCATAACGGCCCAATCACCTTAAAATTAATTGCGGGATTTTGTGCCTTCAGAATTTTTGAAGCCTCAATAAATTCCAGGATGCCTTTGTCTTTTACTAATCTGCCAACGAAAAGAAAAGAGAAATTTTTCGTGATTTTATTGATGCATGGAACAGCAGCAAATTTCAAATAATCTACACCAGATCCGGGGATGCGGTCAGTTTTTTGCCTTAATATAAACCTGTGTGAAATAAATGTTTCCCTGTCCTCTTCGTTTTGAAAAAATACCTTCTCAGTTTTGCTAAGAGCAAAGGGATAGATAAAACGAATAAACCGGTAAGCTATATTCTTGCTCGAAAACAGCGGCCCAATGCCAGAAATATTTGAGATTACCGGAATGCCAAGAATTCTTGCAACGATATTCCCCCAAATAGCCGGCCTCACGCTAAATGTAAGGCAAACATCGGGTTTTATTTGGCGCATGAAATAAAAGACTTTACAGATATAAATAAGGATTTTGAAAGGATTGGTATTGCCCGACCCTACATTATAAACCTTTAATCCACTTCTTTCAACCTCCTTCTTAAATTGATTGGTACGAGTGAGCACGTGCACTTCGAAATTTTGATTTAATAATTCATTCATCAATTCATTTCTCATTGTATAGGTCGAAATCAGGCCATTTTCCATCACCCCAATTCTCCGGTTCGTTTTCAATTGAGAATTCATAATACTTAGTTTTTCGGGAATCATTATAACAACGAAAAGGCACCCGTATTATTTTAGGAATGCTATAAAAAAGTGGTAAAAGATTAACTACTTCATACAAAAAAAAGACTGAAACGGCTATAGAGAAGAAAGAGAAATTTGTCGTTGGAGGGTTAACTTTTTTTCAGCGGCTGTTGATTTTATCTTATCGTGTATTAAGAATAAAGTGATAGTATAAAAAGGCAGGCAAGGGATCTTATAACGAACTAGCGTTCCAAAATTTAAAGTGCTGGCGCCTACAAATAGTCCGAATGTAATAGCAAATAAAAAGCAATACATGATCAAAGGATTTGAAAAAATTAATCTAATAATTCTAAAAGGCCCAGTCTTAAAAAGTATATACAATGTAAAGAACATAAGCAGCAAACTTTCTATGGCTGCTAATAATTGAGATACTTTATGCGCTTCCCAAACAAAAGGTCTGAAAAAAGTAGTGCCAATTGCAACAGGTGATATCTTTATTAATCCGCTAAATGTGCCGTCAAACTCCGCACCGAGATTAAAATTAGACGCAGCATCTTCGCGGCCACTTCTTGCATCAATTACTTCATTAAGATGAGAGATACTGGATGTAAGGTCTTCAACGGCATATGCTCCTAATTCCTCATTATAAGTCGACAGAGTTTGCGTAAAAGCGTACATACTAAGTGCAATTAACGCGGGTGCAAAAATATATCTTAATAATTTGAATTTAATACCCTGTATATTTCTAAGTATGATGAACAAAACAAAAAAAGGCACATAAGCTAACAAAATATAAACTTTAAGTACGGACAAAAAATAGACTGAAATAAATACGATACAGGTGTTTTTTAAAATGGATTTTCTTTTATAAAGAAGGCCATATAGTGAGTAAGTGAGCCAACCAAGCGCACCAATGCATAGGGAATCTTTCAGCAGGCCTGAACTCCAGAAGACTACGGTGGGAAAAAATAAAATGGCAACAGCAAATTGCAGATGCATTTTAGGTCGTTGGTCATAAAAGAATAAGAATAACTTCCACAAGCCTGAAAATGCAAGACAACCAAAGAATAAATTGATAACAGCATAGCTACCAAAAGAAATAAATGATAAAAGAGCGTCAAGCCGTATCACCATAAAATTAGCCTCATCTTTAAAGTAACCTTTATTATAAGGATTTTTGACTAATGAAAGATCAAAGTCGCTTCCCTTTTT
>JBQCJM010000118.1:0-4780 GCA_051952715.1 Flavisolibacter sp.
AATCATTGATGAAAGACATTCCTGCCACATTGAAACTGCGTGTGTTACTGGCGCAGGCCTTATTTGGCAATCCCGATATTCTGTTGTTAGATGAGCCAACCAACGGGCTGGACATTGAAACAATTGGCTGGTTGGAGAATTTTTTAGCCGATTACGAAAACATCGTTTTGGTTGTATCTCACGACCGCCACTTTTTAGATGCGGTTTGTACACACGTAGCTGATGTAGATCGATCCAAGATCAAAATATTTACCGGCAACTACACTTTCTGGTACGAGTCTTCTCAATTGATGGCCCGCCAGATAAACGATAAGAATAAAAAGACCGAAGAAAAACGCCAGGCTTTGCTGGATTTCATTGCCCGTTTCTCAGCCAATGCTTCAAAGTCAAAGCAGGCTACATCACGTAAAAAGGCTTTGGAGAAACTTACTATTGAAGAAATTGAACCTTCCAACCGCCGTTATCCGGGCATTATTTTTCAACCGCTGCGTGAGGTAGGAAATCAAATTTTAAATGTTGAAAACCTAAGTTCTTCCGTTGAAGGCCGCAAACTGTTTAATAAAGTAACCTTTAGTGTTAATAAGGGTGAGAAAATTGCTTTTCTCAGTAAAGACCCATTGGCCGTTACCAATTTCTTTGAAATTATTAATGGCAACATGCAGGCCGACGGCGGAAAGTTTGAATGGGGAACTACCATTACAAAAGCATACCTGCCTGTAGAAAATAGCGAGTTTTTTGAAAATGGATTGAACCTGATGGAATGGCTGCGCCAATACGTGCCACCTCATGTAACCGATGCGGACGAACCATTTTTGCGTGGCTTTTTGGGTAAAATGTTGTTTAGCGGTGACGATATTATGAAGAAGACCAACGTATTGAGTGGGGGTGAAAAAGTTCGTTGCATGATCAGCCGCATGATGCTGCAAAACCCTAACCTTGTTGTTTTGGACCAGCCTACCAACCACTTGGATCTGGAGAGCATTCAAAGCTTTAACGAAGGCTGTCAAACATTTCCGGGTATAGTGTTGCTTACATCGCATGACCACACCTTTTTACAAACTGTTGCCAATAGAATTATCGAGTTAACACCCAAAGGCATTATTGATCGCTTAATGACCTTTGATGAGTATATGGAAGACAAGCGGGTGAAAGAGCTGAGAGAAGAAATGTATCAGGACGCCGTATATGCATAGTGTGTAAACAAAATTTGTCGAGCCTTCAAACAATATTGGTTTGAAGGCTTTTTTATTTGCAGATGATTTGTACTAAGGGAAAAGATGTATTTTTTCGCCATGAAATGGATGTTTGTATTATTCATTGCACTTGTTTCCTGTAACGAACAAAGAAGCCAGCCGGCGCCGAGACCTACGCTGGTTCCCAAAGATTCGAACCTGTTAAAAACAGACAGTATAAATCCTTTTGCACCCATTGATGTTTCTCCAATGGACATGAGTTATTTCCCATCTGACTATCCCGTTCAAAAAATGTCGGGCAATGCCCCGGGTTCACCTGTGATGCGTGTTATTTACAGCCGGCCGCACAGGCAGGGAAGGAAAATTTTTGGCTCTTTATTAAAATATGGCGAGCCGTGGCGTCTTGGTGCCAACGAAGCAACGGAGATCGAATTTTTCAAGCCTGTTTCCATTCAAAATAAAAGAATACCTAAGGGGAAATATATTATTTATGCCATTCCACAACAGGACAAATGGACCATTGTTTTAAATACCAACCTTAACTCATGGGGTTTAAAACCCGAACCCAAAGACGATGTCTTTAAATTTGATATTCCTGTACAGGTTACTGATCGAGTGGTAGAATATTTCAGCATGGTGTTTCAAAAAAATGACAAAGGCGCCGATTTGGTGATGGCCTGGGATACGACGGTGGCCCGCCTACCTATTCAATTCTAATCTATTTATAAACGAAAGCAAAAGAGCATTAAATAATTCGTGTAATTGGTGTATAAATTCGTGTATTAAAATCGTCTCATGTGCGGCATTGCAGGTATTGTTTCCAAAAACACAAGTCTGGTTTCACAGCAGCGCATTGAAAAAGCAACGGCTTGTTTAGTGCATCGCGGGCCGGAAGAGGAAGGATTTTATATTAACGAAAAACAAACTGCAGCGTTAGGTCACCGCAGGTTGTGCATTATTGATTTGAGCAAAGCGGCTGCACAGCCGATGCAATATTTAAATCGGTATCATATTGTTTTCAACGGAGAGTTATACAACTACATTGAAGTAAGAAAGGAATTAAAAAACAAAGGGTATCACTTCACGTCACAATCAGATACAGAGGTGATACTTGCGGCTTTTGCAGCATTCGGAAAAGATTGCCTGCAACGGTTTGACGGCGCTTTTGCTTTTGCTATTTGGGATGAAGAGGAACAGGAATTATTTGCGGCAAGAGACCGGTTTGGCGAAAAGCCGTTTTTCTTTTATTACGATGAAGAGCAATTTGCTTTTGCTTCGGAAATGAAGGCTTTGTGGAACATGGCTATAAAAAAGAAGGTAAATAATGCCATGTTGTACAATTTCATTTCTATTGATTATACAACCAATCCATTCGATCCGCAGGAAACGTTTTTTCAAAACATAAACAAGTTACCGGCCGCCAGCTTTCTTACCTATTCATTAATTAAACAGGAAGTTCAGGTTGAAAGGTATTGGGAAATATATCCAAGCATCAATACAAATATTTCTGAAAGGGATGCCGTAGAGCAATTCAAAGATCTTTTTGCGGAATCTGTTAGAAAAAGATTACGCAGCGATGTGGCTATCGGCACTAGTTTAAGCGGTGGATTAGATAGTTCTGCTGTGGTAGCTTTTTGCGACAGGCAGGCCGCTGACCATTACACACATAAATGCTTCACAGCTTCGTTTAAAAATTTTGAAAAAGATGAATTGCAATATGCGCAGCAGGTGGCAAAGCAATTTGGTTTGGAGCATCACGTGGTTGAAATTGATGATGATAGCATTGTATCCATCATGCAGCAATTAATGAAGCACCAGGAAGAGCCTGTTGTTTCCGCTAGCGCCATTGCACAGTACAAAGTATACGAAGCCGCCAAACAAAATGGCGTAACGGTATTGTTGGATGGACAAGGCGCAGATGAAGTTTTAGCGGGTTATCATAAATACTATAAATGGTATTGGCTGGAATTATACCGTCAAAAAAAACTAGACAAAAGCGGGGAGTTGAAGGCAGCAAAAGCTTTGGGCATTCAGGAAGGCTTTGGTTTAAAAAATAAGATCGCATTATTAATACCGGATTTGGCAACAGCCTTATTACAATCACGGAAAGCAAGACAGGCTTTTCATCACCATGATTTAAACAGGGATTTTGCTTTTAGCAATAAACGCAATTTACACTACAGCACGCCTGCGCATTTCGATTTAAATAGTGCACTTTACTTTAACACATTTACCAATGGTCTTGAAGAATTGTTGCGCATGGCAGATAGAAACAGCATGGCAAATGCAGTGGAAGTGCGGCTTCCTTTTTTAAGTCATCAATTAGTGGAATTTTTATTTACACTCCCGCCACAGTATAAAATTCATGAAGGATGGACAAAATGGATATTGCGAAAATCTGTTGAGGACATTTTGCCAAAAGAAATTACCTGGCGAAAAGATAAAGTGGGCTTTGAGCCGCCGCAGAAAAGATGGATGGGAAATAAAATGGTGCAGCAGCAAATTCAACAAGCAAAAGAAGTGTTGGTGCAAAACAGCATTTTAAGCCCTGCTGTATTAAAGAAAAAAATTCAGCCGCATGAAGCACATGCGGCTGAAAACAGGGATTGGAAATATTGGAGCGCTGCTCGCTTGTTTGACTTGAAAATTTGAAGTTGCATAAACAGTTTATGCCAGGTGCACATAAACATGGTTTCAGTTAACCCTTATGCCTTCTTCAATTTTTTTTCTGTGAACATGTTTCCATAAGCATCAGACTGAACATGAATCCAATTGGTTTGGTCTTCCAGAATGATGTAATAAGTCAGTTCATTTTCTGTGCTGATTTCAGTAACGCCAAACACTGTTTTACCATCATATTTTTTGGCCAGCTTTGCCTGGATGAAAATAGGCAACGTCTTTGCAAAATAGTAACGGATGCTTTTTACTACATTACCCTCCTCATCATACATTACACGGAAAGTAATATTGTTTTGGCTAAAGTTGGCTTCATACTTATTGTCAACATCCTGCCAGTTTACATCCTTTACCTGTTGAAAGGTTTTATGAAAGGCGTCTAACACTTTTTGGTTAGGATCTGCTGCAAAAGAAACAGAAACAAAAGCAATCATTGCTGCGGCGATCAAGAATATTTTTTTCATGGTGAAAGGTTTTGATTTTGATTAATGATGATGTGAAGGTAGATTGTACGAAATACTTCGTCAAGCACTTCTACGCCAGTGGTGAAGCCAAAATTTTAAATCGCACTGTGAAGCAATTGTGATTTCTTATGAACTGCACAAAACAAATGTTGAAGGGTGAATTTTAATGTCCAAACCGTGTATTTGCTTGTTACATTTTTGCGGTTAAGCTATTGTTAAACTGGAAATGCGGCGGATGAACGGCACAAAAAGCTCTGCACTATAACTATAAAAATTGAGAAAAGATTCGTTTAAAAGATCAATGAATTTAAATTGTTCATAGTGCTATCCGAGATTCAAGATCTGTGTTATCTGTCATCTATCTTTGCACCTTAAATCTAATGACATGAAGCTTGGAACTAAATTTATACATGCAGGTGTAGAGCCCGATCCTTCAACCGGCGCTAT
>JBQCJM010000119.1:0-2021 GCA_051952715.1 Flavisolibacter sp.
TTTCAGCCCGGAACTACAGCCCAATAACGAACAAAATGCTGATGAAAAGCACGTCAGCCCCAGCTATCGCCAATGCGAATGTTATGTGACGTTACCTGACCTTTAGAGTGTCAACAAAGCCATGATAATTTACTTCTTTTTGTTCGGTAGGCATTTCATTGAATGCCCTATAAAAAATAAATCTTTTGTCTTTGTCTATACCTTTAAATATGCTGTCAACTTCTTTTCTAATATTTTTATTTTCTAACCTTAATGCCGCAGTATCTTTAAGATTAATGTCTGTGAGGTAACATACCATTGGAAAAAAACCTTCCTGAATTGGCTGCGGGAAAATTCTAAAAACTTTTGGTTTACTGTCTATGGCTGTAATTGTCAATGGAAATTGGTATTTAGCATTTACGTCTTGCATAATTGAATCTTCAAAATCTTTTATTTCTTTTTCTTTTACAAATTGCAAATGAGTGTCTGCTGGACGAAGAAGAACATTGCTCAATGAAATATTATTAACTGCATCTATTAAAAAAGATTTTTTATAACTGGTTTGCGCCATTTTAAAATAATCCGATGCGGTCTTTCCAAAGAAACTATATTGTCCAAATTTGAAAATATTTAGTTTCCACCCGTCCGGATATTTGCCATAAACTACTGTTAATAAAAACTGGTTGCCAAAGTTGTTTAATAAAAGTAATGAAACATAAGAATCCTTGCTAGGAGAGGCATATGTAAAGATGTAATCATTATTGTCATTATTTCCTGATGGCAATGTTATGATAATCCCCGATGCGGAAGCATGGTTTGAATATTCGTCAAGTATGCTGTAATTGTCGATCTCTAAGTCCTTAATTTGACTTATCAATTTATTTATATCACCACCAAATTTGTCAACCAGAGCAGGCAACATTAAAGACTTTACCTCTGTCAAATTATTAGTAGTGATTCCATTAAACAATTTGTCATTTAGTCTTTTAATTTCTACTCTTGTAGCGGCATCAATACTCTGGTCTTTCTCAAAGTTTGAAGTTGAAAGATTACAACTTTGAAAAATTAATGCCGTCAAAAGAATTAATGATGTTTTGGTAAGCATGAAGTTGTTTTAAATGTCACATAATGGCGACGGCTTGCAGCAGGTGAGGAAATAGAATTCCCGTCTGCCGGAACCGTTTGCCAAATTTATAATTAAATGTTCATTGTTTATTCTATCGTTGAAGAGAGATTTTCCAGCCCGGAACTGGTGCTCAATACTGAACAAAAGCTCATTGTTATTCCTTAAGCCCCACTTGCTGCAAACCGATGTAAGCTGCTGTTATAGTCTCTTCTTAAAAAGCAATTGAGCCTCTTTATACATTTGTAATCCTTCAATAAAATCTTTTTTATTGTCAACTCGGATAAATTCGTCTGTCATAATGTTGACATAGCGGACCTCTCCATTATAAAAAAAATATTCTGCCTGATAATTTACTTTATACTGCGGCTTCTTACGAATGTCGCTTGAGTCGGTTGTATCTGTAAAAGAAAGTACTGCTTTTTCAAACTTAGTTTTGTCACTGGATAAACTGTAATTATTTTTCCTTACTGAAATGAATATTGGTTTGTCCTCTGAAAAATAATAAGTCGTTAATTGCGCCCCCCTATTTTGCTTTCTCAGTTTTATTATTTTAAAAAGACTGTCCTTTCCATAATAGGTAGCCAAAAGTTCTATTTCATTATTCTGATTATTTGAAGATACTATGTTACAGGTAAGACTCCTGTCTGCATCAATCTTCCAAGTTGTCCACCAAATTTTATGAAGAATAGGGTCTGTATCAACTCGCCCTTGTCCTAACAAAGATGAAGTGAATCCAACGGTCAAAAAAAATAAAGTTGTTGAAATTAAACGTGTCATAAGTAATAGCAGCTTACACAATATTATACGAAACTTTTCACCTTTCCAAGCTGAAGCCAGATATTGATTATCAGTAGCTTTCTATTGCGCATTTTGTATTGTTGTTGCGTCAATACGGATTTTAACATTTCAGGTCTTT
>JBQCJM010000120.1:0-2623 GCA_051952715.1 Flavisolibacter sp.
AATGCCAAAGGTTGCCTTTGAAATATTTGTACAGTGCCGTTGTAACCATTCCGAAAATAAACGCATGAATAACGCCGCCCCATCCTTGCTGTAAATGGTAAGCCCCAAATAGTATAGAGCAGGTAAAGCCAGCCAGCCAAAATTTTTTTCCCGTCCATTGCAGCAGCTTATAAAAAATAAATCCGCGGAAAATGATCTCTTCAAAAGGGACGGCCAGCACCCAGGCAATAACAAGTATAGTGATGTATCTGGAAAAAGAACTACGTACAAAATAAAAATCTGAAACGTTAGACCTTGGCATATGTAAATAACTGGTGAGTAAAGGTCCTACGATAAAATAATAAAGAAAGAAATAAACCAATGCCAATACAATACCAATCAATAAAGAACGAATGGAGACCTGGTTCCATTTAAAACCAATGGTGGCAAAGCCCTTTTTTTGAAACCGCAGCCATAACCACAGCATCAGTAACAATACCGGTGGATAGGCACAAATGGGCAACATACCAAAATGAGGAAACAACCATAAAAAGGCGATCATTAAAATATCACCAACCCATACAATTGATTTCATAAAAAAAGAAAGCTATATTTTTTTTACAGAACCTGCAAACCGTTGTACTGTTTTGCGGCTACAGGAAACAACACAAGCAAAAATGTGGAGAAATGACTACTTTAATTCAATAACAATGATCGTATCCGGATCTTCAACCGCAAGTTCTTGTGTTGAAATAATTATCGCATCTTTCTGCTGCCTGTACTTTAGTTTACGACCAGTACCCAACACTATGACCTGTTTAACTTTTTCTTTTATGCCGAGCAATGAAACAGTTCCTGCATCGGGGGATTTGAACAAGTGAATATAGATTCTCTTTTTGTTTTGGGTAGTAACGCCCCATGGTTGAGGACTGAGCGGTCCACCCCTTGTACCATAAATACTTTCGCCATACTGTACAAGCCATTTGCCGGCAGCAGCCAGCGTATCAGTAAACTCAGTTTGTATGGCGCCGCTTGGCAATGGTCCGATGTTCAACAATAAATTTGCATTACGGCCTGCCGCACCAATCAGTAATTGTATAACCTGCTGTACCGTTTTATGCTTTTGATCTGTAATATTGTAGCCCCACGAGCCGTTAACCGTTTCGCAGGTTTCCAGCGGCAGTGCATTAGATGCTTTTTGAAAACTTAAACCAGATTTGTTTTCACCCGGCAGATCTCTTTCAAACATTTGAAAATCCTCTCCTGCAATAGGCGCTAAATGGTGATTGTTGCCGATCAGGCATTGAGGCTGCAACTTGTGAATAAGGCCATATATTTCATTGTACTTCCAATCTATTCGCGATGACCTGTCTGTGTCTCCTTCCGGGTTGGTCTGGTCCCAATGCCCATCAAACCATATAGACATAATTTCTCCATAATTAGTTAACAGCTCCGTCAACTGGTTTTTCATAAACTGTAAGTACGAACCGTAATCCGATTGGCCCGTCCGGCCTGTACCTTTTCCGGTGCGGCCTGTCTCGCGGGGATAATCATCTCTATACCAATCAAGCAATGAATAATAAAGCCCCAATTTCATTCCCTGTTTTTTACATTCTTCTGAAAGCATTTTTAATACATCTTTTCCATAAGGCGTATTGGTAATCTTCCAATCAGAAAACTTGGTATCCCAGTTGGAAAAACCATCGTGGTGGCGTGTAATGAACACAATGTATTTCATGCCGGCATTTTTTGCTGTAGCCACCCATTTGGCAGCATCAAAATCCACAGGATTGAAAGCACGAAGCAAACGGCTATAATCTTCCACTTTAATATTTCGGTTATTCATCACCCATTCACCATCAGCAAGCATACTCGATAAGCCCCAGTGAATGAACATACCAAACTTATTATCCTGAAACTGCGAGCGGGCCTCTAAATTCTCTTTGGCTGGAACGTATTGCTGTGCGAAAAGCCAAAAACTATTTAAAAGAATAATGACAACAATGAAAACTTTTTTCATACGCCGATAATTGTGTATTGAAAATGAAAAATTATTCTATCGAAATCAACGGCATTAAGTTCAAACCGTTGAGCAATATTATAACAGGTCTTTCATTCTTCTTTGCAGATTGTAAAATACAACTCTCAACGCTTATTGCTTTGTTATACTAAATTGCATTAGCTCAAAACAATTATATGACTACGGAAGAAGGTAAAACAGATAAAAATGGGTATGCGCCTGTAAACGGTATTAAAATGTACTATGAAATTCACGGTGCTGGAGAACCACTTCTTTTAATCCATGGTGGTGGGTCTACCATAGAAACTACATTTGGGCGAATACTTCCACTACTTGCGCAGTATTATAAGGTAATTGCCATGGAGCTGCAGGCACACGGCCGAACAACTGATAGAAATAATACCGAATCTTTTGAACAGGATGCAGATGATGTAGCTGCACTGCTTCAATACCTTAAAATAAATAAAGCTCATTTCTTAGGATTTAGTAATGGAGGAAACACTGCTATGCAAATAGCTATCAGACATCCTGATGTTGTAAACAAACTGGTTGTAGTTTCAGCGTTTTACAAGAAAGAAGGAATGATAGCCGGCTTCTTTGAAGGCTTACAACAAGCCACTTTGG
>JBQCJM010000121.1:0-4576 GCA_051952715.1 Flavisolibacter sp.
GCTTGTTTCGGGCTCCATACCACTTCTGCTAAGGCTAGCATTCGCGGCAACACCATGTACTCAACATGTTCTGCTGTGGTTATGTATTCTGTCCACAAATTGGCCTGCGCACCCAGTACATATTTTGCTTCCTGTTCGTTCAACTCTTTTGGAACAGGCTCGTAATCGTAAACTTTTTTTAACGTATTAAAACCGCCAATAGCCAAAGGTTCTGTGGCGGGATCGCCCTGGTAATGATCAAAATATACCGGGTTTCCAGGCGTCATTACCACATCGTGGTTCATCTTTGCGGCTGCAATACCGCCGGCTTCACCACGCCAACTCATTACGGTAGCTTCGGGTGCTAATCCACCTTCCAAAATCTCATCCCAACCAATCATTTTGCGATGCTTGCTGATCAAAAATTTTTCTATGCGCTTGATAAAGTAACTCTGTAGCTCTTCTTCATTTTTTAATCTCTCGGCTTTAATTCTTGCCTGGCATTTAGGACAATTTTTCCAGGAAGTTTTATCCACTTCATCGCCACCTACATGTATGTATGTCGAAGGAAAAAGATTGATGACTTCTGTCAGCACGTTTTGTAAAAACAAAAACACACTATCATTTCCAGCACAATAGTTAGATGATATGTTGGTATAATTACCGCCGGTCATGGGCAACTGCGGTTGCTGTGTGCAACTTAAATACGGATACGATGCAATGGCTGCAGCGCTATGTCCCGGCATTTCAATTTCCGGCACAATGGTAATGTTTCGTTGCGCAGCATAGCGGATGATGTCTTTGATTTGCTCCTGCGTGTAATAGCCGCCATAAGTTGCCGCTTCTCCTTCTTTTGCCTGCGGTCTTTGCCCCCACACTTTATTTGTTTCGTCCACACGCCAGGCGCCAACCTGTGTAAGCTTTGGATATTTTTTAATTTCAATACGCCATCCCTGGTCATCGGTCAAATGCCAGTGAAACGTATTCATTTTATACGCGGCCATCAGGTCAATATATTCTTTTACCAAATCAGGTGAAAAGAAATGGCGGCATACATCGAGGTGCATCCCCCTCCATTTAAACCGCGGATAATCTTTTACCTGCATGGCGGATATTTGCAGCGGCGCATTAGTGCGAACAGCGGGCAAGGTTTGAAACAGGGTTTGCATGCCATAAATAATTCCTTCTTTTGTATTTGCAGTAATCACAACCGAAGCAGGCGACACAGTCAACAGGTAACCTTCCTCACCAATATCATTTGTTTTGACAAGTTTGAATTCAATGGTCTTACTTTTTCTTACATTGAGCGGAAGGCTTCTTCCTGAAACTTTTTTTACGTAGGAAACGAAAAAATCAGCGGCGGCTTCCAGGTCTTTATTTGCTGCATTGAATTTAAGCGCCGCATTGTTGTCAATAAGAAAACTACCTTCATTCAATTGAAGGCTTACCGGTTGCGGAATGATGTTTGCTTGTTGGGCACAAAGCAACAAAGGAAGGAAAGCTGTTAATAGTACAAAGAGTTTTTTAATCATTTCTGTTCGTTCTTTTTTATTTGTTCACACATAACTCCCATGGAGCAGTAATTATTGTTTCTTTATAAACATGATGCCCCGGCGGAGCTGCATCGCTGATTAGTATTTATTTACTTCAAAAAATACTTTCCATTCTTCGTTGTGGCAAATACAACAACGTTGTTTTTCAAAATTTTCGTCTTTACTTTCTTTCCGGCAACATCATACACATTCATGTTCTGTGGCAGCTGCATATAACAATCATAACCTGCCTTAGAGAAAATAACGGCCTCACTCAATTTACCATCACTCCAATCAAATCCTACTTGAAATCCGTTGGGCGCACAAAGGCCTTTAACCTCTCCACTACTCCACTCTTTTGCAGAAGGCAAAGCAGGCAAAAAACGAATAACATTATTTGTTCCATTGCTTTGCAAGAGCATTTCTGCAATGGCTGCTGTTGCACCAAAATTTCCATCAATTTGAAATGGCGGATGAGCACAAAATAAATTAGGATAAGTGCCTGCGCCTTTCATTTTATACACACTATCCATTGTAAACGCCGGTTGCAACAACCCTTTAAATACTTTCAATGCATGGACGCCATCACCAAGACGTGCCCAAAAGTTTACCTTCCATGCTCTTGACCAACCCGTACCTTCATCGCCTCTGCGCAACAAAGTTTTCTTCGCTGCTTCGGCCAATGCAGGAGCGTTCATTTCATTTATTTCATCATAAGGATACAAGCCATACAACTGCGAAACATGACGGTGATGCGGTTCTGCTTCTGTATAATCTCTTAACCATTCCTGTATGCCGCCGGTTGAAGTACTAATTTGATTTGTCGCTAATCGTTGCTTTATTTTTTGCAATGAATCGCACCATGACTTGTCAATATCTAAAATAGTAGCTGCGGTAATGGTGTTGCTCAATAATTCTCTTCCAATTTGCATATCCATGGTTGGACCCATGGTAGTTTGTCCATAGAAACCATCTTCGGTGATATAGGTATTTTCAGGAGAGTTGGAAGGAGCCGTAACGAGCCAGCCGGTTTTTGGATCTTCTATCAAAATGCTTGTATAAAATTGTGCTGCGCCTTTTAGCACAGGATAAACCTTCTGCAAATATTTTCTATCCGGATTAAAAAGATAATGCTGCCACAAATGTTCGCAAAGCCATGCACCGCCTGTTAAAGTTGAGCCCCAATCTGCTCCTTCACCCGGCGCAGTAAACTTCCATGGATTGCTGATGACATGCGCCACCCAGCCGTTTGCGTTGTAGTAGGCTTGGGCAGTTTGCTCACCCGGCTTTACTAATTGCTCCGTAAAATTGATCAGGGGTTGATGGCAGCCGGCCAGATTAGTTTTTTCTGCGGGCCAGTAATTCATCAGCACATTAATGTTCAAATGATAGTCGCCGTTCCAGGGCGTTTGATATTCTTCCGCCCAAAGTCCCTGGAGATTGGCAGGAAGGCCGCCGGGACGTGAACTGGAAATTAATAGATAGCGGCCAAAGTTGAAATAGAGAGCAGGCAATGTACCATCAGCTTCACCTTTTGCATATCGAGTTAAACGCTGTGCTGTAGTAAAGTTTTTAATAGTATCTTCCTCAACTGAATTAAACTTCAACAGACAACGATCAAAAAAAGATTTGAAATCGACAAGATGATTTTTCATTAATTGCGACCATGTTAATTTACTTGCCCCGCTTACATAACTCCTTGCAACAGGTAGCGGGTTTGGACCACGGGCTTCCACATGCGGCCAATTCAAATCAGTTGCGGCACTGATAATAATAATGCATTCTGTAGCATTTTCAATTCGCAAGCCATTATTAGCCGCCTGTATTTTTCCATCTACAGCAATGGCTTTTGCATACGTTGCAAATTTTATTCCTTTGTCACCATCGCCACCATCTAATTGTCCCGTCATCGTTATAGTGTTATTTAACAAGAAAAAGGAAGCGTTTTCTTTTCTATTCAGTTCAAGATCGAAAGAAAGTGATTTTACTTTGTCTGCACTTAAGCGAATGATAATAGTTTGTTGCGGAGCACTTACAAAAACTTCTTCTTTATATGTTGTTCCCTTTCTTTTCCATGATGTAATGGCAAAAGCTTTATCAATTTGTAATACCCTGTTATAATCTGTAACAATAGTGTTTGTATCGTGCCAGTTAATAGACAAATCAGCGAGAATTTGATAACAGCCAAATTTTACTTTGGCTCCGTTGCCATAACCAGAACCTTTACCAGCAGCAGTAAAATGCTTTTGCAAAAGTTCCTGCGCTTCCTTATTTTTTCCTTCTTTTAATAACTGCTGAATGGTTGGCAGGTATTGGTATGCATCGTGACGATTTGGGTCTTCTACGCCACCCGACCACATAGAATTTTCATTCAGCACAATCCTTTCTTTATTAAAACCACCAAACACCATAGCGCCGAGGCGTCCGTTGCCCAATGGCAGCGATTGCGTGAAATGTGCAGCGGGTGCATCAAACTTAATTTGCACGTCCGATTGAGCCAATAAGGCTGCGTTGTTGAAGCAGAAAATAATAGTGAAGAAAAGTATTTTTAATTGCCTTAGCATTTATCTGTCTTATTGTTTGCAACGTTCGCAAGGAAATACCTGTTGTTTTGTCATTGAACTAATTTTAAACCTCCGGCGTATTAACCACACAATAGCGTTGTCAAATTTTAAAGAGTGGCAATTCTTCAGCATGCGCAGACAAACTGCTCAAAAGTTCAACCGTATCTTCAGGTGGGTGTATTTCATTTTACTTTCTTCAATCGCAGCACAATTGTCTCATGGCTTTGTACATTCCCTTTCCAATTTTTTGATTTGCCTAAATCCTTGTGCTGCCACAGATCTCTTACTTGATTTTTGCCATCTAATCCCAATTCTTTAAAATCAATAGCCAATTTTTGTGCTGCTTCACTGCGATTTAAGATGGCAACAGCATAATCACCATTGCTTAGCGGTTTCACAAAGATATTCCACACATCATTCTTTATTTTTCTCACAGCTTGCTTGCCTAATGCATCCTGATTAACAGCAATCAGTTCTTCATTTAATAAAATATTCTTGGTG
>JBQCJM010000122.1:0-22326 GCA_051952715.1 Flavisolibacter sp.
CGTTTTAAAGACAATAATGGTAAAAACCAATTGGTTCATTCTTTGAACGGAAGTTCTTTAGCGCTGCCACGAATTCTTGCCTGTCTTTTAGAAAACAACCAGGATGAGAATGGCATTAAATTACCCATAGCTCTACAGGGTTATTTTGGAAGTGAAATGATTTAACCTTTAACGAAGTCATTTTTTTGTCAGTTCGGTTTCAACCATTAGTTTTAATGTTCAATCATCAAACATGAAAAAAGCTATCACTATTGTATCGCTTGCATTACTGGTATTTGCGTGTAGCAGAAAAACAACCAACACGGCACAAACTACTACTGCCGCACCAACTACCACCGAAACAACTGCCACTGCGAATGCAGAACATGCAACTATGGTAGAACAAGGTAAAACAATTTACACCACCCGCTGTAATCGTTGTCATGCGTTGAAAGACGTTACAGCTTACACAACGACACGCTGGGATGGTATTTTAAAAAGCATGATACCCAAAGCAAAGTTGGACTCAACACAGGCGCAGCAGGTAACGGCGTACGTAATGGAGAATGCAAAAAAATAATTGCAGCCAATAACTTTTTATTAGGATAATTTGATGTTAAAGCAGAACAGTGATGTTCTGCTTTTTCTTTTTGTGGTTCAAATTAGCGGAAACAAAATCATTTACTCATGAGAAAATTTACACTCTTAACAGCAGCCTTTTTATTTATCGCTTCATTGACAAATGCGCAAATCTCCAGGGGAACAATTTTGCTTGGTGGAAGTATTAGCGCCAACACAAACAAAACCAAAAATGGGAACGATGAAAGTAAATCGAATGGCTTTTCTATTTATCCTGCCGTAGGTTTCACTGTAAAAGACAATACTGTTGTAGGTGTAAGAGGCGGTTATAGCCATTCAAAAAGCGATTATAATAATAGTTATCCCGAACAGGAAAACAATGGCTATTCTCTCGGCGTGTTTATGCGCAAATACCTTTCTTTAGGTAAAAATTTTTATCTATTTGGAGAAGGCGGCCTGGGATACAACCATCAAAACAATTCACAAACATCCAGCATTGATTCAAAATATATTTTAAAAGGAAATGGAGTCAGTGCGAATCTTTACCCTGGTATAGCGTATGCACTTAATAAGAGAATTCATCTTGAAGCAAGCATTAACAACTTGATTAGCCTGGGTTACTACACATCAAAAACTGAAAATATTACCATAGCGGGTCAATCCTCCTCAAAATCAAATGGCTTCTCTTTTGATACTAACGTTAGCGCTTCAGTTCCATTGAGTCTTGGCTTTCGTTTTGTTTTGGGAAAATAATTTTATTTATGTTGATCATGAGGAGTTGTCCTTCGGGCAGCTCCTTTTTTTGTTAATGCTTTCATTAAACTTACACCGTAATTCATAGTCTCAAGCCAAACCATCACTTCCCAATGGCCTCTACTCAACTTAAAAATCAGCATCTGATGTGGCGTGCAGGTTTCGGTCCTGCAGCCGACCAGTTAGAACAATTAAAAAATATTTCGCCACAACAATTATTCAAAGCGCTGCAACAAGCCTCGGCAAAAAAGCCTGATTACATTGATGCTACAGATGATTATTTAAAAGGCCTGGTACAAGGCATACAAGAAGAAGGCTTGCGCAAGAAAGACCTGGATAAAGAAGAACGGAAAAACGTGGCGCAGCAAACACGCTATGCCATCAGAAGCCTCAATTTGTTTTGGCTGGATGAAATGGTGCATAGCAAAGCACAACTGCGGGAGAAGATGGCTTTCTTCTGGCATGGGCACTTTGCCACCCGTAACCTCAATGTATTTTTTCAACAAGGCATTTTAGATGTGATTCGCCAAAATGCTTTGGGCAGTTTCAGAGACTTGCTGCATGAAGTTTCGAAAACCGCCGCCATGCTTAATTTTTTAAATGCCAATCAAAACCGCAAAGATCATCCCAACGAAAACTTTGCCCGTGAAGTGATGGAGCTTTTTACGCTGGGTCGCGGCAACTACACCGAGCCTGATATTAAAGAAGCTGCCCGTGCCTTCACCGGCTGGGGCGCCAACATAAAAGGCGAGTTTGTGTCCCGTAGATTTCAACACGACAAAGGCACAAAGACCGTTTTAGGCAAAACCGGAAACTTTGAAGGCGAAGATGTGCTGGATATTTTATTGGAGCAAAAACAAACGGCCCGTTTTATTACGCAAAAGATCTATCGCTTTTTTGTGAACGATGTGGTTGATAAAGAAAAAACAGAATGGTTGGCCGGTAGGTTTTACAATAGCGAATACAATATCTCAAAACTAATGGAAGACATTTTTACCAGTGATTGGTTTTACGATGAAAAGAATGTTGGTGCAAAAATCAAATCACCGATTGAACTATTGGCAGGCATACGCAGATTGCTACCCATGGACATTCAAAACGACGAAGCGCAATTGATTGTACAACGCATCTTAGGCCAAACACTTTTTTATCCCCCCAACGTAGCAGGCTGGCCTGGCGGCAAAGCATGGATTGATAGCTCCACGCTAATGATGCGCATGCGTTTGCCGCAATTAATTAATGACCAGGATGAATTGAACATGGCTCCCAAAATGGATGATGATCAAATGATGGGAAGACAAGATAATGAGACTGTAATGGCAAAAGCAAAAAAGATAAATGGTAAAATTGGAAAACCTATTAATGCAATAATCGAGTGGAGCAGTTACACTAAAAACTTTGAAGCCGTACCCAAAGAAAGTTTATTGAATGCCATTGCCGAATCGGTTTTGCAAACCAAACTGAGTGTGCCTGCCGATGTTATAAAAAATTCGGCCGACAGCTCCGGCCGCGAAAGCTTTATCAAAACGGCCACCGTGCAGCTAATGAGTATTCCGGAGTATCAGATGTGTTAGTCCCCTAAAGGGGAGACTTAGGTCAGGACAAACTCTATCATATCAGTCAGTTCTTTAAAATAATCATTGTGTAAGTAGCATCGTAACTCTATTAACTTTTGTTGCATCATACACTTCAACTATAATAAACAACCATAGTAAGTAACGCTCCATAAAAAAATTGAATTAAGATGTCAAACCATCAAAAGGAAAGGTCAAATTTAAGTCTCCCCTTTAGGGGGACAGGGGGCATCAAACGCCGCGAATTCTTACAAGTAGGTACTTTAGCCACAGCCTCATTCTTTGTGCCCAAGTTCTTAAAGGCTTTCGAAACCGGAAAGTTAGTGCCGCCGGGAAACAAAGTAGTAGTGGTGCTGCAATTGAGTGGCGGCAACGATGGATTGAACACTGTTATTCCTGTTCGCAACGATATTTATTACCGCAGTCGTCCACGTTTAGGAATTGAAAAAGCAAAAGCTTTGTCCATTACCGATGAAGTGGGCTTGCATCCTGCACTTGCTGCGTTCGCCGATGCATATCATGATGGTTCAATGGGCATTCTAAACAGCGTAGGCTATCCCAACCCCGATCGTTCGCATTTCCGTAGTATGGACATTTGGCAAACCGCCAGCCAAAGCAATGAATACATCACCAGCGGTTGGATAGGCCGCTACTTAGACGCACAGTGCGATGGCTGTGCGCACCCTACACAAGCTTTGGAAGTGGATGATGTGTTAAGTCTTGCCTTGAAAGGACAGAACACCAACGGGCTGGCGTTCAGAGACCCCAAACGTTTATTTGGTACCAGCAACGAAAAGTTTTTTAAAGACGTTTCAAAATTTCACGATGATCATCACGATGAACAACCGGTAGATTATTTATACAAGACTATGGCAGAAACACTTTCATCTGCCGATTACATTTTCAAGCAGTCGAAGCTGCATCCATCAACTGCAGCATATCCCAACACTAACCTGGGCAAAGATTTAAAAACCATTGCCTCGCTTATTTATTCGGAGATAAATACTAAAGTATATTACGTATCGCTGGGAAGTTTTGATACACATGTTAACCAGGAAGCACAACAACAACGATTGTTTAAAGAAATGAACGATGCGGTAGGTGCCTTTATCAAAGATTTGAAAGCCAACAACCGTTTCAACGATGTATTGTTCTTCACCTTCTCGGAATTTGGCAGAAGGGTTTCGCAAAACGCCAGCCAGGGCACCGACCACGGAACGGCTAACAATATGTTTTTAATTGGTGGTGGTCTAAAACAAAAAGGGCTGCTCAACGCCATGCCCGATTTAACGGATTTGGATGAAGGCGATTTGAAATATAAAGTGGATTTTAAAAACGTATACGCAACCGTTTTAAATAAATGGTTAGGCGCAGATGATGAGCAAATCCTTGGAAAAAAATATGATCAATTGAAATTTGTTTAATTACCGGATAAACAGAAAACAGAAATGCCATATTCCGCAGATATGGCATTTCTTATTATAACAAACACATTTATTTCATCTTACTTCACATCGCCCATCCACCTGCGCAACAAAGGCACAATAAGTATTAATACGCCTCCCAACAGAACAGAGCCTAAACCTATCTTACTCAATATATCTGCATAATAAGGAAGCGATTGAATAGGGTCATTCACAACATTTTCCGGCACACTCATTAGCGAACCAATTTTTCCTGCTAAAAATTCTCCAATAGCGCTGGCTAAAAACCAAATCCCCATTACCATTCCTACAATTTTTACCGGTGCCAATTTCGTCACCATGGATAAGCCAATAGGTGAAAGGCAAAGTTCTCCGCATATAATCGCCACATAGCCCAATGCAAAAATGTACAACGATATCAGGCCATCAGTTGTCATCTTGCATCCCAAATAAAAAATGTAAAATCCTATTCCTAAAAAAATAAAGGATAAAGCAAATTTCAACGGCGTACTGGGCTCTTTACCTTTTTTGTTCAACCACAGCCACAGCCAGGCAAAAACAGGACTAAGCGCAATTACCCAAAATGGTGGAAGAAAGTTATTGACTGAAAGTGGCGGAAGATTAAAGCCCAGCACATGCATATCCACATTGCGCATGGCAAACAAGTTCAGTGAACCGCTGTTTTGCTCATAGAAAGCCCAAAACAAAATAGAAGTTACAATCATTACAATAGCAGCGATCAACTTAAACTTGGCTGCCTTTTCCAACTGAAAAGCGATGTATAAAATGTACACCAACGAAAGCAACCCAAGGCCCAACATGATCCAATCCATTGCTTCGTATACATTGAATAGAAAAACAACAAATGGAACAACCAGCAGTGTGCCAATATAAATAATCGTTTCGCGGTTGAGACCTGCAAATAATTTTCGATGCAGCAGGTTTTCTTGAGGCGGCAATCCTCTGTCGCCCAATGACTTTTTACCAATAGTAAAAACAATTAGGCCAAGAATCATAAAAATGCCTGCTAATCCGAATCCAAAATGCCAGTTGATGCGCTGGCCCACATAACCGCACAATACACCGCCAATCATAGCACCCAGGTTAATACCCATATAAAAAATAGAGAAAGCACTGTCCCGACGGGGATCGTTTTCTCTATACAACGTACCTACCAAACTTGAAATATTGGGCTTGAAAAAACCATTGCCGCAAATGATAAAAGCCATGCCGTAAAAAAAACTCCAGCTTTGTGGAATAGCTAAAACCAAATGACCGATCGTCATTAAAATACCACCAAAAGTGATGGCTTTTCTATAACCCAGAAAACGGTCGGCCAGCATGCCACCGAACATAGGCATGGTATAAACAAGCGCTGCATAAGAACCCAGGATGGCGTAGCCTTTCGGCTCATCGAACTTCAATTGCGTAACCATGTAGGCCAACAGCAAAGCCTTCATGCCATAAAAAGAAAACCGCTCCCACATTTCGGTAAAAAACAGCAAATACAATTGGCGGGGATGTCTTCCTTCTACATCTTCAATATGGGCTGTGGTGGTATTAAATTGTTTCATCTTTCAATTAAATTTTTGAAGATAGATAAAAAAAGGTGGCTTGTAAGCCACCTTTTAAACAGATTATTTTAAAGCTATGTACACATGTTTATTTTATATCCGTGTGCATCATTTTCTGCAACTGCTTTGACAGCAGGAACAAAATAACAGAAGCCGCACCTGCCATAAATACAAACAACATAAAGAAGTCGTACATGCTATTCATTTGATAGCCTAAGAACGATGTCGTTTTTCCATTGCTGGGATATAAAGCACTTAATACGCCGGCTAATTTGTTAGCGGCAGCATTCGCCAAAAACCAAACGGCCATCAGTAAAGAAGCAAACTTTAACGGCGCTAATTTATTTACAAGCGAAAGACCGATGGGCGATAAACTCAACTCTCCCCATGTGTGTAAAGCATACATACCTGTAAGCCAGATCATACTCACTTTTACGCCAGGAGCTACATCTTTCACGCCAAAGGCGATCCATAAATAACCTAAGGCCAGCAGGAATAAGCCAAGCGCCATTTTTGTCGGTGCAGACGGTTCTCTTTTTCCCATCTTTAACCAAAGCCATGCAAATACAGGCGCAAACAAAATAACAAATATGGAGTTCAATGATTGGAACAAACTGGCTGGAACAGTAACCCAACCCAAATCTCTTTGTGTTTGTCTGTCTGCAAAAAAAGTGAGCGAGGCGCCTGCCTGTTCAAATGCAGACCAGAAGAAGATCACAAAGAAGGCTACAATGAATATCACGCCAATTCTTTCTTTCTCTTGCTTGTTCAATGATTTGTCCGAGAAAAGAATAAAAGCAATAAATAAAACAGCTGCTAACAACAAGTAAGAAAGGAAACTGAAAACATTTGCATCTACATACAAAACGCCAATGGCTACACCTGCAAAAATCACCAATCCAATAATCATCAACAACGGGTTGCGCCATTGCTTTGGTGCTGTAGGCGAAGGATCACCAAGAGGTTTACCTTCCGGATCTCTCACATATTTATCCTGATACAATTTTTGAACAAGCACACTGATTAACATACCAATGCCGGCTATCAAAAAAGCCCACTTAAAATCAGCCGGATTACCAGTGTCGCCAAATATGCCACAAATAAACGGACCTAAGGCACCGCCTACGTTGATGCCCATATAAAAAATAGTGTAAGCAGCATCAATCCTTCTATCGCCTTTAGGATATAATTGTCCTACCAACGAAGAAATGTTAGGCTTGAAAAAACCGTTTCCGGCAATCATAAATCCTAAGCCAGAAAAGAAAAGTAAAGTAGATAGCGATTGGGAGCTATCATAAACCGAACCGCAGAAGAATAATAAAAATTCACCGATGGCCATGATTAAGCCACCCACAATAATGGAACGTTTGTTTCCCCAATACCGGTCGGCAATATAGCCGCCAATTAAAGGCGTGAGGTAAACAAGACCGGTGTAACTACCATAAAGGTTGGAAGCAAAAGCATCGCTGAACAGCAAAGCTTTGGTCATGAACAAAACCAGTATGGCACGCATGCCATAATAGTTAAAGCGTTCCCACATTTCAGTGGCAAACAAAACGTACAGACCTTTAGGATGTCCTTTTTGTTTTACTTTTATTTCGTTTGACGAAAGCAATTCTGACATAAGAAAATTGTTGGTGAAAAATAATGTGCAATTAATTTTGTGTGCCCAAAATACGGTAAATTATTTTTCTGTACACTCTGCCATCCTTCTTTAACAATTGTACCGATATTCGCAGCCATCATTTACATCATGAATATTCTATTACTTGGCTCTGGCGGAAGGGAACATGCATTGGCCTGGAAATTATCGCAAAGCAATTTGTGCTCTAAATTGTTCGTTGCTCCCGGCAACGCCGGCACTGCGCTGTGCGGAACAAATCTACCTTTTGCCGCCACCGATTTTGACGCCATTAAAAACAGTTGTGTTAAGGAACACATTAATATGGTTATTGTGGGGCCTGAAGAACCGCTGGTGAAAGGAATTGTCGATTTTTTAAAATCCGTTGAGGGGCTGAAAAATTTATTGATCATTGGCCCTTCGAAAGAAGCCGCACAACTGGAAGGTAGTAAAGCTTTTGCCAAAGCATTCATGCAACGGCACAACATTCCAACCGCCGCTTATAAAGAGTTTACACAAGAAAACTTTGAAGAAGGCATCGATTATTTAAAAAGTCATTCGCTGCCCATTGTATTAAAAGCCGATGGACTTGCTGCCGGTAAAGGCGTGATCATTTGTCAAAATCACGTAGAAGCAATTTCGGAGTTTGAGCTAATGATCCAACGCTCCAAATTTGGTGAAGCCGGTAAGCGGGTGGTAGTAGAAGAATTTTTAAGCGGCATTGAGCTTTCTGTTTTTGTGCTGACTGATCGCAAAGACTATGTGCTGCTACCCGAAGCCAAAGATTACAAGCAAGTGGGAGAAGGCAACACCGGGTTAAACACCGGTGGCATGGGCGCCATAAGTCCTGTGCCTTTTGCCGATAATGCTTTCATGCAAAAAGTAGTTGCGAAAATAGTAGAGCCTACGGTGAAAGGTTTGCAGAAAGACCAATACGATTATAAAGGGTTTGTTTTTATCGGCCTTATGAAAGTAGGCGATGAACCTTATGTAATTGAATACAACTGCCGCATGGGCGACCCCGAAACGGAAGTGGTAATCCCTCGTATAAAAAATGACCTGGCAGCATTGCTTACTGCAACCGCAAAGCAAAAACTTCAAGATGTCCGCATTGAAAAAGACGAACGCTTTGCTGCCACCATTGTTGCCGTTAGTGGCGGCTATCCAAACGATTATCAAAGAGGCTTTGAGATAAATGGACTGGAGGTTTCAAAAGAAGATGCCATTATTTTTCACATGGGTACAAAAGAAGAGAACGGGAAAATTGTAACCAACGGCGGACGTGTGTTTTGCGCCACAGCTTTGGCATCTCAATTAGATGAAGCCATCAATGCGTCCAGGGAACTGATTGAGACCATAGCATTTGAAGGAAAATATTTTAGACGAGATATCGGCTTTGAGTTTATAAATATGAATTATCCGAATGAAAGTGAATAAGCATAAATAAACCTGATGCTTTAAGGATTTTTCAATACGAATTCATGTGTTTTTTTCATTCATAAATTGTTTGCTATGCCTGATGTTCATTATCATGATTATTTGCAGTTAGATAAGATTCTCAATGCACAGGAACCCGAGAGTAATAAACACGACGCTTCAGCACACGATGAAATGCTTTTTATCATCATTCATCAGACCTATGAACTTTGGTTTAAGCAACTGCATCACGAAGCCGATTCCATTGTGGAAATTATGCATAAACCTTCGCTCAATGATAATTCTCCGGAGCTGCAGACCGTTGTGCACCGTATGAACCGCATGACGATGATCCTGCGTGTGCTGGTTCACCAAATTGATATTCTAGAGACCATGACTCCGATGGATTTTCTGGATTTTCGTGACATGCTGCGGCCTGCCTCCGGATTTCAAAGCTGGCAGTTTAAGCTATTGGAAGCCAAACTGGGATTGAAATTTGAATACCGCCACGGTAAAGAATATTACACGGCACAATTGCGACAAGAACATATTGACCTTATTAAAAAAGCAGAAACAGAACAGTCTTTTTTGCAATTGGTAAACGACTGGCTGGAGCGTATGCCTTTTTTTGATGAAAAAAATCTTTGGTCTGATTTTCCTCACAACGACTTCTGGACCGAATATAAAAATTACTACTCCAATAGCTTAGCCGAAGCAGAAAAAAATAACCTGGATGCTTTTGATGAAGTGTTGTTCCATCATAAAGAAACGCATTACACACTTTCGGCCAAAGCCAACCGTGCAGCCCTGTTCATTATGCTGTATCGTGGTTACCCGCTTTTGCAATTACCTTTTCAATTGCTGAATAATTTATTGGAGATAGATGAACAGCTTAGCACCTGGCGCCACCGGCACATGAACATGGTGCACCGCATGATCGGCACCCGCATTGGTACAGGCGGCAGCTCGGGCAAAGATTATTTGAAGGCCGCAGCAGATAAACATTACATCTTTAAAGAAATTGCCCAACTCAATTCGTTTTTAATTGAAAGAAGGAGATTGCCACAACTGCCAAAGAAAGTGGAAAGAAAATTAGGCTTTGTAACCGCAGGTTAACCCTGCGGATCATTTAGCAGAATTTAAAATGCATCAGTTCTTTTTTTCCCCTTTATTGTGTACAAAAAATCATGCTTACAATGAAGGCTTTAATTTCTTCACAAGCCTTTAAGTGTGCTGCTAAACGATTTGTACTAAATTGTGACATCTATTTTTTGCCATGAAGAAAATTGTAATCACCCTCCTTAGCCTTTTTACTATTTCAGTTTCTTTCGCCCAGTACAACAGCAATCTTTCTGCCCATGCCTGGGTTGACAGCGTTTTTAAATCCTTATCCAAGGAAGAAAAAGTTGCGCAGCTGATGGTTATTCGTGCCCATAGCAATCTTGGCGAGGACCATGTGAATAATGTTATTGATCAAATAAAAAAATACAATGTAGGCGCTTTATGTTTTTTCCAGGGCGGTCCGGTGCGTCAAGCCAATCTTACTAATCTTTATCAATCCATTGCTAAAACGCCTTTGCTCATTACTATTGATGGAGAATGGGGATTGGGTATGCGTCTTGACAGCGTAATTAAATTTCCTTACCAGCTTACGCTTGGCGCTATTAACGACGACAAGATTGTTTATGAAATGGGACGTGCCGTGGGCGAACAAATGAAACGTATTGGCGTGCAGGTAAACTATGCGCCGGTGGTTGACATCAACAACAATCCCAACAATCCTGTTATTGGCTACCGTTCGTTTGGCGAAAACAAATACAAAGTAGCAACATTTGGCGTAGCTTATATGAAAGGCATGCAGGATGCGGGCATTATGGCGTGTGCCAAACACTTTCCAGGCCACGGCGACGTAAGTGTGGATTCGCATTTAGATTTGCCAGTGATCAACAAAAGCATGGAGCAACTAGATTCCTTAGAGCTTTATCCCTTCAAACAACTTTTTAAAAATGGTGTGGGCAGTGTAATGATTGCACATCTTTCCATTCCGGCTATTGATACCACTACTAACCTGCCTACTTCCCTTTCAAAAAAAAATGTACACGATTTGTTGCGTGAGGAATTAGATTACAAAGGCCTCACTTTTACCGATGCTTTGGAAATGAAAGGTGTCAGCAAATATTTTCCTGCAGGCGAAGCGGCTGTGCAGGCTTTGATTGCAGGCAATGATATGCTTTGTCTGCCCGAAGACGTGCCGGCAGCCATCGATGCTATTGAAACAGCCATTAAGAAAAAAAGGTTGAAGTGGAAAGACATTGACAGCAAAGTAAAAAAAGTGTTGCTGGCAAAATACAATTTAGGGTTGCACAGGGTAGCAGCAATTGACACCACCAACTTAGTTGCAGATCTAAACGCCAATACCGACGAAATAAGAAAAGAAGTGGCCCGCAACAGCATTACAGTAATGAATAACCAAAGTGGATTTTTTCCAATACTGCACCATGGAAAGATGGCTTATGTTGGCCTGGGGATAGATAGCAACGAAGTAGGCCACAGGTTAAAAGAAGAGCTGAATGCCGATGTTTATTTTTTGAATTACAAAGATTCGAACGATAAGGCAACTGCCATACTTGATTCGATAAAAAAAATTAATTACGATAAAATAGTTGTTGGCGTTCACAATTACTCTAACCGTCCTGCAAATAATTATGGCATATCGCAAGCCGCCATTAATCTGTGGGATTCGTTACAATCAGCTAAAACGGCCACTTTTGTTTTTGGAAATGTGTATGCTGCGCAAAATTTTTGTAGCGCAGGCACACTGGTTGCCATGCACCAGGACGACGATATTACCCAACATGCAGCCGTTGATTTTATAGAAGGAAAACTGGCCGCTAAAGGAACCTTGCCGGTAACAGTTTGCAATATTCCTTACGGTTCAGGCATTGTAATTAACCGCTTTGTGCCTGTAGGCACATCGCCTGCATGGCTGGCTGTTGACAGCATTGTAAATGATGCGCTGGCAAAAAAAGCATTCCCCGGCTGCGAAGTATTGGCAGTGCAAAATGGCGAGATCAAATATTACAAAGCTTTTGGTCATTTCGAATTTGATCCGAGATCATTGCCTGTAACATTGGAAAGCATTTATGACCTGGCTTCGGTTACAAAGATTTCCGCTACTACCGTTTCTGTAATGAAATTGTATGAAGAAGGAAAATTAGACCTCAATAAAACCTTAGGCGATTATCTGCCTTCTATGCGTGGTTCGGACAAAGAAAATTTAAAACTCACCGATATTTTATTGCACCAGGCTGGCCTGGTACCCGATGTTATTTTTTACAGAGAAACGCTGGACCCTCAAACCAAAAGGCCTTTGCCGCAGTTTTATAGCACAGAATTAAAGCCAGGCTTTACCGTGCCTGTTGCCCGCAACTTGTATTTGCGCAATGATTGGGAAGACACGATGATGAAACGCATTGCTGCAAGTCCCTTAGGGCCGTTGGGTAAATATGTGTACAGCGATAACGATTTTATTTTACTTGGAAAAATTGTAGAAGCCATCAGCGGTATGCCGCTGGATAAGTATGTAGAAAAAACTTTTTACAAACCATTAGGCATGACCACTACAGGCTTTAACGCCGGGCAAAGATTTGGCCTGGAAAGAGTAGTGCCTACAGAGGAAGACAATTATTTCCGCCGCCAACTATTACGTGGCTATGTGCATGATGAAGGGGCTGCTATGTTTGGCGGTGTATCAGGCCATGCAGGATTATTTTCCAATGCTTACGATCTTTCCATGTTGTATCAAATGTTACTGAATGGCGGTGAACTAAATGGCGAACGTTATTTAAAGCCTGAAACCATTCAATATTTCACAGCTTATCATAGCGATATCAGCAGAAGGGGTTATGGTTTTGACAAGCCTGAGAAAGACAATGATAAACGTAAAGAGCCCTATCCTTCTACATTGGCATCGCCGCAAACTTTTGGCCATACCGGTTTTACGGGCACGTGTGTTTGGGTTGATCCACAATCAAAGCTTGTTTATATCTTTTTATCGAACCGTGTTTACGATACCCGTAACAATAATTTATTGGGCAGGATGGGCATTCGTGGAAAAATCCAGGATGCGATTTATAACGCACTGAAAAGTGAAGACAATACGAGCAAAGCAGCGCAAACAAAAAACGAAACAAATGAAGAAATAAAGAGTACGAAGTAAAGTTCGTACCTGCTAATCATTTAAAAGCCGTCATATTGTTAGCAATATGGCGGCTTTTCTACTTTAAATAATTGCTGTTTATTATCAATTAATCCTTCTTCTGATTTGGATTGGGCGGTCTTCGCTGCTGGGGTGGCCTTTGTGGGTTTTGTCCTTTTTGTGGTTGATTGGATGGCCGTTGCTGTGGCTTTTGTTGCAAAGGTTTCTGTTGCTGTTGCTGTTGAGAAGGTTTTTGTTTCTGCACTCCTTTTTGTATTGGCATGCTTTGCCTGCCTGTAGGTAAATTTCCTTTTTGCTGAACGCCTCTTTGTTGCTGAGCAGGTCTTTGTTCTCTTCCTTTTTGCTGTCTTTTTTTATCTGCTTTTTCCAGGCTTTTCAGGCTGATATGTCCCACCACATCCACAAATTCAGGCTCCACTTCTTTTGCTTTTAAAGAAACCACTTCCACCGCTTCCAACTCTTCGGGAATAATGTTTTGGTTGTTTAAAGAACGAATCTTTCTTACCCTTTCAATAGTCAATGGGTATTGTTTGTTGCTATCGGGCAACACATACCACATCAGGTTTTTGAAAATATCCTTCTTAATTAAAGTAGCCGTGCCCCTTTGTACCTGCAGCATATCGGCATTTTCGGGAAAGCCTTGCAACGCATCTAAATAAGTATCTAATTCGTAGTTCAAGCAACACTTCAGGCGGCCACACTGCCCGCTGAGCTTTGTTTGATTGATGGAAAGATTTTGATAACGGGCCGCCGTAGTATTTACCGACTTAAAATCAGTAAGCCATGTAGCGCAGCAAAGTTCGCGGCCACAACTGCCAATGCCCCCTACTTTTCCAGCTTCCTGTCTCGAGCCTATCTGCCGCATCTCCACCTTTACCCTAAACTCCGACGCATAAATTTTAATCAGTTCCCTAAAGTCCACACGATCATCGGCTATATAAAAGAAAGTTGCCTTTTTACCATCAGCCTGAAACTCTACCTGGCTCATTTTCATATTCAGGTTTAGTTGTCTCGCTATAGCCCGGCTTCTCGTCAGCGCATCTCTTTCTCTTGCCTTATTTTGTTTCCAAATTTCAATATCCCTGTCAGTTGCCCGGCGCAATATTTTTTTCATTTCCGGGTTAAACTCATCTACGCCTTTTTTCTTCAATTGCAGCCGCACCACTTCGCCGGTTAGTGATACTTCTCCTACATCAAAGCCACTTACTCCCTCTATAGAAACCAGGTCACCTTTTTCAAAAATTTGCAAAGCACTGTTGCGGTAAAAATCTTTACGGCTTCCCTGGTTAAAACTTATTTCTACTACGCGGCAGGCAGTTTCTGCATCGCTAATAGGCAGATTCACCAACCAGTCATAAGTATTCATCCTGTTGCACCCGCCAGTACTGCATCCGCCATTACTTTTACAGCCATTGGGCTTGCCGCCGGTGGCGGTTCCACAACTTCCACATCCCATAATATTATTGCCTGTTGTTAAGTTAATTAATGCCAACTGCCATTGCCATCGCGAATGCCAATTGATTTTTATGGAGCCGGCTGTAGAATAGCTATGAAGCTTCTGTTGCGTCGCACACTTCAACAACCAGTAATGCTGTTGAACATATTATGCGCTTTCCTGAGGATGATAAATTGGTCAACATCAATCAGTATATAGAGAATATTCAGTAGCTAATTAAATCACTCTTCACCAGCCAAATGCCCCGGATATATATTGAGGTCCTTTAAGAGACAGTGCTTTTAGTGAAGTTTTTTATTGAGCATCGAGTATTGAAAATTGAACATTTAAAAGATTTACAAATGTTCAATGCTCAATTAGCAATTTTCAATGTTCAAAGAAGAAAAAGACCTTCGTTTTATAGCATCGCCACTTACAGGACGTAGGCAAATATAATTTTTTTATACCAGTTTGAAAGTTTGCCATTTTAACCGGCCGGATAACCAACAATAAGATTATTTTTTACAATATGAAAAATTTTAATCGTTAGTGCATGAAAGAGGATTTTAGCATTGGCGTTCCGCTCAATATGGTAAGCAGCTTTATCCAATTCTTCGGCTAATGCCTCCTTCTGCTCAAGGCTCATGGCCTTGTTCAGTCTTGTTACAAAATCCTGTTCGGGTGCAGACATGGACTGAAGCAATATCTCTTTCAAGCTTTCATCAGTAACTTGTAACCGCACAGCTTGTTCTATCTGGTGCGTAAAATGTTTTAAAAATTGTTTTTGCCTTTCACGCCCCAGCCTCGCAATTTCTTCAATAGCTTTTACCTGCATTATGGGCTGATTTTTTAGAGTAGCATTCAGCCATTCTTTTAAAATGCTTTGAAAGTCTTCGTCGGCATGTTGCAAAAGTTGTAAAGCTTCCCGGTAGCTGCCTTCGCTGGCATTGGCAATGAGCCTGGCTTGCCCGGTGCTGCAATTCGATTTTTCGATAAGCGTTTTTTCAATGGCCTTGGCTTCTATTGCCGGAATTTTTACCAACTGGCAACGTGATAAAATTGTTGACAGAATACCACTTTCGCTTTCAGCTACCAAAATAAATAAAGTATTGGCTGGCGGTTCTTCAATTAGCTTTAGCAGCTTGTTTCCTTCCTTGCCTAAATATTCGGGCATCCACATCACCAGTATCTTATAACCGCTTTCAAAACTTTTCAGGTTCAACTTGCGAATAATGTCGTTGCATTCGTTAGCAGTAATATTACCCTGTTTGTTTTCGGCGCCAATAAATTGGAGCCAATCGTAAACAGTGCCGTAGGGCAATTGCTGAATAAATTCTCTCCATTCGGTTATATAATCGGTGCTCAACGGCGGACTGCCCGCTTTTTTGGTTACAACCGGGTAAGAATAATGAATGTCGGGATGCACTAAACCCTCTGCCTTGGAAAAAGAAGCTTGTTTTTGCATCCAGGCATCGGCTTGTTCAACATTGAATGGCAGTTTCTCTTCAACTGGCTCTCCAAAAAGTGAAGAGGCTTCCTGCGCAGCGGCACCGGGTAACAGAGAAATATATTGTGCAAAAGCCATTGCGAGAGGCAAAGCACCGCTGCCTTCCCTACCCAAAAAAAGCAGGGCATGGCTTAAACGATTTTGTGCTACCATTTCTATCAATTGCTGCTTTACCTGCTGCTGTCCTACTACATCTTTAAATAACATCAGAA
This sequence comes from Flavisolibacter sp., assembly GCA_051952715.1. Classification (GTDB taxonomy): domain Bacteria; phylum Bacteroidota; class Bacteroidia; order Chitinophagales; family Chitinophagaceae; genus Flavisolibacter. Next base: position 16,294 of record JBQCJM010000122.1, read on the forward strand.
CCTTGATTGACCTGATTAACCAGGATTGTTGGGAAATAAAAAGCTGCCCATTCAGGACAGCTTCAAATATCATTATAATCTTTTTAATCCCGTAAACCTTAGTTCTTTAGTTCAAGTATTTTGTCACTTCTTCACTCATAGGATTCACTTTGTTATGAATTACCGTAATGAGTTTGCCATTTTCATCAATCAAAAACTTAGTGAAGTTCCATTTGATAGGATCTTTGAAGCCCATTTTTTCAGCTTCGCCTGTTAGGTATTTGAAAATGGGTGCAATATCATTGCCTTTTACCGAAACCTTTTCGGCCATGGGAAAACTAACACCATAGTTTTTTGTACAAAATTCTTTGATCTCACTATTGGTACCGGGTTCCTGCTGCCCGAAATTGTTGGCAGGGAAACCAATGATAACCAGCTTGCCCTTGTATTTTTCGTACAGTTTTTCCAGATCGGCATATTGTGGCGTATTGCCGCATTTAGAAGCAGTGTTTACGATCAGGATTTTTTTACCCTTGTATTGCGAAAGATCAATGGTGCCACCTTCCAATCCAGGCACTTTAAAATCGTAGATAGAAACGCTGCCTATAATTGCAGACACGAGTAAAGCAATCAATGTTGTTTTCATAAATTAAATTGAATAGTTGCAGAATGGATTATAAAGGTAGGGAAATGCAGCCCACCCCGAGCTTTCCACCGCCAAGGCGCTAACGCCTGATCCAAATATTGACATCATGCGGCGCTGCTTCATCGCCGCCGAAATACGGATATAGTTGGTAGCCTTTGACTTTAGGCGTGCCTGCCATGCGTGGCATCTTTTCCTTTATGCCGTTCACCGTGAACAAATAGCTGCTGTTGGCGACCTGGATGGAGCAATTGATTTCTTTACCAATATCTACAACAGTCAATTCTTTTGATGCAACAACGCCTTCGTTATACGCATAAGCAAACAGGCGCAGGGCATTGCCACTCCATCGCCAGCCAAACCGGGCACTGTATTGGTGATGATCGGCATTGTTGTCCGAAAAACCATAGAGCTTATTTATGTCGTATTGATTCTCAGGTAAAGAGGTTTGATAAATAGCTGTACTATCGAACTTTACTACAAACTTCATTTCGGCTGTTTCCACAACCTTGTAGCTGCTTTGATCGCAATACTGCTGCCCTTTGCGAATGGTATATTTTACAAACCCCGAAGCATCAGTAACCGGGGCATCTTTTTCTAAAATTTTTTCTATTGCTTTTTTACAGCCCGGCAAAAATATGAGGCTTGCCAAAGCATAGAAGATCATTTTTTTCATGGCTGTTTTTCATTTAGGACGTAAGCCACGAATGTAAAAATGTAGGCATTTTAAACATATAATGAATTGCTAATTCGTGAACAGATTTTGAGAACTAAGAAAAAATACTCAGAAGCTTTGTAGCAAATCATCTTTTGGTGGTCGGCATTGAAGCCGTATTTTTGAAAACTTAAGGAGAGACACCGTGGCTGATAGAATACAACTGCTTCCTGATAATATTGCCAACCAAATTGCCGCCGGCGAAGTGATTCAACGTCCGGCCAGCGCCGTGAAAGAGTTATTAGAAAACGCTGTAGATGCCGGCGCCACAGAAATTAAACTCATTATCAACGATGCCGGCAAAAGCCTGCTACAAGTAATTGACAACGGCCAGGGCATGAGCGAAACCGATGCCCGCATGGCTTTTGAGCGTCACGCCACATCCAAGATCAAAAACATCGACGACCTTTTTCATATCCGTACCATGGGCTTTCGTGGTGAAGCGTTAGCTTCCATAGCAGCCGTGGCGCAAGTAGAGTTAAGAACAAGAAGAGCAGAAAACGAAGTAGGCACCTGCATTGAAATTGAAAACAGCGTGGTAACAAAGCAACAACCCATTGCAGCACCAGTGGGCACCAGCATCAGCATGAAAAATTTATTTTTCAATGTACCTGCACGCCGTAACTTCTTAAAAAGCAATGCAGCGGAAATGCGCCATGTAGTGGATGAATTTATTCGTGTAGCATTGGCTTTCCCCCATATCTTTTTTTCGCTTACCAGTAATGGGCAACAACTGTTTCACCTTGAAGGAGGCTCGCTAAAGCAGCGCATTGTACAACTGCTGGGTAACAACTATAATTCCAAAGTAGTTGCTGTGAAAGAAGACACCGATTATTTGAACATACAGGGCTTTGTTGGCAAGCCTGAAACCGCAAAAAAAACCCGCGGCGACCAGTACTTTTTTGTGAACAACCGCTTTATTAAAAGTGCTTATCTCAACCACGCCTTGCAGAACGCTTACCAGGAAATGATCCCGGCGGACAGCTTTCCCATGTATGTGTTGTTCATCGATCTTGATCCAACACAGGTTGACGTGAATGTGCATCCAACCAAACAGGAAATAAAATTTGAGGATGAAAAAATTGTGTATGCTTTTGTACAGGCGGCCGTAAAGCATGCCCTGGCACAATTCAGCATTACACCAACCCTGGATTTTGATTTAAGTGCCGATATTCAACAACTGGAGTCAGTGCAAAAACCTTTTACGGAAGACAAACAAACGGCCACTAAATCATCTTCCATTTTTCAAACTTTTACAGAAGCTAACCAGGCACATAAAATTGAAGGCAGCGGATTGAGACATTGGAGTGATTTGGGACGTGAACCGATCGTCAATCGTGGGTCCGCAGAACCCGAATTTATATCATTGGGAAGAAAGTTTTTAGAGTTTGATGAGAAACCAATCACGGCTTCTTCCCCACTCACCATTGCTCATTCACCATTTAGCTTTCACGATGCCAAACTAACACAGGTTTTTAATACGTATGTTCTTGCTCCTTCTGAACAAGGCTTTATGCTGGTGCATCAGCAATCAGCACACGAAAGGGTTATCTACGAACGATTGGTGACAGCCCTGCAAGGAAAGCCGGTAGCCACGCAAAGAAGCTTGTTTCCCGCATCCATGGAGTTAACACCTGCCGATGCCGTTTTGCTGAACGAACTGTTACCCGACCTGCAACAGATGGGCTATAGCATCGAGCCATTTGGCAAAACAGCTTTTGTTATCCAGGGCACACCAGCTGATGTGGAAACAGGCAATGAAAAAACGGCGCTGGAAAGAATTCTGGAACAATACAAACACTTCAGCAGCGATTTAAAACTTTCGAAACGAGAAATGTTGCTGCGTACTGTGTCTGCACAACAAGCTATTAAAGCCGGAGTTTCTTTAACCGAAAAAGAAATGCAAAAACTGATGGAAGATTTGTTTGCCTGCCAGCAACCTAACACCACACCATCGGGCAGACCAACGTATTTAGAGTTTAAGAAAGAACAGTTAGAGAAGATGTTTGGGAGGTAAGTCCCCAAACTCCCTAAAGGGGCGTTTGAGACTTACCTTAATCCCTCCACAAACTTTTCCACCGCCCTTCTCACCGCAGTTGCAGAAGCCTGATGATTGTTTACCAGCACCGAAAAAATGAGCAGCTTATTTTTCTTGGTATATAAAAAACCGCTTAGCGCCACAACGCCGGAAAGTGTTCCGGTTTTGGCAAAGATGTAGCCTTGCTCATTTTTATAATAATTGGTTAATGTGCCTGTGTTGCCTGTGGCTAAAATATTTTTGATGCGGTCCATACCAAAATTCGTTCTCATTTTATTGAGAATGGTTACAAAATCCTGGGGCGTAAATAAATTGTAACGACTCAATCCGGAACCATCTACCCAACGTGGTTTTTGAGGCAAGTCTTTGAAATCTGTTTTGAGTAAGGTGTCAATAATCTTTGAATCATTCATTACACCTAACAATTCATTACTTACCATTAGCAATGATTGTTCTGCAAAAAAATTGTCGCTGCGATGCATCATGGGTTTTAAAAGAGAGTCAGTGGGTTGAGAATGTAATAAAGTGAGATTTACATTTTTTGGTGTAAGCGTTTGTTCTTTGTAAACAGGCACATGCAGGGTGTCCGACAAAAGTTGAAAAATGATCTCACTGTTTTGTGTATAAAAAGGCGTCTCCAAACTACGTGCATTTTTAGCTGCATTTTCAATAATGAATTTATTGGCAGCAATATCTCTTTTGACAGACGAAGGATAAAGGTTTGCATCCTCTATACTATCGGACATAATATCATGCGCAAAAAAACTTGGAACTACATTTAGCTTATTTAACGGATTTGCGAATCTAACAACATTACCATAGATCGGCATAGCACTTCTCTCTGCCATATAATCTTCGCTGTAATCATTCCACGACCAGCCGCTGCCCCATCTTTCATCCTGCCACTGTGATAGATTTAAAATGATTTTACCTTTTACGTTTTTCAAGAAATCATAAGTCCTTTGGTTCTTAAATTCAGGAAGAAGAAAACTCGGATCGGCTGTTGGCTGAACCAACACAGCATTGCCTCTTCTCTCATACTTTAATCCCACCAAACTGTCTCCCAAATACTTCATGGCTGCATAACAAGTAGGCAGCTTGGTATTGCTGGCCGGTACAAAGTATTTATCGCCCTGGTAATTGTACAAATATTTTCCTGCATCAGCATCGTAAATACTAATGCCAATATGCGCTGTCTGCAAAGCAGCATCATTAATTACATTTTGTTTTGCCTGCCGGCCTATTTGCTTTGAAGTGGAGCAACTGAAAAAAAGCATTGCGCTACTTGCCATCAACAGCAGTTTGGTCTTCATAAATTTTTAGGGTTTGCTCAAATGTATAACCTCTCCGGCATTGTAGTGAATAGAATTGTTACCCCAGCGTAAAGCGAAAAATGCTTACACCCTATAAATCTATTAGTGCAAGCTAATTCACGGTCTATTAACCTTAATTCACATTACTATAAGGTTAGCACTGCCGCTTCTTTCTTAAATTAGCCGCTCTTAAAAAAAATGCACATGAAGAATTTTGTTAAGCTGGCATTGCTTGGCACTGCCGCTACTGTGGTTGCCTTTACACCTCCCGGCAATAAAAAAGACAAGAAACCAAAGTATATTGATAAAGCCAATATGGATTTATCGGTAAAGCCTGGCGATAATTTTTATTTATATGCCAATGGCAACTGGATTAAACACAATGCTGTTCCAGCTTCTAAAACCCGTTGGGGCAGTTTTGACGAATTGCGTGAAGAAAGCAGCAAACGGCTGCAGGCTTTGTTAACCGATGCCGCTGCAAAAGCATCCACCAACCCTTCCATGCAAAAAATTGGCGACTTCTATGCCAGCGGTATGGATACAGCGGCCATCGAAAACCTCGGCTATCAACCTATCAGGGCCGATCTTCAACGCATTGATGCTGTTAACAACGTAAATGAGTTTTTATCGCTGCTGGCCGAAAACCGTACACAAGGTTTGGGTGGCGCATTGTTTGGTTTTGGCATTACGCCTGACCGCAAAAATGTAACGGTGTATGTTCCTTCTCTATCTCAAGGCGGCACCTCACTGCCCGACCGTGATTATTATTTAAAGAACGATGGCCGCAGCACCACTATCCGCAAGGCTTATCAACAGCATGTAACCAACATGTTCAAATTGGTTGGCGAAAGTGATGATAAAGCAGGACATGATGCTAATACTGTTTTACGCATTGAAACCGCTTTGGCCAAAGCGCAAATGAGCCGTGTGGAAATGCGTGATCCTTACAAAACCTATAACAAGTTTGCCATAAAAGATTTTTCGGCTACCACACCTTCTATTGAGTGGAACTGGATGCTTGGCAAATTTGGATTGAAGGGGGCCGATAGTGTAATTGTAAACAATCCCTCTTTCTTTAAAACCGTAGATATTCTGTTAACAGCCCTACCCATAGAAGATTGGAAAACTTATTTGAAATGGCATTTGCTGAACAGCGCCGATAATTTTTTAAGCAGCGCTTTTGTAAAAGAGAGCTTTGCCTTTTCGCAAGTGCTCTCCGGACAAAAAGAACAAACACCACGTTGGCAAAGAGTAAGTGGTTTGATTGATGGTTCCTTAGGCGATTTGCTTGGTCAGTTGTATGTAAGCAAATATTTTAAACCAGAAGCTAAACAACGCATGCAGG
>JBQCJM010000123.1:0-18785 GCA_051952715.1 Flavisolibacter sp.
ATGGTTCTACAACATCTTTAATCGGAATCCATGTTGGATATAACTTCTCTTTGGGTGGTTCTAAATAAGAATTAACCAATAATATTTTCAAAGGGCTGATGAAAATCGGCCCTTTGTTTTTTTACAAACATTTTTAAATAATACATTGGGTTTTGGATAAGAACAAGTGTTTGGAATTAGCTTTGTTGCAGAATTGTATTATAAAACTAAAAATGAAATTATGAGAAAAGTATTGTTAGGTGTGGCTTCTCTTTTTATGCTGGTGGCAGCAAAAGCACAAACAGGTAAAAACCAATTTGGTGTTGAAGGCGACCTGGGATTTGGAACGGCTAGTGGCAGCAAAGTTTCTTATGGGTTATCGGCTAAATATTTAAACGGTGTAGGTACTTCAGGTCAAACTACATTTAGTGTTGGCTTTCTAAAATCTTCTACTTCCGAAGAAATCAACAACGTAAAATATAAAACCAGCACCACGTTGATTCCTCTGCTTGTTGGTTACAGGCAACATTTTAATGCTTTCTATATTGAACCACAGGCAGGCCTCAGCATCAATACTAATAAGTCAACTGTAAATAACGAATCCGAAAGCAAAACAAAGCTTGCCTTTGCTTATGCTCTTGGCGGAGGCTATATTACGGAAGGGGGGTTTGACTTAGGTGTCCGCTTTTTTAATACAACACAGTCAGGCGCCAAAGGAATTTTTGTTTTTCATGTGGGGTATAATTTTACTTTGGGCAGATAAACGTAATTTAAATTTCACAGTAATTTTTAGAGAGTTGGTAATCGCCAGCTCTTCATTTTTATAACATTAACCATTAAACGCAAATTGCGGCCTTCTTTTTGCTTAAGTTCAGCAATAAATAACCTACTATGAAAAAGATCAGTTTGTTAGTTTTGATTTTAGCCACCGGTTCTATTGTTTTTGCTCAATCTGCAAAATTTGGATTGAAAGCAGGATTAAACATTTCTACTATTAACAATAATGCTACAGGAGCCGATTGGAGTTCTTTACTTGGATTAAACGCCGGCGGTTTGGCACACATTCACTTAAGTCCGGAATGGGCTATTCAACCCGAAGTAGAGTTTTCTGGACAGGGTGCAAAATATACTATCAATCAGGGCGAGGAGCACAGCCTGCATTTGAATTACATCAATATTCCTGTGCTTGTGCAGTATATGTTTGATAACGGGTTCAGATTGCAAACAGGGCCGCAACTTGGTTTTTTAATTGATGTAAACGATAAAGTGAATGGACAACAGACCAACTTTTTCACATCTAATGATTTTAAAAGCACTGATGTTTCTTGGTCTTTCGGCCTGGGTTATTTAACCTACTCAGGTTTAGGTGTTGATGGCCGTTATAATCTTGGCCTTACCAATTTTAATAAAAACGGAAGCAACACACTTAAGAATAATGTAATTCAAATTGGTTTGTTTTATATGCTAGACAACAATCATAAAGCAAAGTCCAGATAAATTATTTTCAACCAAAAATGAAGAGGCCGCAATTTGCGGCCTCTTTTTTGCATAAAAGGGGACAACCTTAAATATTAACTTATGAAAAAGATCAGTGTTATTGTATTGAGTTTATGTGTATCTGCGGCTGCATTTTCGCAAAATCAGCCCAAGTTAAGAACGGACATGGCAAGGGCGGTTCGGTTTGGCATTAAAGCAGGTGTGAACATAGCAAAATTAAATGTAGACGAAGCTCCCGGTATCAACTCTAATACTAAAACTTCAATGGGAGGTGGTTTTCTTGTCAATATCCCGGTTGGTTCCGGCGGAATGGCTGTTCAACCTGAACTCTTGTATAATGGCTATGGCGGAAAGCTTTCAGAAACTCCTACGCTCGGAGGAACTCAACGGTATGAACAGGACATGCATTATATATCATTGCCGATAATGCTACAGTGGAGGTCAACACCAGGATTTTATGTGGAACTGGGTCCGCAAGTTTCTTATTTGTTCAGGGCTACGCAGGACAATGGCACAACGGATGTCAGCAACAAAGATGACTTTGACAATTTTGATATAGCTGCAGCCGGCGGTATAGGCTACATGTCAAGAATTGGCTTAGGTGTTGGTGCCCGTTACAATTATGGTTTGTCAAATGTGCTTGAAGATGGTGGTGGAAATAATAGTTCGAACAATGGCCCGGAATTAAAGAACCGTGTATTGCATATCGGATTGTTTTACCAATTTGGTGCTGCTAAATAAGAAAATCATAAAGCAGATATATTGAGGCTTTAAAGCTTTGTAATGTCTAAAATAAACTTAGTGGGCATTCCATATTCTTCCCGGATATGGAATGCCTTTTCTTATGCGGCCGATCTTACCCGCTAGCGTACAAGAAATGCTTATAGCTATAAAGAAAATAAAGCCTCGTAGTGACAATAATGTTTAGTAGAAAATATTTACTGTGAATGATTTTAGTACAAATAATTCACTTTAATTCGTGTGATGAAAGAATACGTAATTAACGTAACTCAGATTGAAGAGCTGCAAATGATAAGCAATGTGAAAGAACTGGACAAGATTTTTGAAAGGGCTAAAAGCACCATTGTAAATGGAGAACCGGTGCTATTGGTGCGCAGGCAGGCTAATGGCGCAACGGAGAAATTTGATGAGTTAACAACGCTGGATGCATTAAGCGAATATAAAAACAGCGTGTATAAATATTTATAAGTTATTCCTTATTGATTTTCGTAATTCACGATCCTTCCTCTGCAATTGAAAATCAATCGAAGCTTTAATAAGACTTTACTTTTAAATGATCTTCAATTGCATTGCCAAGACTTTTAAGCAAGGCAGGCTTTATGGCATCGGCACAATGCCATTGCTGTGTTTTATACAAAATATATTCAGCATCATGTCCTGATATAAGAACAGAACTGCTGTTGATGAAGTTGAAGTTATAGTGTACGCCTTGTACGGTTGCGTCAAATTCCATGGTCACAGGTTTAGCTTTGGGCAATTTAGGGGCTGTTGAAATTTACAAAAAATATTTTTTGATTGTTTAGGTAAAACTCCTTAGTATTTTTCCATTGAGCATGCACTGCGAGATCGCTGTGGAAGAAAAGTTGCAGATAAGAATGTATTTTTCAAGAATGAAGCGGTTCTGTTGTCTTTTAAAAAAATACCTGCCTGCAAAGTTGTTGATAGTAATGACTACTTATTTTCAATTGGTCTCCTTTTCGTCATGCAGCAAAAATCCTTCTGCTATTGGAACAGGTTTGCTTTTCGATTCTTTACCAACAGGAAAAACGCTTAGTCTAATGGTTGGTGAAATATCAGGCATTGCCGATAGTAAACTTAACCCTGGTTATTTGTGGGGCGAAGAAGATAGCGGCAATCCGCCGCAGATCTATTTGATTGGCCATGACGGAACGGTTGCTAAAAAGATTTACATAAAAGCTGTTACCAATCGGGATTGGGAAGACATGGCTTTATCGGGCAATGATATTTACATTGCGGAAACAGGCGACAATAATCTGTCGTATACAGAATATGGTTTTTATAAATTTCCTGAACCTTCGGCAACGATTGACACTGTAAAAAATATAGAAAGCATACGTTTCAAATACCCTGATGGACCGCATGATGCAGAAGCTTTTTTGGTAGATGCAGCATCAAAAGATATATACATTATCACCAAAAGAGATAATACTTCTAAGGTGTATAAACTCGCTTACCCTTATTCCACTGCGGCTTTAAATACGGCTACAGAAGCAGGCTCTTTGCCATACAGCGGTGTAGTTAGTGCTGCTATTTCAATTGATGGAAAAGAAATCATAATCAAAACTTATCCTGCGCTTTTTCATTATAAAAAGAATGATGGCGAAACCATAGTACAGGCTTTACAAAAAAACTTTACGATCCTTCCGTATAAATTGGAACCACAGGGTGAAGCCATAAGTTTTGCCAGTGATAATAGCGGCTTTTATACGCTAAGCGAAAAAGGTTTTGGCAGCAGCGTAAATTTGTATTTCTATAAAAGGAAATAAAAAATGCCGTAAAGAATGTTAGCCTGTTTACTTTTATCTCTACGGCAAAAAGATTTTAGATGAGACTCGTTTCGGAAGAAATAGCTGTATTCAGCAACTTAGAAATTGGACAATTTTTTTCAGCGTCTTTTACACATTCGTCAAATTTTTCCTTGCTGATGCCCGGCACTTTTCCTTTTACTGTGAGATGAGATTTGGTGATAGCGCCACTTTCCAAAGTAATCTCGCATTTGGTTTCAAGATTTTCTGGCGTAAAGCCGGCCTCACCCAAAACAAAGCTTAGTTTCATTGTAAAGCAACCCGCATGCGCTGCTGCTACTAATTCTTCAGGGTTGGTCCCTGTGCCTTCTTCAAAACGTGATTTGTAGGAATACTGCGTTCCATTCAAAACCGAACTTTGTGTAGTTAATTTTCCATTGCCTTCCTTTCCAGAGCCGTTCCAAACGGCAGTTGCATTACGTACCATGGTTCAATAAGTTTAAGGAAAACAAAGCTAAGGATAAAACTGTTTGAAGTTTGAGGTTTATAGTTTGAGGTTAGATGCCCGGAATGGAAACCTGTTTTCTTAATGTATTGTCTAAACTAACAGCGAAAAAGCTTGAACATTAACGAAGCAACCGAAGTAAATGCATTTACAACCTTAAACAACTGCAAACCCCAAACCTCAAATTAAAAACCAGGCTACGCGGCATGGGCACTTTCTATGATCTCATTCATAGAAATGCTCAAGTGGCTTTCGTCATAAATGCAATCGCCATCTTTAATTACCAAAACCTGCGGCGATTCGTGATAAACGTTGAACGTTTCCGATATTTTGTTGGATAAGCTTCTGTAGGAAAGCAGGTCCAGGAAATAAAAATCTATATCTGCAGGCTGCTCCACTTTTTGCAGGCGTTGCAGAGCAACAGAACTAATAGAGCAGCGGGTGCTATGCTTGAAAATTACCTGGGGCCTGTTTTGTGATTTTGTAACGATTTGTTTCAACTGCTCTTCATCGGTTAGATGAATCCAATGCATACACGACAAATTTTAATTTTTAAACTTTATGCTTTTCAACAATTGTATTCTTAACAGAAGCAGTGGCCGGGCATCCGTAGCCCCTTCGAGAGGCACAGGAAACAAAGATGAGGCTGGTTGCAAGCAGTAGTGTAAGGTAAAAAGTTTTGTTTTTCATAATAAACATGTTTGGATTAAAACGGCTTAATTTGCCGGATATTATGCAAATATAGCCATGAAATTCTTAATTAAAAGCCATCTTCAAAAGCCTTTAAAACGGCCAAATGTGCTCCAATACAGTTCTTCAGGCTATGGCTATTTTTATTATAAAAATTAGAACTCCCCCGAATGAAGATCCATTTTACCTCTATAGGTGGCAGCGTGATGCACCAATTGGCTATTGCTTTAAAGCGAAAAGGTTACCAGGTCACAGGTAGTGATGATGAGATATTTGAGCCGGCTAATAGCAATCTTGCCAAAGAAGGCATTTTACCGCAAACCATCGGATGGGATACTGAAAAAATTGACCGGTCTTTAGATGCGGTGATTTTGGGCATGCATGCCAGGGCCGATAATCCGGAACTTTTAAAAGCAAAAGAACTTGGCATTCCTATTTATTCTTTTCCGGAATATATTTTCCAGGAGAGTAAAAACAAAACAAGAGTTGTAGTGGGTGGCAGCCATGGAAAAACAACTACCACTTCCATGATCATGCATGTACTGAAAGAAACAGGAAAAGATTTTGATTACCTCGTAGGAGCGAGGCTACAGGGTTTCGATCAGTCGGTAAAAATAACCGATGCACCCGTTATTGTTTGCGAAGGAGATGAGTATCCTGCCAGCGTTGTTGAAAAACGTCCCAAGTTTCATTTTCTCTTTCCGCATATAGCCATCATCACAGGTATTGCATGGGATCACATTAATGTATTTCCCACTTTTGAAAATTATCTTGAGCAATTCAAAATTTTTATTGATAAGATTGAAGAAGGTGGTCATTTAATTTACAACGATACCGATAGCATTTTAAAAGAACTGGTGGAAACACATGCAAGAACTGATATTCATTATCATCCTTACAACGTGCCGCAACACAGCATTGACAAAGGCGTAACCAAGGTAAAGATTGAAAGCAGCGAGACAAGCCTGAAGGTTTTTGGTAACCACAATTTATTGAACATGCAGGCAGCATGGTTGGTTTGCAAGCAGCTTGCTATTTTGTCATCAGACTTTGCAAGAGCTATCAGTACATTTACAGGTGCTGCAAAAAGGCTGGAATTATTGGCAAGAAATGAAGACACGATATTTTATAGAGATTTTGCTCATGCACCATCCAAAGTGAAAGCAACCATCGAGGCTTTGAAAAATCAATTTCCCCATAAAACTTTGATAGCTGTTTTGGAACTGCATACTTATAGTAGCCTGAACGAAGCTTTTATGAAAGAATATAGAAGTGTAATGGAACAGGCAGATTGGGCAGCTGTTTTTTATAGCAAACATGCGCTGGAATTAAAGCGTATGCCTGAACTATCAAAAGCAGCGGTAAGGGAAGGCTTTGCTAAAGATAACCTTGCTGTATTGAACCAAAAACAGGAGCTTGAGGACTGGCTGTATAGCAATAACTACAAAAATGCTGTTGTAGCCTTTATGAGTTCGGGAAATTATGATGGATTCGATATAGAAGATTTTGCCAAACGAATTGCACAATCGGCCGATTAAATTTACATTACAACAACACAAAACTTTTACCTTTACCCATTTTAAGTATTGCTGAAATGTTACAGTTAAAAAAGCCTCTTGCCGTTATTGATATTGAAGCTACGGGCACCAACGTTACCATAGACAGAATAGTAGAAATTGCCATTGTAAAAATACTTCCGGATGGTAACCGCACAATTAAACGGAAAATTTTAAATCCGCAAATGCCTATTGCGCCAGCCATTAGCGATATTCACGGCATTACCGATGAAATGGTGAAAGATGCGCCTGTCTTTAAACAAGCAGCTCACGAACTCAAACAATTTTTGGATGGATGCGACCTGGCATGCTATAACGCTTATCGTTTAGACATTCCTTTGCTGATGGAAGAATTTATCCGGGCCGATGTGGAATTTGATATGAAAGGCCGTAAGGTGGTGGACGTACAAAAAATATTTCATCAAATGGAGCAGCGTACATTGTCGGCTGCCTATAAATTCTATTGCAACAAAACCTTGGAAGGTGCTCATGGAGCAGAGGTAGATGCTGGTGCAACTGCCGAAATTCTGCAGGCGCAGGTTGAACGTTACCCTCAATTAGGCAATAATATTGACAGCATTATCAAGGCTGTCGGCGAAGATGCAATTATAGATTTTGCCCGCCGTTTTATCTATGATGACAAAGGCGTGGAAATCTTTAATTTCGGTAAACACAAAGGCAGGCCCGTGGCAGATGTACTAAAAGCCGAACCACAATATTATGATTGGATGATGAAAGGAGAATTTCCAATGAACACCAAGCAAAAGCTTACAGAGATGTACACCCGCATCATGCTAAAGAAATCCAACTTATTCCAAAGCAAAGATTTGAAGTGACTGTAGCAATTTCAGTAAATGATGCTAATTACAATGAGGTATATCAGGTTACACTTTAATTAATGTAATTTGTAGAAATTGTAATTGATTTTAAAAGTATAAACCACAACACTGTTGGAGAAGCTTGTTATCATACCAACCTACAATGAAAGGGAGAACATAGAGGCCATACTGCAAGCAATTGATAATTTACAGCAAGGCTTTCATGTTTTGGTCATTGACGATGGTTCTCCCGACGGTACCGCAGATATGGTACGCCGCTTGCAACCACAATTCAGCAACACGGTTTTTTTAGAAGAAAGAAAAGGCAAGCTTGGTTTAGGCACAGCTTACATTCATGGATTTAAGTGGGGCATTAAAAAAGGGTACAATTTTATTTTTGAAATGGATGCCGATTTTTCTCATAACCCAACCGATCTTCCGAGATTGTACAATGCCTGCAAAAATGGTGGAGCCGATGTGGCCATTGGCTCCCGCTATGTAAAGGGCGGTGGCATAAAAAACTGGCCGTGGGACCGTATTTTTTTGTCACGTGGAGGTTCTCTTTACACCCGAAGTATTCTCTGGATGCCCGTGCGTGACCAAACTGCGGGTTTTATGTGTTATAAAAAAGAAGTGCTGGAAACGATCAACCTTGATGAAATTCATTTTGTCGGTTATGCCTTCCAGATAGAAATGAAATTTGCCGCATGGAAGCTTGGTTTTAAGCTGAAAGAAGTGCCTATTCAATTTGAAGACCGTAAATACGGCGAATCGAAGATGAGTAAAGGCATCGTTAAAGAAGGAATCCTTGGCGTACTCAAACTGCGCTGGTACAGCATGTTCACCAACTACAGAAGAAGGGTAAAAAATAAATTAGATGCACCGGTAGCGGAGTAGGAGAAGAGTGGCTGTTAATGAATTTTTTTGCGCAGTTATAAGTTTTATGAACTTGACTGCATATGATCTGTGACGCCATGCGATAAATAAAACTTCAAAAGCCTTAACAAAATAAAGGGTTACATAAACGCAACGTAACTCCCATTAATACAATACTTTTCTTTAACTTAAGAATGTTCTTTCCAATCAAGACTTAAAATGGCTTTTGTAGAAGCAATAAGGTCTTTATAAACCGAAGGTTTAATGAAAAAAAGATCGGCCCCCATTTCATAGGCAGTATCAATATTTGACGGCCGTGTGGTGCTTGAAAAAACAACAACCGGAATTTTTTGAAGTTTGTGATTAGCTCTGATTTCAGCAATGCACTCGAGCCCGTTTTTATAAGGCATGTCAAGATCAAGAAAAATAATATCAGGCAAAAAGTGATGTAAAAGATCCATTAATTCTTCACCATTTTTTACAGCAACGAGTTTAATGGAAGCAGAAATTTCATTAAGTGCCTCTGTAAAGAAGTCATGATCATCGGGGTCGTCTTCAGCAAGTATAATAGATTGTAATGCCTGCTGGCTAAGCTTCTCCTGGGTCATTGGCTAAGGTTTCCTTTAGTGATTCGAATAAGGCAAAAATACTTTAGTATATTATCTATTCCTATCGTAAAACTACGACAGGGCTATGCGGCATTCAAACCTTTTGGAGAAAACAAGTTGCATCGGTTGTATTATTGGCTTTATCTCTTTATTTCAAAGACTGATTTTTCTCTTAGATTTTTTTCTCTTTATAAATCCATGTTTATAGCTCTCTCGTAAATACGTAAGCCGCATTTCATTTTAAGAGGTAAATCTGTTTGATCACTTTAATTTTTTAAACATGGAAATCATCAATGGTAAATCAAAAGAGTCTTCGTCTGCAGAAGAACTTGTTTTGTCAAAGGTATCCCGCAGAAAGTTTATTCGTTTCGCTGGTATTTTCGGAACATCAATAGCTGTGGTTGGTTCTGCCAGCGGCCTTATCGGGTGCAGTAAAGATGACGATAATAATAACAACAGCGGTATTAACCTTGGAAGCGGCGATACCGGCATCTTAAACTATGCCTATGCGCTGGAACAATTAGAAGCTGCTTTTTATAGCAAGGTTGTGCAATCCCAATATGCCGGTATTACGGCTGCGGAAACCAGTTATTTAACTGACATCAGGGATCATGAAATTGCCCACCGCGAATTTTTTAAAACGGCGCTGGGCGCAAATGCAATACCTGCCCTGGAAGTTGATTTCAGTTCCATTGATTTTAGTAAAAGAGACAGTGTATTAAGTACAGCAAAAGCTTTTGAAGATCTCGGCGTTTCAGCGTACAATGGTGCTGGTAAATTGTTGGCAGATGGGAATAACTTACTGATTGCCGGAAAGATCGTTTCTGTGGAAGCTCGTCACGCAGCACTTATTCGTGAGCTATTATCATCCAATTCGTTTTCATCGAACGATGTAGTAATGAACGGCCTTGACCTGGCACGAACGCCAAACGAAGTGCTGGCCATTGCAGGTACATATTTGAAGACAAAAGTAAACGCCTCTAATTTACCAACCGCTTAAAAAATTTCAGCTATGAATCTTTATAATATAGTTAATGAAATAGAAAAAACAGATCCTGAGGTTTATGAAAGGCTTGATGGCAGGAGAGAAGCTTTGAAACGCTTTACAGGCTTTGCTGGTAAAGTGGCTGCCGTATCGCTTCCCCTAATGTTGGGTTCTATGTTTAAGAAAGCCTATGGGCAATCAACAACAGCAATTGTTGATGTTTTAAATTTTGCTTTGACGCTTGAATTTCTTGAGTCGGAGTTTTATAAAAAAGCAGTTTCTTCAGGCATCATTCCTGCTGCCGATCTACCTGGCTTCACTCTCATTCGTGATCATGAACTAGCACATGTTGCTGCCTTGAAGCAAACGATAACAGCATTAGGTGGCACCCCTGTAAATTACACTGCAGCCAATTTTGATTTTACAGCAGGCGATGGAAGTATGAGTGGCCCTTATGCCAACGTGTTTACCAATTACGATATATTGTTAGCAGTATCGCAGGCTTTTGAAGATACAGGCGTTCGTGCCTATAAAGGACAGGCAGGAAACCTTATCAGCAACAATGATGTTCTTACAGCGGCTTTGCAAATTCATTCGGTGGAAGCACGACATGCATCCTACATACGCAGGCTGCGACAGGCCAAAGGCGTTTCTAATAATAAACCATGGATAACAGGCAATGATGCCGGTGGCATTCCCGGCGTTGCCGCTATATATGCTGGTGAAGAAAATACAACGCAGGCCGGTGTGCAGATCACGAATATTAATGGAATGGCTATTTCAGCCAATGCCGCTTCCGAAGCTTTTGATGAACCGCTTACAAAAGATCAGGTATCGGCTATTGTTGGTCCATTCATAATCTAATCCGTTCTTAGCTGGTAGAAGCTGTGTTTTGCGGCTTCTACTTTTATTACACTAATAATCCTGCGAAAAAATTGTATGCTTTAACGTTTGTTATATATCCTCATTATTCACTTTAAAAACGTTTTTATGGGACCTATAGGTTTTAATGAAATTCTGATCATACTGGTAATTATTTTATTGTTGTTTGGCGCCAAAAAGATTCCGGAACTAATGCGTGGTGTGGGCCGTGGTATGCGTGAGTTTAACGATGCTAAAACCAACGTCCGTAAAGAAATGGATGAAGGCATGAACGTGTAAACAACCATTGAAATATTACAGTTAACTACCTGGGTTTGACTTTTGTTATGCATACGCTGCAAAAATTTGCTCTGCAGCTTTTATCGTTTACGGTGATGAATCGTTTTTAATTGTTTTATTCTCAGTTAATGGTCAGGGTTTCTTATTTGTCTTTGTAATAATTTACCCGCATTTAATTATTCCTTATCTTATTGCCTCAAGACCATCTGAGCCACCATGTCTTTATTGATAGTTTTCCTTGCATTACTATGTTTAGTTATTCTAATTGCTGTTGGTAAGGTTAATCCTTTTCTTGCTTTTCTTATTGTTTCTGTCGTTGCCGGATTGCTTCTTGGCATTCCGTTGATTGCTGTAACAAAATCGGTTGAAAAAGGAATAGGGGATATTCTTGGTGCTAACGTAATTATAATAGTACTCGGCGCCATGCTTGGAAAATTGATTGCAGAAAGTGGCGCTGCGCAGCAAATAGCTTCGTTTATCATGCAAAGAGTCGGATTGAAAAATATTCACTGGGCTTTGGCGCTGGTAGGTTTTATTATTGGCATACCACTTTTTTACAACACAGGATTTGTTTTAATGGTGCCGCTTATCTTTTCTGTAGTTTATCAATATAAGCTTCCTGCTGTCGCTACGGGCATTCCCATGCTGGCCGCCTTGTCTGTAGCGCATGGGTTTTTGCCACCGCATCCTTCACCTTCCGCATTGGTATATCAGTTTGGTGCTAATATGGGTACCACCATGTTGTATGGAATTTCAATTGCCATTCCAACTATTATTCTGGCTGGGCCCTTGTTTTCAAGAACGCTTAAAAACATCGTTTCGGCTCCGCTTGAAACTTTTCAGCCCGTTGAATTGCCGGCTAACCAATTGCCAAATGTTTTTACCAGTTTTTTCGTAGCTCTTCTGCCCGTCGTTCTTTTCATTATAACAGCGTTACTTCCTTTTGTTATCCCATCAAAACTTAGTGATGGCATCTCGTTTTTTTCAGAACCATCTATTGTAATGCTGATTGCTTTGACTGTAGCAACGTTTTCATTAGGCACAAAAAATGGCAGAAAGATAAAAAATGTAATGAGCATGTATGCAGAAGCTGTTAAGGAAATAGCTATGATTCTGTTGATCATTGGAGGAGCCGGCGCACTAAAACAAATATTGGTTGATAGCGGCGTTAGCAAACAAATTGGCGACCTGTTGCAAACCACCTCTCTCTCGCCTTTATTTTTAGGATGGTTAACGGCTGCTATTATTCGTGTAGCGGTAGGATCAGCAACTGTGGCCGGTTTTACGGCAGCCGGCATCATAGCGCCGTTGCTTATGCAAACTGGTATTAATCCTAATTTAATGGTGCTATCTATTGGCGCTGGCAGCCTTATGTTTTCGCATGTAAACGATGCGGGTTTCTGGATGTTCAAGGAATATTTCAACCTTAGCATTAAGGATACTTTCCTATCGTGGTCTGTTATGGAAACGATTATTTCTGTGGCTGGTTTGATTGGGGTGTTTATTTTGCAGGCCTTGTTGTAGGCACTAATGTTTGCCTAAAATGAATAATCAGTAATGAGTGGTTCTCACCGGTTAAACGGTCTGCAATAAAAGTGTTTTTATACCAAATGAGAAGTCGCTAGTCATCGCTGATTCCTCATTTTGTTTACTAATTCGTGTCTTAAATTCGTGTAATTACATCACTTAACAAAAACTGGATGGAAAATCTTACACCTGAACAAAGATTTGCACAATTGGGATTGAAACTGCCACCTGCACCATCTCCTTTGGGCGTATACAAACCCTCTTTGATAATAGACAAGCATTTGTATGTGTCGGGTCATGGTACAGTGCAAAACGACAGAAGCCTGATCATTGGAAGAATTGGAAAAGACCTTGATATAGAGCAGGGTAAGCTTGCTGCGCAGCAGGTAGGCCTGGCAATTTTATCAACCATTAAATCAAATATTGGAAGCCTTGATAAAATTAAAAGGGTAATCAAGGTTTTAGGGATGGTGAACTGTGTACCGGAATTTGAAAAACATCCTTATGTGATCAACGGATGCAGCGAGTTATTTGCCAAAGTGTGGGGCGAAGAAAATGGCGTAGGTGTTCGCAGTGCCGTGGGCTTTGGTTCGTTGCCAGATAATATTCCAGTGGAAATAGAAGCTATGTTTGAACTTCATTAAGTTTATTTATTGATAGAACAACTTTTGTACTATTTAAAGTGTTCACTATAGAACAGAACGTACAAGAGTGCGACGCAACAAAAGCTTTATCAAGGGTTGACAGCTGGTAACACAAAAATTAAGGACTGATCATTTGGCTTTGCATGAACACATGGTATAACATAAAAAACATTGCGGAAATCGATTCTCCCGCATTAATTATTTACCCCGAACGGGTGAAAAGAAATATTCAATTGCTGAAAGGAATGATAGATGATGTGCAAAGATTAAGGCCCCATGTAAAAACGCATAAATCCAGGGAGGCTTCTTTGTTGCTGATGGAAGCGGGAATCAATAAATTTAAATGCGCCACTATTGCTGAAGCAGAAATGTTGGCGCAGGTTCAGGCGAAGGATGTTTTATTGGCGTATCAGCCTGTTGGCCCAAAAGTGCAACGGTTTATTTCTTTAATACAAAATTATGCGTACACAAATTTTTCTTGTTTAGTTGATGACATTGATATTGCAAGATCTTTATCAGCGCAAGCAGTTATGAACAATGTAAAGGTCTCTGTTTACATAGATTTAAATATTAGTATGAACAGAACCGGCATTAATCCTGGCCCCGATGCTCTTGAGTTGTATAAAGAGTGTTCGGAATTAGAGGGAATAACGCTAATGGGTTTGCATGTATACGATGGGCACATAAACGATGCAGATTTTGCAGAAAGAAGGGAACGATGTGAAGAAGACTTTATTCCTGTACTTCTTTTTAAGAATGCACTTGTTAAAAAAGGTTTTGCAGAGCCCAAAATTGTTATTGGTGGTTCACCAACATTTCCCATGCACGCAAAAAGAAAAAGTGTTGAATGCAGCCCCGGCACATTTATTTTTTGGGATGCCGGATACAGGCAAACACTGACCGAACAATTTTTTTTTCCGGCTGCCTTGGTCATTAGCCGGATTATTTCTCTGCCCACTAAAAATACTTTGTGCCTTGATCTTGGACATAAATCCATTGCGGCAGAAAAGGAATTAAGCAAACGTGTTTATTTTTTGAATGCACCCGGGTTAAAGGCTATTAGCCAAAGCGAAGAACACTTAGTAATGGAAACAGCGATAAATCACAATTACAAAGTTGGCGATGTATTGTATGGCTTGCCTTTTCATATCTGTCCCACCTGCGCTTTATACGAAAGAGCTTTTATAGTAGAAGATGAAATGATTGTTGGTGAATGGGAAATCGTTGCAAGAGATAGAAAAATTAATGCTTAATCCATCATGGTATGTTGATAATAGATGCGCATCTTGACCTGAGCATGAATGCCATGGAATGGAATCGTGATTTGAGAAAAACCGTTTCGCAGATCAACGAAAGGGAAAAAGGGCTTACCGATAAACCGGATCGTGGCAACGCAACTGTTTCGCTTCCTCAATTAAGAAAGGGCAATATCGGGTTAGTGGTAGCCACACAAATTGCAAGGTATGTGGCACCCCGAAATCCATTGCGGGGCTGGCACTCTCCCGAGCAGGCATGGGCACAAACACAGGGACAATTGGCGTGGTACAAGGCCATGGAAGAAGAAGGCGAGATGACTCAAATTAATGATGTCAAAAGCCTGGAAAAACATTTATCACTTTGGAATGATGATACGGCAACTGATCAAAAACCTGTTGGCTATATTTTAAGTTTGGAAGGCGCTGATTCACTAATACATCTCGATTACGTGGAAAAAGCATACCAGTACGGATTGCGTGCCATAGGCCCTGCACATTATGGGCCGGGACGTTATGCGCAAGGCACTGATGCTGCCGGCTTAATGGGAGAGAAAGGAAAAGCGCTGTTGAAAGAAATGGAACGGCTCAATATTATTTTAGATGCCACGCATTTATGTGATGAAAGCTTTTGGGAAGCGATGGATAATTTCAGTGGACATGTATGGGCCAGCCATAACAATGTTAGAACCTTTGTGCCCCATAATCGCCAATTTAGCGATGAGCAAATTAAAGAATTGATTAAGAGAGGTGCAGTAATTGGTGGCGCTTTGGATGCGTGGATGATGGTGCCAAACTGGATTAGGGGAAAATCTATGCCCCAATCTATGAACTGCAATCTGGAAGTTTTGATCGATCATTTTGATCATATTTGTCAACTGGCCGGAAACGCTTTGCATATAGGCATCGGCTCTGACCTTGACGGCGCTTTTGGAAGGGAGCAATGCCCGCATGATCTGGAAACAATCAGCGATCTTCAAAAGTTGCCTGCTTTGTTTGAAAAACGTGGTTATGCGCCGCAGGATATAGAAAACATCATGCATGGCAATTGGATAAGATTTCTAAAAAATGCCTGGAAGTAAAAAAACGCTTTATTATTGTTGCTTCGAAATAAGATATTTTATTGTTGTGCAAACCAGGAAATTCCTAGCCCTTTGACAACAGAAAGTTTTCTTACGTTTTAAATGTGGGTCCGTTTATTCTTATTCCGATGAAATCTTATGATTATTCATAACGATTACTTCAGCCGTTAAAAGCTGATAGCAAAATATCAACACTTCCTAAGCCTCTGTAAATTGTATGATATGAAACCTTTCCGCAGTCAAAACTTTAAGGCCAAATGTTGCCTCCCATTATTTGCAATTGCTTTGATCTTTTTCAATAAAAATGTTCTGGGCCAGGTGCAGGTTCCGGTTTTTGGCAGCCAACATCTTATCAATGGTTATGCTAAAACCTTACAGGGAGAGGTGATTCCTTATTTTTCTGTTTATCCCAAATTTGCTAAACAGGCCTTGCTGACCCGCTGCACTGATGGAAAGAAATGGATTGAGTGGGAAACCGATGTGATACCTGCAGACATTAAAGGCGGGTATGCGTATTTTATATGGATAGCTGCACATTCCACCGGAACAAGCGGTGGCAAAAGAAACTTCGACCTGTATATTGACGATCATTATGCGCTAGCTTTTACAACCTATCCCAATGAATATAAGCCTTATTGGACCTTTGGTGGTAGTGACAGTACGCGGCTTGTATTTGAATACAAAACAAAAGATGGCGCCAACGATGCTCACGGATTGGCTTATTTGCGTGTGCCGCTTTCAAAATATAAAAAAGGAGCGCCAATCAGGATAAAAGTTAAGGGACAAGACCAGCAAAGCAACGACTGGTACATGACCTTTGCTTATACCTTTAAAGAAAAGATTGAAATAAAAACGCTTCCTTTTTTACTAAAAGGCAATCTGGAAAATAAGCAACCCATACAAGTTACCGTGCTGCATTTTGGTGCACCTGGAAAACTGAATATTACGCTTGGTGGTCAGCTACAAAAATCATTTATAGTACAAAATGGTTTTAATGTTTTTGAAGCACATGTAAATAAAGTGCAGCAGCAAACGCCATTGCGCATTAGGGCTAATGTAGGTAAGCTAAGCAGCCTTGATACTACGGTGCAATTACATCCTGTTACTTATAGAGAAATTGATCTCATTCATCATTCTCACACTGATATTGGTTACTCCCATCTGCAACAGGATGTGATCAAAATCCATAATGAAAATATCCGTAGGGCCTTGCACTTGATTCAAAAAACAAAGGGTTATCCCCACGGCAGCCGTTTTGTCTGGAATATTGAAAGTGCCTGGGCCGCTGAAAATTTTTTGCAGCAGGCTACGCAAAAAGAAAAACAGGCTTTTTTTAATGCGGTAAAAAACAAGCAGATATTTCTTTCGGCTACTTATGCCAATATTCTCACAGGATTAAGCACACCCGAAGAAATGAACTGGATCACAGAATTTGCCCGCAATTTAAGAAGTGAAGAAGGTCTCCCTATTAACGCCGCTATGATGAGTGATATTCCGGGCATGAACTGGAGTATGGTTTCCTCGCTTGCAAAAAATGGTATTCGTTATTTTTCCAATGGTCCCAATTATATAGAGGGTCTTCCGGGCAACGGCGATCGTATTGGTTCTACTATAGTTGAAATGGGCAATAAAGCTTACTGGTGGAAATCAGCATCGGGTAAAGACAGTATTTTACTGTGGACCTGCGGTAAGGGTTATTCATCCTGGCACGGCACGCCGGAAGGCGGCGTGGCAGAAAGATCTGTTGAAAAGATTGCCGGTTATCTTGATGAATTAGATGCTCTCCATTATCCTTACGATATGGTGCAATGGCGGTATAATATTGTATCTGATAACGGTCCCACTGACAGTACAGTTTCCGATTTTGTAAAAAAATGGAATGAGAAATACGCCTCGCCAAAGCTGGTGCTGGCGGGTGTAACAGATATGTTCGAACGCTTGGAAAAAAAATACGGAAAACAGATTCCTTCCATAACCGGGGACTTCACACCTTATTGGGAAGATGGCGCTTATTCTACAGCTAAAGAAGAAGCGGAAAACCGAATGTTGAGTGAGAAGCTTGTGCAGTTGGAAAAACTTGCACATCAAAAAAACATCAGCATTAAGAAAGAATGGTTTTATGGAGCCAAAAAAAATATCGTGCTTTTTCACGAGCATACCTGGGGCGCCTGGTGCAGCATTTCCAAACCCGATGATCCGTTTACCACTGCACAATGGGAATACAAAAAAGGATTTTTGGATTCAGCAAAATATTATATTGATCGTATTGAGCAGGCATTGAAAGAGGCTATTGCCAAACCAGGTTCTATCACAGTGCTCAATACACTTTCGTGGAACAGGAGTGGTTATGTGGAAACTTCTTATCCTTCATCTTTTACCGGAAACTTCCTGACAGATGAAAATGGCAACGCGGTTGTTGTGCAAAAACTGCCAGGCAATAAAATGGTTTTTTATGCAAACAAAGTTCCTGCCGGCGGAGAGAAAAATTATCGCTTTTCTGATGTAAAAGAAAAAGAAGTGTTATTATTCCAATCACCGATCGCTTATAGCCTTGATAGTGTTACAGGCGCATTGAAAACTGTAAACACGCAAAACAAGCAGTGGACAAACAGCAAAGAGTTTCCCGGCTTGCTCCAGGCGATTTATGTAAAGGGCCGCAACCCTGATCTACATTCATTAACATCGGTAAAAAATATTGAACTGGTAGCGAACGGCCCTTTGCTGAAACAATATAAAATCACTTGCAGTATGGAAGGCGCCAATGAAGTGGTTTATGAAATTAGCCAATACAACGGAGCAGATTATTTAAAGCTGTCAGTAGAAATTGATAAAAGAGCTATTCGTGAAAAGGAATCGGTGCATATTGCATTTCCTTTTTCTTTGGCCGAACCAACAGTACGCATTGGCATGGGCGATGAATATTTTATTCCTGGTAAAGATCAGACGCCGGGTGCTAACAAAGATTTTTTTTCTGTTCAAAGATGGATAGATGTTTCAAACCTAAGTGATGGCGTAACGATCTGTAGTCCACAGGGGGCTTTGTTTGAAATAGGAAAAATAGAGAATGAAGAATTGGTTAGCAATGGTTACAAAAAAT